>CADBYN010000012.1 GCA_902798835.1 Candidatus Avelusimicrobium bubulum | reverse complement strand
TCGGCGTGGATATAGATATTGGGATTGGTGATATGGTCCGCGACCGCGCCGGGGATCCCGACGCCAAGATTCAGAAGGAAGCTGTCTGTGGCCATCTCGTCGATCAAGAGGGCGGCGTTTTTTGCAATGCTTTGTGCGTGGTAAGCAACTCAACTGCTTTGTTTTTTAGCGCGTTAATATCTGCAAATCCTTTGGCATCTAAATAATCGTGCAATCCTTTGAGAAGTGGACCGATAATTTTGTATCCATTAAGCATGACTTCCGTACAAATTTGCACTGCATCAGCTCCAGCAGCAATATATTGCGCGGCATCTTCCCACGTAGAAATACCGCCCTGTCCTAAAATGGGTAACTTACTTGTTTGGCGCAACTGTGCCACACAACGTAACCCGATTGGGCGTACTATGGGGCCGGAACATCCGCCGAAAGTGGTTTTGCGGTTTACATTCAACACAGGGCGCAATGTGTTCAAATCTATTCCCATAAAACCCTGCACCGTATTGATAGCAGCAAGACCGTCTGCCCCCGCTTTTTCTACGGCTTGTCCAATAGCGGCTATGTTGGTTACATTGGGCGAAAGTTTCACAAACACAGGTTTCTGTGCCACTTCTTTCACCCAACCCGTAATCTGTGCCGATACTTCCGCATCCGTTCCGATGGCCATACCAATACCTTTTTCAGGCATTCCGTGCGGGCACGAAAAATTGAGTTCAAATGCGTCGGCCGGTGTATCGTTTAAGGTTTTAACGAGCGTTTGCCATGCGGTTTTATCTACCGGGGACATAATGCTCGCAATAATTATTTTGGACGGGTGTTTGTGTTTGAGATATTTAATACCTTCACACCAGTATTTTATGGTTTGATGGCTTAAAAGTTCAATGTTTTGAAACCCGATAATGCGCTTTTTATCCGTCAGCACTGCATAGCGCGGGGAGGCCTCATTCATTTCCAAGTCGTCGGGCGTGATCGTTTTAAGTACGGCTCCGCCCCATCCCATTCCAAATGCTTTATCAATGCTTTCCACCAGTGCTGTCGGCGGGGCGGAAGCCAGCAAAAACGGATTTTCAAAATCAATTCCCAAAATGTTTGTATGCAGTGTAGAAGTCATAATTTTTCCGTAGGGGGTAATCTTACAACTAACGACGTTTGATACCGTCACCGTAAATGGTTTTCCAATCGTCGCGCATGGACACGCAAATCCAACCGTATTTTTCACACCCCTCGCGCATTTTTTGAGCTTTTTTCAGGTTGCCGTATTCGCGTTCCAAATCATCACATTCAAGCATAAAGCCGAGGGCTTTGTATTTATTGTTGTAAATGGTGTAGTTTACCATGCTGGCATCACTAAACGTATTTCCAAAGGCCAGTACGGGCTGTACGCCGATTTCCCGCTCAATGAGTGATACTTTGTTCATTTGCAGGTTTTTAACGAGGTTTTTACCGCCCAAAACGAGTTTGTCGCCTTTTTCAAATATATACTCAAGCCCATCTTTTCTCCCTTGTCCGCTCGCCACAATCGTGCTGTCGGAACCGAGGATTTGGGTATTGGGAATATAAGGCATATTGGCTTCAATAAGAGGGCGGACGGTCAAGCGGTCCGTGCCGCTGCAAATGTAAACCGTAAATTTATTTTTGACCAGATATTCCACCACTTCCAGCATAGGTTTATAGAAGATATCTCCGCGTTTCATACCCTCAAAACCGGGTTGGTCTTCCTGCATAAACGCACGGACAAAATCATAAAATTCTTGCACCGTAAGCCCTTGGTATGCTTCGGAAACCATTTTTTCGCGGTTATTATTTAACGACGGAAAAATGCCTTTCTCGCGCGAGTTTTTGGCCGCTGTTAATTGTTCTTGGGTAGGTTTGTAACTAGCGTCATCCAATACGCGGTGTTCAAACAGTGCCCAATCAAAATAGGTCGGGTCTGTTTCCAATATAAGTGTTCCGTCCAAGTCAAACACGGCCACGCGGTTTTCTACCGGAATAAAATCGGGCGATTTTTTGTCTGTGACCGTTTGCACATAATCTACAAGTGCTTGTTTAGCGGGGGCAGTATCGTTCCAAAGCGAAAGATTATCTTTCTTTAGTTGGTGCGTACAACCCGTGAGTAAAACTATCGCAAACAGAAATAAGAGAAGTTTTTTCATGCTTACTCCACGTCAAAGTTAAAGTAAGTATCCGGGTACGGCTCGTTTTTGAGCGTAAAGTGCCACCACTCCGAATCAAGAGGATTAAAGCCCGCCTTTACCATAGCGTCGCGCAAGGTTTGGCGATTGTGTTTTTGCTTTTTGGTTAGTTTTTTGTAATCCGGGTGAGAGATAGGACTAAATAAATCAAAAGTTCCTCCCATATCTACAAAAGAGCCGTCTTGCTTGATGATGGTTAAATCAATGGTGCTCCCGCGTGTATGGCCGGATTTGGGCATAATATAGACACCGGCAATTAAGTCCGATTTCTCCAACTCGGGATAAAAACTTTTATTCCCCGGGTCACTGGGGTCATTGATCCACTCTACAAAATGGTCTACAGCTTTTTGCGGGCGGTACGAATCCCATACTAAAATGCGGTAACCCTGTGCACGTAAATCGGCCGCAGCTACCGCCAATGCTTGCAGAGCCTCTTTGGTCAGGTACGCCACAGGGGCTTTATAACCTCTAATTTTGTGGCCGGTAAAATTATACGGCGAATAATAACGCAAATCAAATACAGCGTCATCAATGACGTTATAAATCTTGTCAAAACCGCTTTTGTCGGTGGAAATGGTATCCGCAAAAGCAGGAAATACTCCTATTAACAAAACCAACCCTATAATTATCTTTTTCATATTTTTACCTCTTTGGCTATTGTAGCAATTTTGCTATGCCCTTTTTTGCATATTTGGGACATTAAAGGCTTCCCTTGCAGTTAAGCGTAGGCGGAGGAAAAGAGCCAAAGTTAGTCTGCAATATCTATATCCGGCGTGATGTGTATGGCGTAGTCGGGAAAGGCAGCTTGTACTTCTTGGGTTAAGGTTTTGATGGCCTCTTTGTGCTCTACGTCAAAACTCAGCACTACATCAAATTGCAGTTTCTTTTGTGCAGTATCTAAATAAAACCCATGCATTTGCAAGGCCCAATCGTGCGAGAGTACTATTTTTTGCACCTGGTTGCGCATTTGCGCTGCTTCCGCATCGCTGGTGTTAAAAGCATACACTCCCACCCCGGTTAAAATAATCCCCGTTTGACGAAATACATCATTTTCTATTTTTCGGGTTAGTTTGTCTACTTCTGCTACAGTCAATGTATCGTCTAATTCTAAGTGTAAAGAAGCGTAATTTTTATTTGGTCCGTAGTTGTTAATGAGTAGATCATATACGCCGTGTACGCCGGGTTCGGCTTGGATAATTTGTGTTACCTGTTTGACTAAGGAGGCGTCTGGACGGTGCCCTAAAATATCATCTAATGTTTCTTGCAACATGTCATGCCCGGCTTTAATAATAAAGAGCGAAATAATCGCGCCTACATAGGCCTCTAATAAGATGCCGCAACACAAATATAACACCGCACATGCCAGCACCGAGGCCGACAAAATAGCATCAAACGATGCATCCGAACCCGATGCCACAAGTGCCCCCGAATGAACCTGTTTGCCTTGTTTTTTTACATACCGCCCAAGTATAATTTTGACTACAATGGCCACCACCAGCACGGTCAGCGTCAAGGCAGAATAGTTAACTTCTTGCGGATGAAGTATTTTTTTGAATGATTGTATTAGCGCGATAATCCCGGCGTAGAGTACGATGGCAGACACGAGCATAGCACTTAAATACTCTATTCGCCCATGCCCCAAGGGATGTTCTTTGTCCGGTTGTTTACCGGCCAGTTTAGCCCCGATAATTGTGATAAGTGAAGATAAGGCATCCGAGAGGTTATTTACCCCATCCAAAATAATGGCAATTGAATTGGCCAGCAATCCCACAACGGCTTTAAATGAGGCAAGTAACACATTGGTTACGATGCCAATGATACTGGTTTTGACAATAACTGTTTCACGCGCGGCCGCCAAAGAGTGCATGTCCGATGTGGTTTCCATATCGGTTTTCCTCAATAATTTTTATTTCTTTTTTATTTTATCATTTATTGTGTTAGTTCTACTTTTTAGAGTTAAATAGAAGGGGGGAAAATTCTAAATGAAGTGAAAAGCAGTCCGCCGTATTTTGCTATACTATAAAGAGCCAAAGGGGAGATTTCCACATGCAATTTATAAAAGAAATAGCCGTAACTATATTTTCAATATTTAACACGATGTCGTTTTACCTGTTGCTAGGGTTTTTATTTGCCGGAATTTTACATGTCCTCGTGCCGCAACAATTATTTTCCAAATATCTATCCCAAAACAATTGGGTATCGGTTTTGTACGCAACATTATTTGGGATTCCTTTGCCGTTGTGTTCTTGCGGCGTTATTCCCACGGCTATGGCCTTGTACCGAGAAGGTGCTTCTAAAGGATCCGTGATTGCTTTTTTAATCGCCACACCACAGACAGGGGTGGACTCCATTATTGCTACCTATTCTTTGCTTGGGCTTCCCTTTGCCATTATCCGCCCGATAGTGGCCCTGTTTACCGCTATGTTTGCGGGGCTCACTACCAACATTTTTACTTCGCAGCAAAACGTAACTCCTGTTCAAGTTGCAGAACAGAAACAAGAAACCCAGTTATCTTTTATCCAAAAATTAAAGAGAATATTTCAATACGGCTACGTGGAGATGATGGAAGATATCGGGAAGATGCTTTTATTCGGCTTAATCGTTGCCGGGTTGATTGCCTATTTTGTGCCGGATAACTTTTTTATGATGTTTGGTCATAATACTATTTTGACGATGTTGCTTGTGCTATTGGTGGCCGTTCCTATGTACGTCTGCGCGACGGGATCCATCCCCATAGCCATCGCGCTTATGCTAAAGGGGATGAGCCCGGGAACGGCGCTTGTTCTTTTGATGGCGGGGCCGGCAGCCAATATTGCGTCTATGTTGGTAATCGGTAAGGTGTTGGGGAAAAAAACATTTGCCCTTTATTTGACGACGCTAGTGATAGGGGCTATTGCTTCGGGCCTTATTATAGATAACTTCCTGCCCGCCGGTTGGTTTGATGTTTCTAATTTTACGATGACAGCGCACCAACATGGGCATTTCTATTGTTTTAAGGTGATTTGTTCGGTCATACTGCTGGCCCTTTTTATAAATGCTATGTTGCTTAAAAAACATAGAGAACAAGCGAAAGTGGCCAACGATACTGACTTGGTAAAGGCCACCGTGTTTAGAATTGACGGCATGAATTGTAATCATTGCAAAGTCAACGTAACAAACGCCATCGGCAAATTAAAATCTGTCAAAAAAGTAACGGTAAATGTGAGCGAGGGAAAGGCCTATGTACAAGGTAATCCCACCGATGAAGAAATCAAAGAAGCTGTGGAGAAAATTGGTTTTGAGTTTAAAGGAAGAATTTAACAGGCGGAGGGGGAAGATTATGCAGGATTTAATACTGGAAAAGACGATACATATTCGTTATTCGGACAGCGACTGTAACGACCGGTTAAAACCGTTTGCGCTGCTCAATTTTTTTCAAGATTTGGCGGCGGAAAGTGCCGAAAAGTTGGGGTTTGGTTATTCTACTATTTACCCGCAAAAACTGATGTGGGTGCTCCTGAAATACCGCATTGAATTTGCCGATTATCCCGTCCATGGAAGGCCACTCACTATTAGGACTCAACCGCGCGGATATAACCGCCTGTTTGCGTATCGTAATTTTGAAATGTTTAGCGACGGTAAGTTGTGTGGGCGGGCATCTAGTGTGTGGGCGCTGGTGAATAGCGAAACGTTGGAAATCGCCCATGTGGGAGAAGTGCTAAAAAACAACGAAAATATGATTAAATTTGTTCCCGGGGAAACGGATTTAAAATTTAGCAAAATACCCGCGCTTACACAGACCGATTACGAAGAAACCTTTAAAGTACGCTACAACGATATTGACGTAAATATGCATGCCAACAACGGCAATTACATTGTTTGGGCGCTAGAGCCGCTACCTTATGCGTGGAAACACGACAAGAAACTAAAGGACGTAGACATCGTATTTAAAAAAGAAATTAAATGCGGCGAGCAACTTACCTGTAAAGTTCAAAAACTAGACGAACATAATACGCTACATGCGCTTATCCATACGCAGACGCAAGAAGAATTGTGTGCCGTTAAATGCAAGTGGCAATAACATAACCTATGATTAACATAACAAGCCGCCTCTAACTAGAGGCGGCTTGTGTATTTTGTCCATTTATTTTTATTTGATGAAGTTTGTAAATGTGATGGGTTCATATTGCGGCTTGTTAATACCGCTTTTTTTGCCGGCCTCAATGCATTTTAAGAGCCAGGCCATATTTTGTGCCAATGTGCGCATGGTTTGCATACCTTCTTTATCTTTGAGCACATCTTCGGGTCTAAAACCGTGTACCATGTTCCAATACTGAGATCCTACCACCTGCATATTGGTAATGCCGAAATATTTGTTCAGACGCATCAGCGCGGCGGAAGCACCACCGCGGCGGCAAGCTACTACGGCCGCTGCCAATTTGCCTGCCATTTTAGGGGCTTTAGAGAAGAATAACCGGTCACAGAATGCACAAATTTGACCCGCAGGCCCCGCATAATATACAGGGGAACCAATTACAATGCCATCAAACTCGTCTAGGCGTACGGCTATTTTATTTACGCCATCATCATCAAAAATACATTTGCCGATTTGGCGGCATTTACCGCAAGCAATGCAGCCAGCAATCGGTTTCATGCCGATTTGGAAAATTTCGGACTCAACGCCGTTTTTTTGAAGTGTGGTGGCAATTTCATTTAATGCCGTAAAAGTGCATCCCTCTCTGTGTGGACTTCCGTTAATGAGTAGTACCTTCATATTTTCCTCCCTTGAAAAAATCATTATAAATCTTTATCTGTGTATATTGTAGCACAATATGTCCACAAATTTACTTTTTAATCAAAACGCCCGCAATTTCTTGGCTCAGTTGCGCCAACAATTGACTATATCCTTGAGCTAAATCATCGTACGTTTTGCCGATTTCAACAGTATTGGCAAATTTTTGGCGGGCAAGCATTTTTGTAGACTTATTTTTAATTGTATACCATGCCACGAGCTCTGCTTTATCACCTAAAACGGCATTCATTTCACTAACTTCCACAGAGACAATCCAATCGAACCCGTCCCCTTTAAGTTGATTCATTTTGATTTGCGCTGCGGGGAGGAGTGTGCCCAAATTTTCCGTTAACACGCGCGTTGTCAAAATGGAAGGTAATTCCACCCAGCGGTTGTACTCGGAAATGTTAATTTGCGCAGAATCCTTGAGCTGCGTCAGTATTTGCGGCCGATCGATGTATCTGGGAAGCTGGACCCGATTAACCCCTACAAAGGCAGTATAGGTAGTAGAGATAGGATTGATTGAGGTAGCGGATTGTGTATAGAATTTGGCATTTTTGCTAGTTCCAAACACACACGCACCGAGTAGCAAACAAGGAATAATGATTTTTAGTAATCGCATATTATTCTCCTTTTTTTCCTTTAATGAGGGATTCTGGATGTTGTTCTAAATAATCTGTCAGATTTTGTAACGATTTGGCTGCATCGGAAACTTCGTGTAGCGTTTCATTTAAATTAGCAAGGGTCTCCTCTGTATTATCAGATACCCGCACTAACGTTTTATCTAGATTTTTGGCACTGTCTGTTAGCGTCGGCAATAAAACAGGTAATTCTTTGCCCAATGTTTCTGTCACCGCGTTAAATTTTTCAAGTGTTTCTTGAATTTTAATTCTATTGAGTCCACGGACAAGTTCTTCTTTTTGGGATAAAACGGTCGGAATTTGCGGGATATCCTCCTTTTTAGGACTCTCAAACATGGTGGCCTCTGTATCCGGTAACATGACCAAATCAATCCTCAGTTGCCCTGTTAAATAACTTTGGGAGGCCAGCCGAGCTCGAAGCCCCTCTTTAATCATGAGGTCCAAAAAATCCAAATCCTCTTTCTCTTTTTTCCACAATTTTTCCCAAAGAGACCCCTCACTGATAATATCTGTTTCTTTGAAGCGGATATAGACCGCCACATGAAAGTTCAAATCATTTTTATTAGTCACTAGTACTATGCGCGTGACTTTACCGACCTCTACTCCTTGAAATATAACGGGAGATCCCTCTGAGAGGCCCTGTAATGATTCGGTAAAATACATTACGGCTAGGTCTTTTGTATCTGCATGTATTTTATAAAAAACCGTCCGCCCGATTAGTCCTAAAAATAAGGCAAAACCGATTACTAAAAAAAGTCCGACTACTTTTTTATTTGGTTCTCTTTTCATAACTTTCTCCTCTTGTTAAAAATTCATAAACCTGTCGGTTGGGGGGATTCTTCAACAGTTCGTTTGGATTCCCTTTTGCCGAAATAGTGTGAATCGTTTTATCCAAGAAAATACTATTCTTCCCGATGGCGAAAATAGAAGATAATTCATGCGTTACCACAATAATTGTTGTGCCTAACGTTTTGTTAATTTCCAATATCAAATCATCTAAATTTTTGGAGCTGACAGGGTCCAACCCAGCGGAGGGTTCGTCAAAATAAACAATTTCGGGGTCTAACGCCAATGCACGCGCCAGGCCTGCGCGTTTACGCATGCCTCCACTGATTTCAGAGGGATAGTACTCCTCGTAGCCCGATAGTCCCACCAAGGCCAACTTAAACGCTACAATTTGGTTGATTTTGTCTTGCGAATACGAGGTATATTGTTGCAAAGGAAGGGCTACGTTTTCTGCCAAGGACATGGAACTAAACAGGGCACCGCCTTGGTACAAAATACCGCTATTTTTCATAATTTCCAATTTGTCTTTTGAATTGGCATTGATGAAATCTATATCGCGTATGGAGATTTGCCCGGCTTGTGCGGGGATGAGACCGGTCAGCGTACGCAGCAGCGTGCTTTTCCCGCAGCCGGATCCGCCCATGATGATGAAGATATCACCTTTGGGGATATCAAACGATAAATCCTTCATGATGACTTTACCATCATAACCGATGCTTACGTTTTTGACACGAATAATAGGATCTGGTTTCATTAGACCCCCAACCCTTCACAAACGGCAGTTAAAATACCTGTCATTACAATCATCCACACAATGGCATATACTACGGCATTCGTGGTGGCAGTTCCTACGCTATCGGCATTACGCCCACAGTTCACGCCGAAATAACACCCGCATAAAGCAATGATAAGTCCAAAAACAATGCCGTGGAAAACGCCCACGAGGAAATTGGTCAAATAAAAAGAATTAACGGCATATTTAATGTATTCCGACAGCGGGATATCCCAGAACAGCACACACACAAAGCAGCCACCCACGATACCCATAAAGTCTGAGAGTAAAATCAAAATAGGCATGCAGAGCAGCAGCGCGTTCATGCGCGGTAGGACTAAAAAGTCGGTTCGCGAAATCCCCATGGTTTGCAAGGCATCTAACTCCTCGTTAACTTGCATAGTGCCGATAGTGGCCGCATAAGAGGCACCCGTTCGGCCGGCCATGATAACGCCTGTCATGATGGCCCCCATAATACGCGTCATGCCGATGGTAACTAGGCTAGCCACGTAAATCTGTGCGCCAAAGGTTTTAAGTTGTATGGCACCTACAAAGGCCAAAATGAGCCCGACCATAAAGCTGATGAGCGATACGATTAAGATGGATTTAGGGCCACAATCGGCTAAAATCATCCAAAAATCCTTGCTGCGATAGACGGCATTGCCAATCAGTTGTCTTCCCCAAGAAGATAAACACTCACAGATAAATGTAGCTCCTTTTTTGACGCTGCGACAAAAGAGGATGCCTAACTCGCCAATGCGTTCCAGAAAGGGGAGTTTTTTTGGGGGAATTTCTTGCTCTTTATAAGGGGCTTGAAAGGCCAAACGAAGTAGTTGCTCCATGCCCTTTGGTAATTTGGAATAAGTAATATTTTCTTGGGGGATATGCTTTAATGCATTGAAAAGAGTGATTACGAAGTCCGTGTTCCAGGAGTCAACATTTTGGCCTACCAGTTGTATTTTTTTATTGTCTAACCCGGAAGTGGGCACATCAATGTGTTCTGTCCCAGTCAGAACACCTTCTAAAGTATAGATTATAAAGTCATCTTTGGTTTTGACCGCAATCATATTTATAAGTTATAAATTTTTGATGTAAACGTAAAGGGAAATATGGACAGGGTAAGTTCCTAACGGAATAAAATAAAAACACCCCCGGGTGGGGGTGTTTTTAAACTTTTGTTTCAATTAGTAGGTTACCGTCATGTTGTAATGGCCTTCATACACTCCGGCAGCCCCGCCACTTTGGCTATCAATACCACCCCCGGTCCCCTTGGTGGTCACGGCGCTTGCGTCCGAAACGGCTACCGTCTGTGCCCCTTCACCATCCGGACAGTAGTATACTGTACCAAAGTCAATTGTGGGTGGCTCAGTAGCAGCGTGGGCTGACGTTGCGGTAATTAACAAACAGAAAAAAAGCAGAAACTTTCTTACTCTCATACACTTATAGTATAGCAAAATTGTGTCGGCTGGATATAAGATTATGGATAATTTTTCAGAGCCCAGCTCGTTCTATTAAAACCGCCACGTAACCCAAGTAAATAATACATCAAACCCAAGTAAGTACGTGGTTTCCAACGAAAAATGCCCTATATCCAACCCTGCTACGGGAATAGCAGCGGGAATGGGGATCCAGTCATAACTATGGCGGAACGTGACTCCGGCTACAACCCCTAGCGTGGGGCGAACGGTATTTTCGGGATACCAAACTGCTTGCCAGGAATAACCGAACGTTGGCTCGGCGCTATTAAAAGAATCTTGAAACACAAGTGCCAAAATGCGGTGACGGTTGCCTTTTTCGTCTATACGTGTTTTAGCCAAGCCACCGCCCCAGGGGCGTTCGTTATAATCTTCAATTTGTTCGTGAGTATAACTGGAACGATTATGCCAAGTGTTGACGGGAATAATCAGTTCCAGGCGGCTTTCGGTCCAGGTGGTGACAATGCTATCTTTACAGGATTGTACCAATGTACTTTCGCCCCGCGCATTCGGAGCGGCAAATAGGCTGAGTCCCAGGATGCAGAGGATTTTTAATACGCGCGAAAAATACATTTATCTATAAATCAGTTCCCTGTAAAATTACCAAAAGCGGCTACACACTATTTTACCTTTTTATGAGGGTTTTTCCCACAAAAATAAACAAAAAATTAAAAAGACTCTTGGTCACGCGGTTTTTTTACAGTGGGATGTTTTTGGTTGATTAGTTGGAATAGCGGGCAGTCTGCGCTGTGGTCATTGATAATGCCGCAGGCCTGCAAGTGGGAATATACCGTAACTGGCCCCAAGAAGGTGAACCCGCGTTTTTTAAAAGATGGTTTTGCCGTTTGTGTAATTCCACAAAAAAGTGCTGAACGAGCCGAACTCTTTACGTACTCGTAGGAAGGCGCGTGCATTTTGAATAACGGCTTTAATTTTACGTTCGGAGCGGATCATTTCGGGAGTGTTCAAAATACGTTTAATGTCTGTGGCGGTGTAGCGGGCGATTTTGTTGAAATTAAAATTGTCAAAACATTGATGAAAAATAGCGCGTTTTTTAAGCATTAACTGCCAGGAAAGCCCGCATTGCATTACTTCAAGCATTAAAAATTCAAATTGCTTGCGGTCATCATGCAAGGGGCGGCCCCACTCGGTGTTGTGGTAAATTTCGTCGGCTTTGGTTGTACACCAATCGGTACAATATCCCATATAATATCCTTTATTCAAATATAGCAAAATTTGATAAGATACTAGAAAAGATCACTTGTGGGATGAGTTATGAAGAAACTATTATTTGTGTTTGTAACTTTGTTTTTAAGCACCGCCGCATTTGCCCAGCTGGAAGTGGGGCAGCATATGGTTGGCGGGCGCGTTGGTTTGGGTTTTCAACTGCAAAATTCAGGAATTACTTATTCCAATTATGGAGATACCTTAGACTGGGGAACCTTAGGAGACGAGTGGGGCCTTGCCTACTATTACACCGTGGAAGAACATATTGGCCTAGGGGCCGATCTGTCAGCTGCGTTTTTTGATGGGGGAGATGTGAATTTCGTTGGTTCCGGCGATGATGAAGAAATGAACAGCCGGCTTTTTAACGCGATGCTTTCGGCACGGTTTACCTTAAACCCGCAAAATCGTTTCCGTTTGTACGTGCCCGTAGGCGCGGGGTTGGTGTCATCCAAACAGAAGATGAAAGTTGACTCCGGCTCTTTGCATTATCATAAAAGTGCTACCGATAACTCGTTTGGTTGGTTTATCGGTGCCGGGTTGGAAAGCGATATTGGCCATAGCGGTTGGAGTTGGGGGTTAGAAGCCCGTTTAAACGGTTTTTCTTATGACTATGACAAATTGACCGATGGGGCACCCTCTCCCATTAAGAGCAAAGGAAACCGCAACTTGAGTTACATGTCTTTTCAATTGCGCGTGAATAAACGCTTTTAAACAACAAGATAATTCAAAAGCCCCGCTGCGTGCGGGGCTTTGTGCGTATTGGGTCCAGATGGGCTCCTAGGACTAAAGGGCATTTACTACTTTAAGCGAAATAGTTAAAATGAGGTATACACTGAAAGTGAACAATTTTAATTTATCAGATGGAGCAACCGGAAATGCAGAAAAAAATTTGTTTATGTACCGCTGTAATGTTTTTGGCAACTTGTCCGTTTGCAATTAGTATTAAGCCGCTAAAAATGCCAACGGGTCGTGCGATTAGCCGCAGTGCTAAAGTGTTAAACAAACGTGTGTTGCGCAAAAGAGTTGCGGTAAGCAGCCCGTCTGTCGCGCGCGAAATTATGAATCCTTCCTCGCCCATGATAACCAGTCATTATTATCAAGCTCGCCAAGTTTATTCACATCCACCTCTTTTACATAAATTGCAAAACAAAATACGCCGTTTAGTAGCAGTCAAACCGCGTTTATTATCAGCCGAATATGTAGCCAAGAAGGCTCATACTTCCTATTCTTTAGCAGAATATGCGCAAACCCCGGTTAACGGATATATGGATCAACCGTGGAAGACGCTCTTAGGTAAAGAACAATTCCTTAAAGATATGGAAAACCGCCTGGCGGAGGTGTACCCCGGCCAAGAGGCTAGATATTACGGGAAATGTTTCGCCGGGTTAAACAATATAGAATATGTGCTTTCAAAGGGATGGCACGCGGATCAAACGCTCCCGGAGGCTATGGAACGGGCTTATCGCAGCACGATGAGTACAAAATCTGAGAGTTTGCCCGGGTTTTTTGTGATTGGCATGGCAACCCAAGAGGGAGGTCCGCTGCGGGAAGCGTTTATTTTGGACTTCAAAAATCAACAATGGATTTCGTTCAACCAAAGTAAAGCCGCAGGGTGGAGAGAGGCCGTTCAAAAAGCCCCTATTAGTGAAAAAGGGGCCCGTCTTGCGTATGAGCAATTGGATGTTCACTATAAGTTAACGCACGAAGGAGAAGACCTATTAGCCAATAAAGTGCTTTCCAATGATGGTATTACGGGGGTTGTGCTTACAGAAATAGATCAGCTATATGTAAAGAAGGCATTGGAAAAGGGATATTACATCCATTTGGAACCCTTGGGGAAGGTGCATCCGCTTACCTTAGATATGTCGCGAGAACTGGGAGGAATGACGGGGTTGTATGATGGATACAGAATATCCTTTGCCACAGACAAAGGCCAACCTTTAAAATCTCCGAAACAACTTTTCCCCGAAGTGAAAATAGCTGAATAAATTTGTAGTTATTACAAAAAGCCCCGCTGCGTGCGGGGCTTTTATGTATGGGGTAGAGTTTTAATATATTCTGCCGATGAATTCGTTATGTACTTTTCCTTCGGTGTCTGTCCACGCCAAGTTGAGGACACGGAAAGATGTGCTTTCTTTAACGCCATCAACTTCCACGAGAGTTTCTCCTTCTCCATTTTCCGTCTTAAGCTGTATCGGGTTTTGTGCCCAATGTTGGACGTCCACATCCCTATTTTCTTTATCTGTTCTTGAGATATGTAATTTTAAAGGCTTTTCAGTTTCCTGGGCAACAACTTCGATATTTATAGTCATATCGCCAACATCAATTTTAGGGTTAGCCAACGTAAAACGCCCATAAGTTTCCTGGGGTAGAGAAACGGTCTGCTCTTCAAGGTTGGCTGTAATCGTAGCCAATACATTTGAAGACGGGACATTGGCCTCGGAGACTACGTTGTCATAGTCAAAGGCGTAAACCGTTTGTACAAACCCGATTCCACCGATATAAAGGATTGCTAGTAGGCACGCTATTTTTTTCATTATTTTCTCCTCTATTCCAATATAACCGCTTGTGCTGTTTCATAGACGGTATATCTTAAACATAGGCCTTTTGGGAAAAATTTCCTGGGTCTTTAGACCTAGGCCAAGAGGGCATTTAGGCCTAGGCGGATGGGGCCATTAGACCTATTTTAATGTAACTATATTTAGTCAGTTTATCGAAAAAGGAATTTAATGGAGGGCGGGTCGATGTGCGTACCCCATTTAAATATAGTAAAATGATAAAGTGCTTTGTTTAGAAGAGGAAAAGAAGTATGGATATAATCTACCAATTTATAGGCTCCTTTAAAGCGTTGTATGCTGAGCCGACATTACAACATGTATATGATGCAATGAACGGCTTCAATGCGCTTATTTGGGGACCTCCGATGATTTTTCTTTTGCTCTTCCTGGGAATCTATTTTACCATTAAGTTACGTTTTATCCAAAAATATACGTTGCCGGCGGTAAAACTATCCGTAGCCAAAGCCGAAAGCGAAGGGATGGTCAGTAGTTTTGGTTCCTTGGCGGTAATGATTGGGGCTACGATTGGTACGGGCAGTATTATCGGCGTAACTACTGCCGTGGCGGAAGGCGGGCCGGGTGCACTATTTTGGATGGTAGTAGCGGGTTTTTTTAGCTTTACTATTAAATATAGTGAATGTATGATTGCTTTTAAATACCGCGTGCGCCTTACCGATGGGGAATATGTCGGCGGCCCGATGTATTATCTTTCCAATATCTTAAAATTCAAATGGTTGGCAATTATATTTGCAGTGGGCGCTGTGCTCATGGGCCTGACGGCGGGAAGCGCTTTGCAATCTAACTCCATCGCCGACGCGTTGCGGGAAGGGTACAACGTAAACCCATGGTATACCGCGTTGTTTGTGGCGATTTCTACGGCAGCGGTCGTGTTGGGCGGTGTCAAGCGGGTTGCTTCGTACTCAGAGTGGTTAGTTCCTATTATGGGCGTTCTCTATTTATTAATAGCGCTTATTGTGATTGTGATGAATTTTACACATATTCCGCACGCTATTTTATTAGTATTTAAAGGAGCCTTTACCGGCAAAGCAGCCCTGGGGGGTGCGATGGGGGTGGGTATTATTGGCCTCCTGCAAGCGATGCTCCCCGGTGTAACAGCGGGGGTGACTCGCGCGGTGCTGACAACCGAAGCCGGGTTAGGGAGCGCTTCGATGGCGGCGGCTGCGGCGCGCACACGCAGTGCCACGCAGATGGCTATTGTGTCAGCTACGTCGGTAGCATGGACTATTTTTATTTGCAGCTTGACGGGAATTGTAATTCTCTTGGCGGGGGATTACACCAATCCCAACGTTTACGCCGCCAACTTATGTAACAGTGCTTTTAAAACGGTACCTTATATAGGTACGCCGATTTTGGTTTTCTCGCTCGTCATATTTTCATTTACCACAATTATTGGCTGGGGATATTACACGGAGAAAGCACTCCAGTTTTTGTGCAAGGGCTCTAACGTGCTTATTAAACCCACACGTTTGCTATTTGTGCTGTTTGTGTTTGTGGGGGGAGTAATCGGGACTACTTTCTCTACGCATTTTACCGTGCTTGATTCTTTGGCCCGAACGGCAGAGGCCAACATGTCCACACGCTTTATGTGGGCGTTGGCGATTTTTACTATGACCATGATGACTGTTCCTAACATATGGGCGTTGTGGTGCTTCCGCAAAATAATTGCCAAAACTACTCGCAAAAACTTGCACAGCTTAGTAGGCAAAAAAGCTCGCAGTTCTGTCAAATAAGTAAAACGTTTTTTCAACTAATTTCCTTAAGGGGACCTATTTTTGCATATAGGTCCAAAAGGGTTTGTGGGGAAATACAGTTTGTGTTACAATGAGGGTATGAAGAAACAAGTCATTACCCTAGCGGCAGTATTGTCTGCATGTGCGACCGTTGCTACGGCTGCGCCTGTCAAAGTTTCACTCCGTGGCGGGATAAGAAATCTACATCGCCAGGGAGTAGTCGGTCTAGCCCACGGGAATACCGGTTCGGTTTTAAGTCGATACGGAGGAGTTAAACCTGTCCCCTTCCCGCGCTCGACTCACGTAGGAGTTACTGTTCGTGGAGGTGCCAAAAATCACCACCAACAAGGTGTGAATAGGTTAATACGAGGAAAGCATGAAACAACCTTGAGTGAATATCACCACAGAATTAATCCTGCGGTTGTGCAACGCCAAGTTATGAAAAAATATGAGCTTAAATCGCATGATTTGAAAACAAAGACATACGAAATACGCGTGCCTAACGAGAACGGAGGTTTTGACGTATACGAGCATGCTCCGGATGGAACGATTACTCTAAAAGAGCCGTAATTCATTAGTTTAAATAAGTTTAAAATCCCTCGGTCAATGCCCGAGGGATTTTTATTTTTAGGAGGCTTTCTTGTGCTTGGTGAGGAATATTCTAGGCTTTTGGTTGTATTTTTAAATCTGTTTTCTCATCGGAGTGATAGAGGTTGCTCGTCAAACAAGTGTAATAGAATACTACTTAAAAAGAAATCTGTCAAGTGGAATTTTAAAAAAAACTTGCACGGGGGTATTGAAATTAGGTTTAATAACCTTGTAGGGAGTATATATTATATAGGAGGAGTATTCATGAAGAAACTATTAGGCGTGCTGTTGGCCGTGGTAATGTCCTGGCCTGTCGGCGCAACTGTACTTAATAACGTTGAAGTAAAAGGCGAAATTCAAACCATCGCCAGCGATGTACATCACAACAATGTTGATCCCCTTGTCGCGGATCCGTACAACAGCGGTGCGAGTGGCCGTGTATTGGCCGGTCTTTCTGCCGAACTCGTAGAAGACGTAACCGCTAACTTGATGTTCCAATATGCTCATGCCTGGGGCGATAACGTTTCCAACGAAGGTAAAAGCGTCCAAGATTATTGGGATAACGTTAAATTGGTAAATGCAAACGTTGTGTTGCATAACTTGTTCTGTGCTTTTGACTTAACTGTCGGTCGCCAATTCTATGGTGATGAAGATAGCGCCGTAATGTACATTGGTCCGAACCACTATAACGCCGAATGGAACGGCTATGTCAACTCCATCGATGCGGCCAAATTGGTCTATTCCGATGATGTAAAGACCTTTACGATGATTGCCGGTACCATCAATGATATGAATGCTTGGAGCCGTGATATGCAAGACGTGCTCCCTCTCATGGATATCAAATACAATCTCTATGGTGCTGACTTCAGAATGAACGTCACTGACAACTTGACTGCTCAAGTATATGGGTATGATATCGTTGCTCATGGTGAGGACGTGGATCCGGACGAAGACCAACACAGCGGTTTCTATGGTGCCAAAGTCGGCATGAACGTAGAAGCCGTTCGCGCTAGTGTAGAATATGCCCGCAACTTTGGTGGTCATCGCTTGGTCAAAGAACATCACGATACCGGTTATATGGTAAAAGCTGACGTAGCTGCCGATATCGAAAAGGTAACTGCTCGTGGTACCTTCCTCTATGCTAAATCAGGAAATGAAGAAGGGGAATTCTGGGCGATGGGTAACTATACTCCCGGTTTGTTAGTGGGCCACTTGATTGGTGGTGATGGCATTTGGGACTACAGCAACAACGGTGTACGTTTGTTCAACGTTGGTGTAGATTTCAAACCGTTTGAAAAATGGGTGTTCTCTTTGGATGGCTATACCTTCCAATCTCGCACCGGTCATGCCACCACGTATGAAGCTGACTTAACCGCCAAATATAACCACAACGAATATGTGCAATTATTTGCTGGTTTTGGTTATGCTAAATACACCAAAAACGAAAAATATGGCACTGAATACAGCCGTGACAACCGCAATGACCCTGATAACTTCAAAGGTCAAATCGGCATGTTAATTAAATTCTAATTCAACGTTATTAGAATGAATACACCCCCCGCTACGGCGGGGGGTTTCTTTTTGTCTTGCCAATTTGCGCTATTTCGTCGTTGCTCACTTGGTCGGATACCTACGCGCTCCGCGCGCGTGCCAGCAGTATTCCTTCCTCGTTCGCGCCTAGAACTAGCACAAATTAACGTAATAAAGGGATAAAAAAAGATCCCCGATAAGACTATCGGGGATACATTCTTTATAAAGCAAACGCTATTAGAAATACAGGTCGCGCTTACCGGATTTGATCTTTGCCAAATTCTCGTCAATCATCTTTCTAATGGGCGTGCCTTCGGCAAAGGATTCTTTGGCGGTGGACTCAATAAGCGCATACCCCTTGGCCTTTAACGGGGCGGGGGCAAAGTCCTCCAAGTATTCGGCAAATGTGAACATGGCGTTAGGCAAACAATGGGTTTTAATAAGCCCCGGTTTGGCCATGTCCATAAAGTCTTTACCGACGCGGCCTAAGCGGTAGCAGCCCGTGCAGAAAGACGGCATATGCTTAGCATCCACCACGGCATCAATGACCTGCGCTAGGGTACGTTCGTCGGTTAAGGTGAACTGGCTGCCGTTTTCTTTATCGTACGAGTATCCGCCCGGGTTGACGCGGGAAGCGGCGGAAATTTGTGATACCCCCAGTTCTAAACAGGCGTTACGCATTTCGGGGCGCTCTCGCGTGCTTAAAATAATACCCGTATAAGGTACGGCCAGGCGCAGTACGGCAATGCATTGTTTAAATTCGTCGTCGGTGAGTTCCTCGTTAGGGTGCTTACTAAATTCGCTCCCCTCGGCGGGTTCAATGCGCGGAATAGAAATGGTATGCGGGCCTACACCGTAGGTTTTATCCAAATACCACGAGTGTTCGAGAGTGGCTAAAATTTCAAATTTGTGGTCGTAAAGCCCCAACAGCGGCCCAATGCCTACGTCGTTCATGCCCGCTTGTAAGGCACGGTCCATGACATCTAGGCGGAATTGGTAATCTTTCTTGGTGCCGGCTAAATGTAGCTTTTCGTACGTTTCTTTGTGATACGTTTCTTGGAATACTTGAAACGTACCAATGCCGCATTTTTTAAGTTCGGCAAATTCTTCTAAGGTAAGCGGGGCAATATTTACGTTTACGCGGCGGATGGTTTGCCCGTTCCAAGAGGTTTCGTAAATGGCTTTAATGCTATCGTAAACGTATTGCAACGTGCCGCCGGGGTAAGCTTCACCCGCTACCATTAAAATGCGTTTATGGCCCTGCTGAAGTAGCGCGGTGACTTCTTGGTGAATTTCGTCCCGGGTGCTGGCATGGCGTTTAAGCGCGGTGTTCGATTTTCGAAAAGCGCAATACACGCACTCGTTGGTGCAAATGTTAGAAATATAGAGCGGGGCAAAAAGTACAATGCGGTTGCCGTAAATGGCTTCTTTGACGTATTTGGCCGTTTCAAAAAGTTGGTCTAAAAGTTTGCGGTCAGTTAAGTTAAGCAAAATGGCGGCTTCCTCGAAAGAGATGCCTTTTAGTTCTTTGGCTTTTGCCAAAATGCGGGCGACATCCGCGTCCGTGTAAGATTTACCTTTTTCTAAGGATTTGTGAAGTTCTTGGTCATGGATAATCATATAACTATATTTTACTACTTTTGGAGGAGTCGGGGCATTTTGCTATAATATACCTATGCCAAAGAAAGAGTCTGTCCTCGTGGTATGCACAAACCGTAAGGCGTATCACGACTATTTTATCGAAGACACGTACCAAGCCGGGTTGGAACTTTTGGGCGCCGAGGTTAAATCGATCCGCCAAAAAGAACTGAGCCTGGAGGGAAGTTTTGTGCGTGTAGAAAACGGGCAGGCTCGTGTATATCAAATGCACATAAAACCCTATAAATTTAATTCTTCGGCCGAATTGGACCCCACGCGTTCGCGCCGCTTGCTACTTACCAAAAAGGAACTTCGCAAGTTGGAATCCAAAGCCGAAATTAAAGGCTATGCGCTTGTGCCTTTAGAAGTGTATTTTAAAAACGGTTGGGCGAAGTTAAAGCTGGCCCTTGCCAAAGGGAAACACACCTACGATAAGCGCGAATCTTTAAAGAAAAAAGACCTCTCGCGCGAGATGGAAAAGCAATTTAAAAACACGATTAAGTTTTAAAAAAAGCCCCGCAGGTAGCGGGGCTTTTTAACGGACTGCAGATTATTTGCTCACAGTAACGGTTTCTGCCGCGCTGTGCGCACCGTATTCGGGCGCATACATGCTTTGGATTTGCGCGGGCTTGGCGTGGAATTTGCCGGGTACCGTCGGGCGCAGTACGTAGCGCAGTTCTACTTTGCCAGCCGGCAAGCGGTTAATAAAGAAGTTCGTGTCCGCGTCTCGAATTTCCTGGTACATAGACACCGGGTTCCACGTCCATTTGCTTTGCAGTTCCGCGCTTTCAAATCCGGCGGGTTTGGGGTCCGTGAGCTGCACGTATTCAAACGCGCTGTCTGCGGTAAGCGTGAGGTGAACTTCTACTTCATCGCCTACTTTGATGTTATCGCCTTCTTGCACGCGGCGTAATTTTTGGGTGTCATCTTGCGTGAAACGTACAAAGTATTCGCGTGATACGTTAAGCACTCCTTTGGGAGACTGTTTGGCTTCTGCTGACGTGTAAATCACATTGAGGGAGGCAAAGTCTGTCATCTTTCCCTGTTTGGTCACTTGCGCTTGTAAAGCAGCAGGCGTAAGTTGTGTGCCTTGTTTGATCCATTGCAAATCTTCCGTCCAATCAAACGGCTCGAACGTGCGTTTGTCTTGTGTGCCCGCCCAGTTAATTTGATAGGTAGTTGTCGAAGAAAGCGCGCCTTTGGCCTTCATTACGTCGAGCAAAGCAAACACGGCCTTGGCTGCTGCGGCGGAATTTTTCCAGCTGGTTACTTGGCGGTTGAATAAGAGCCATTGTACCATGGGATCAATCTTGTCGGAGTTCGGGCGAATTTCCAACAAGGTTTTAAGTGTGACAGTTTGCGTGGTGATGGTATCCTGGTACCATACCCAGCTTTGCACTTCCGGTGCAAAGTACGCGCCTGTGAGCTCGTTGTATTTCATGCGTGCGAGCACTTTATCTAAATACGCATTGGCCTTGACGTCATCACCCAAGCGGTGATAAATAGCGGCGGCGTAAATTTGCCCCAGCGGCGTCATAAAACGGGCTTGCTCGTCGGCGTAGTCCACCCATTTTTTGATATAGGGCTTGGCGGCGGCCACTTGTGACCAGTTAGCCGGGAACGCCGAGAGCGTGTACGCGGCATACAGTGCATATGATACCGCACCGACGGATCCCTTTTTATCTTCTTTGAGTTGCTGCTCAATTTTAGGAACGACATACGAGATCGCTTTTTTGGCTTGCGCTTGCGGTACTTCGGCGCCAAATTGAATGGCTTGCGAGAACGATTCTAGCGCACGCAACGTCAAATACATATCATCCGGGCCGCCGATGAACCAACTAAACGCACCGCTTGCATTTTGGAATTTTTTCACATTTTCAATTTCTTGCGCTAGGCGTTTTGTTACAAGCGCATCATCAAATAAACTAATGATGTTGGCATTACATTGGAGTTTGCCGGAAGCAATTTGTAGCCAGGGTGTTTGCTCGAGCATAGTTAGGCGCAAGGGATCTGTTTCGTTCCATGGAGCAGTTAGACCTGAGCGTTTAGGTAGTTTCTTGACTGCCTCTTTAAGCTGCGGATACGTCGTATAGAAAGAATGTACGACTGCTAACGGAACATAGCGGTTTAAGGAGGAAATCAAGTCTTTGTAGGGGGACGACAATACGTTGGGCATGCTGTTTAATACAGATAGTGCCAAGCTTGGGTTTACCGTCAACGCAGCCAGTTCCGTTTGTGCATCGCTTACATCATTAAGCTCAGTAATGGTAAGTGTATTAGTTCCATTTTTAAGAGCCACATGCGCCGAAGCCAACAAGCGTGATAAGCTGGGGAACACGGGCAGCGTGCGTTGTTCACCGTCGCTATCTACGGCACTATGCCCCGAAGCGGTCACTTGATAAAGCCCCGGAGCCGTTGGAACGGTAATATCCCACTGTACATATTCCGTAGCATTTGGCGCTACGGTTACGTTTTTGGTCAACGTGGTAATGCCAAAGGCAGCTGCTTTGTTTTGCTTATCTTGAGTGATTGTAATCGTGACAGGTACGGTCAGCTTGCGATTGGTTAAATTCATTACCGAAGCTTGCAAAATACCTTTGTCCTTTTCGCGGTAAAAACGCGGCAAGTGCAAGCGTACCATAAAGTCTTTGCGGGTGATGGTATTGGCGGTAAAATCACCGAATTGAGCATCTTTGGTGATGGCAAAACCCAGGATATTCCACGTCGTTACACTTTGCGGCAACGTGAAGTTAATTTTGGCTATACCGTTTTTAACGGGTAACATGGAATTAAAGTAAGCAGTTTCGGCAAAATCGGTACGGATAGCACTTGTATCAGTAGAAGCCTGTGCTTCCTTTTGATCGAGGCTGGCCACTGTGTTGGTAGCGCGCGAAGTTTCTGCATCAAACTCAACGGCTCCGTAGGATTCCTCTGCCTCTGCACCCCATTCCATGTCCATGCTGTCATCCATCACAGCCATAGCCATTTGCGGAGCAGCGGCTTTGGAGGCTTTGAGCATCTTCATTCCTCCGCCATATGTAGCATTGCGGTAATAGCGATAGGGCATCACCAAATCAAGCGTAGGTAACTGTGGCGGGTTTTTCCACTCGCGCGAGGTTTTTCCCGTAAAGAGGGATAGATAATTGGAAACCAAACGGCTCCAGGTCGCTCCTCGCGCATTTGTATATTGTCTAAACAAAGAATCTAACGAAAAGGGATTCGTTTTCTTGGCGTAATAATCTAACGATTTATCATACACGCTAACGCTGGCTTGCCCATTGATGGGGAAATTTTGTGCATTTTTGGCAAGTAATTTCCACAAAACGGTTTGCCCAGGTTTATTAACCTCAGAAATATCTGTCGTGACGGTCAATTGTTGATTGTCGTAGGGGACAGTTAAGTTCGTAGTCCCGCGATGAAAGGTATAATTACTGGCACCAAACCAAGAGAAGCCAAGCCCGCCGCGGTCTTGTTCCGTTACCACATACTCATAAATGCTTGCGCCAGCGGGGAGTAAATCCGTAGCTGCCAAGAATTGATTTTTGCGATACACTTCCACTCGTTTGGATCCGGAGAGCGAACCACTACCGATCAGTACACGGGCGGTTTCGCCAACGTGATACGTTTTATACTGCGCAAGAGTAATATCCGGCAATTTTAGCGAAGACTTCGGTGAAGATACTACAAATATGATAGCTTGATCTTGCGCTTGTTGAGATTTCAAAGAAAGGCGATAAATGCCTTCGGGCAGCGCGGGCAGTTGCAACGTTTGTGCGCCGGGGGTATTAAAGTTAATTGTTCTGGTAAATACAAGGCTGATATCTCTGGCATTTTGATACCATTGGTCTAGCGAACTCCCTGAACCGGGGGTAGCTAATTCGTACTCACTATCATATTGACCGGATGTCTTTTCTTTTGTGTTTGGAGTATCTTGTACACGGCTTATACGGGCAACTATGGAGCCGGTAATGGCTTTCCCGTCGGCATTAGTGAGTGTGATGTCCGCTAAAGGCGTTTGTCTGTTGACGTCGTAAAAACCCTGCGCAAAATCAACTTTGAACAAGCGCGGATACGTGCTTACTTTATAAGTGCGGGATGTATCAATCGCACGGCCCGTTTCATCATATACTTCTGCCTTTACGGTATATTGCGTGGCAGTTTCACCCTTGCGTTGGGGTTCCGGTTTCCAGGAAATGGAAAATTCACCTTTGTCATTGGTGGTCGTTTCTCCCTGGGCAATCTGTTCAGAAGAAGTAGGCTCCCAGATGCGCCACCAGTAGAAGGGGGGAATATATTCGCGCCGGGTAATTGTATATTTGACGGTGGCCTTTTGTAGGGCGGCCCCCGTGTAATAAGTGGCTTTCCCGGTGACAATGCCTGTTTTGTTATAGGCAAGAGGCGCCTTGGGGTCGTTTAGTTCTATTTCATATTCCGGCCGCTTATATTCTTCTACAGAGAATGAGTGTTGAGTGAAGAATGTTTCGCCATTGATTTTGCTGGTTGCCTCTATTGAAAAATCTCCTAGCAATATCTCATTTCCTTCGGGTAATGTAAATTGGGTTTGCATCGTGCCGAATTCATTTAGCGTGGCGGAAGTTTTAAAAATTTGCTTATAGTTCTGCATACTGTGTACTTTTATTTCTACTTGTTTGCCAGGCAGGACTTGCATGCCGCGCGGGGTGGCTTGGAACCCTTGTACGGATAGAGAAACCTTTTGTCCCGGGCGATAAATAGCGCGATCTGTTTGAGCGAACAGCTGAACAGGCGTGTTGGGGGAGAAGTAGAAACTGGTATTGTTGGGGGAGAAGGTGGCGCTTTTTCCTTTTTCAGCCCATACATCTATCATGTGAGAATTATCGTTATGGCGGGCTAGATTGAGGCTACGGGATAAAGCTATTTTCCCGTTAGAATCGGTTTGTTTTTGTTCTCGTGCCCCATTCCAATTTGTGATGATATTTAAGTTGGCGTTCGGTAAAGGCTGGCCGGTTTTCAAATCGACGGTGTAGATTCGGAAGATTTCCGGCGTAAAAGAGGTGTCTTTACTATCTAGTGTGCGTACATATTTTTCGGGATTGTCATTAATCCCGGTAGTGACGAATAAAGCTATATCCGTAATATTAATAACGGTACCTGCGATCGTGTGCTTGGCGGGATCGAAAGAGGAATCTTCACTAGCTAACACTACGTAGAAACCTTTCTCTAGTGCAGGTAACGTAAGCGTGTGAGTGGTAGGAAAATAAGGTTTTTCGTAGGAAATATCGTTCTGTAATGTCTTGTAGGCTTTGGTAGAAGACAATAAAGATTGGATGCTTTTATTTTGTAAGTGGACTAAGTCACTCCACGCGTTGTTTTTACGATTGCGATGATTGGTGAAATAAAAGTCCTCTAATTCTGCTTTGGTAACCGGATAAATGCGTGTATATACGTGAGGGATATTGCGCAGCGTTAACTGTACTTGCGGTTTTTGGGGCTGCAAAGCTGCGGGAAGTTCTTTAAAGGAAATTTCGTGTTTTGTAATACGATCGATGAGCTCTTGGCATTGATCCGTGTAATACGATTTCTCCAACGATTTTACGGCATATTGACAAACCGCTAATGCTTGTGAACGTTCCTCTTTGTTCCATAATAGCTGAGCTGTCCTATAGGCTGCATATGATTTCCCATATTGTCCGGCAGAATTATTAAGAACTCCTTTAATTTTTTGCCATACGTTGGTAGAGGGAGTAAATCCGCTAAGGATATTTAGTTGTTCAACGGCTGTCCTTGTCGCTCGTTTCTCGTTGTTGAACTCAAAAAAGTCGCTTCGGTCAAACGGAAGTAGGATGTAATCGGTGTGCCAAAAAATACGGGCATCTTGGCGGTGAGTCCCTTCTAATATATACCCTTCTTGTAAAATGCTGGCTAACTTATTCGGACGATTTTTACGTGCTTTTATGGGGGTGGCTGTACCGTCCAAATAGGTGCGTGGGGATTGAGTGGGTAGTGCTTGTTCTGTACTTCCTACCCATTCTGCCCATTGTTGGTTGACAAAGTCGAACAAGGTGGGGATACGTTTTGTGTCGGTATCTTTCACATTTAAAATAAGAACTTCCTGAGCAATAGGAGCTTTAATTAAATCATCTCGTAAATTCCACAGTTGCTCATAATCTTTTTGCATTTGGCTATGCCACTCTGAGCGTGTCCAATACTCGGGATCCTGATTGTCTTGAATTTGGCGTTCCTCCAAAATACGGCCGTAGGCCCAAGAAACTTGTTGGGCCATTTGAATTCGGTATAACAGGAAACGGGCGCGCCATAACGGATCTTGCGGTAACGGATAGTTTAACATTGTTTTGGCGGCCGTTAGATATTCGCCTTGGATGTATTCGCAAGCGGCTATACGTAGTTGTGCTTGATACAGTATGCCGGCCGTAGCTGTTTTGGCGACTTCTTCAAATTGTTTTTTAGCAGTAGCAAAATCGCCATCTTGGTAAAGCTTTTCGGCTTGTTGCAGATTGCTTGCAAACAAACAGAAAGGAAGTGTAAAAAATACAACAAAAGCAATTAATTTTTTCATAGGATCTCCCAAAAGAATTTCTCTATATAAAATACAAATTTTTATAGTACATAAAAATGGCCTGTTTAATACAGACCATCCTAAATAGTTAGCGAGTAGTTCATTTGCGCCTAAACACGCGGCTTAATACCCACGGATAACACGTAACTAAGTAAAATACCAGTACTGTGGAGAAAGCAAACCGTCCCCAATGTGGGCCTATCCACTCTACAAGAGGACTGTGAAGATAATTTATAATAAGATACGCCGGAATAAGACCTACCAAACCGAATACAACTCCTTTTAGGTGTAATCCGGTTTCGGTGAATTTAATCCAACGTTTCTCAATGTATCGTGCCGGGCAGAAAGCCATTAAGGTGCCAATATCTTTGTACGCATCGTTCATCATGCGTTGGGGATCTACTAACAATTTTCCGTTTACATAATCGATCGGATACGATTTGAAGGTAATGTATACAATAGCTAAGGCTCCTAAAATGAAAGCGCCCAGCAAAATAACATCTTCTTTTTGCGGATGTTGAGAAAGGTAATGAAATAATCGGGCCATTGCCCATAATGTCAAAATACCCAAACATAATCCAACGAGGACATCTTGTGGCGTGTGCACCCCTAAATAATTCCTAGAAAAACATGTAATAAGTAATGCAATTACACACAAGACGCTAAGCCATTTAGTTGTTTTGGAGTTCCAAAATGTAACTGCGAGACCTCCGTAAATGGGAGTGGCGGTAGTGGTATGGCCGCTAGGAAAGGAGTACCCACCTGCAGTTGAAATAGCATTCCCGGCCGGGATAATGCGTGAATCGCGTATCCAAGGACGATATACGCAAGCTGTCAGCTTAAGCACGGCATTAAGAGAGGTGCAGGTAAAGTAAGAAGCCAAAATGTATAGCCCTTTTCGCTTATTTATACACCAATAAATAAATACTGGGATAAATAATAAATAGGTGATGGAAAATAAGGACATCCATTCCATAAAGGGAGTCCACGCATCGTGGATACTATTGCGAAATTCTTGCAAGAACAGTAAGTAAGTAATATCCATAATATACTTTTAATCCTCGGTCAATTACATTTTTTCTGGGGCACTTACGCCAATAAACTCAAGCCCCTTTCTAATTCGTTCCGCAACGCGTTGGCAGATGAAAAGTCGAGCTGAGGTCAATTCAGGGTCGTTTTCGTCCAGCACGCGGCAGTTATCGTAGAAAGTGTGAAACAAGCCGGCCAATTCCACTAAGTACGTTGTTAAATGGTGAGGACTTAAATCGGCTACACAATTTTGTAGCACAGACTTAAACCAGAGCAATTTTAACAAGAGTGCCCGTTCTTGCGGCAAAAGCGGAGTCTTGGCAGTCATACCTTCTTTCAAGCCCTTTTGTTTGGCAGCTTCAAAGATAGAGCAAATACGTGCATGTACATATTGTACATAGAACACGGGGTTTTCATTGGTACGTTTTTTGGCTAAATCCATATCAAACAACATGTGTGCGTTGGGGGTGCGGCTGGCAAAGAAAAAACGGCACACATCAGTTCCTACATCGTCCATCAGTTCGCGTAGTGTGATAAAGTGCCCAGCGCGTTTGGACATTTTCACTTGCTCGCCATGTTCGGTTAAATGCACGAGTTGGTGAATGATGGGCACGAAAGTTTTTTCGTCGTGACCGAGCGCGTGAACGGCGGCTTTCATACGTGGCACATAGCCATGATGATCAGCTCCTAAAATATCGATAAGCGTGGTATATCCGCGGTCATATTTGTTTTTGTGGTAGGCAATATCGGCCATGAAATATGTTGGGCGACCATCTTTGCGTACTAATACGCGGTCTTTGTCGTCCTGCGCTTCTTCATCTTGGGTGGATCCAAACCATACAGCGCCTTCTTTTTCGTAGGTGTACCCTTTTTCGGTTAGGAAAGCAACGGCCTTTTTAGGGGCATCTTCCTTATGTAAATCCGATTCGCGGAACCAGCGGGTAAAATCCACGTGAAAATCTTTCATATCCTGCTGCTGTGTTTTAAGCAATTCTTCCATGGCCCAGCGGCCATAGTTGTCTTCGGGTAAGTCAGCAGGAATTTTTTTAGCCAGATCTACTAAATAAGATCCATGATATCCGTTTTCCGGGGGCTCTTTCCCTTCTTTACGGGCTTTTAAAGAGACGGCCAATAACTCAGCCTGGTTTCCCGCGTCATTGACGTAGTATTCACTATCGCAGGCATAACCCAATGCACGGTGAATTTTTACTAAACTGTCACCTAAACTGGCCCCGCGGCCACTAGCTACGTGTAGGGGCCCTGTTGGATTTGCAGACACAAATTCAATCAAAATTCGTTGCTTGTTTTGCTCATTTGCACGGTCTTTAATACGTCGATCAGAGGCTATATCAATAATAAATTTTTCTTCCAAGAGCAGGTTTATAAACCCCGGTGCCACAGCTGTAGCTGAAGCGATCCCCGTAACTTCGCTAAGCACCTTGCAAGCCTCTTGTGCAATGGACAGAGGATTTTTATGAAGTTTCTTGGCGGCAGCCATGGCCCAAACCATGGAAACATCCGCGCCTGTATGTGCAGGCGCAGGAGCGAACTCCACAGGAGGCAACTCCTGCCCTTTGAAGTAATCTGCGTTGGATAATTTTAGAGTAATATCTTTTTTTAATTTTTCTAACATGGTTATTTCTTCTTCGTCTTCTTTGTAGTTGTTTTTTTAGTTGCCGCTTTTTTGACGGTTTTTGGGGCGGTTTTTGCAGCTGTCTTTTTAACGGCAGTTTTCTTAGTTTTTTTAAGAGTTGTTTTGGAGGAGACTTTTTTAATCGGTTTGGAAAAATCTAGCTCTTCGCCAAAACTAAAAATTTTGTCTAATGCATAAAAATCGCGCGCTTCCTGCGTCATGATGTGAGCCAAAAAACTTCCATAGTCGCTTACGCGCCATTGCAAACTCTCGGCTCCGTCTCGGTTTGTTTTATAATAGCCTAGTTCTTTAAGCTTTTTGCTCATTTCTTCTTCGACAGCTTCTAAGTGAGGTTTGGAGGTAACTGTCATAATCAGAACGTAATCGCACAGAGAAGAGAGACCTTTTAAATCGATCACTTTAATGTTTTCTGCTTTTTTTTCATCAGCGACGCGCGCTGCGAAACACACTAGTTGTTTTGTATTCATATATTCCTCATTTCGTTACTTATTATCCTAGCATTTTTTGGAAGGAACCTAAAGAGGCATTTTAAAGTCTTTTCCCAGGATAATGCGCGTATCGCAAATGGCAGTTGTAGAGGCCTCCGAACGAATTTCTCCGCGGATTCCAAGGGCTTGGCTGGTTTGGGAAACTTGAACTTGTCTGCCGCTATAGTCCACAATGAAAGATTTTTCCTGCACGGAGGGGTAATTGTCATATTGTAAAACGTCGATACGCAAAAGGCCTTTGGCATTTTGCTCGCGCAGATATTGTGTAACACTAAGGGCCAACCCTTTTTTCCCGGATGCGTTAAGTATTTCTACTACAAGCGGCTTTTCATCGGTTGCTGTATTAGGCAAAACAACTTCAGGCTTTTCATCAGGTTGTGCCTTCTCTTCCTTGATTTTAGATGATTTCTGCTTTTTCTTTGTAGATACCGGATACTCGATAGCAAAATCAATGCGAGTTAGTTCTATTAATTCTTTGGAAAGGAGCAGAAATTCGCTTGGCCGTAGGTTGGTACGTTTTTGCACCAGGGCATTTACATAGGCTTGTATGTAGATCCATACGGATTTAGGGGTAAAACGCCACTGTTCCAAGTGATTGCCAAATTGTGTCCAAAAGGAGTGCTGATCTTTTTCTTGGGGAATAAAAAAAGCATCATATTCACCGTTAAAACATTTGTTTTTGTTTTCGACGGAACATTGACTGCTTCCTGGGGTAACGCGTACCTTGCGGGTAGAGGGAATGTAGGAAAATAACATAGCCGGCTTTGTAAATACAACGACGCGTACAGGATCGGCCGCATGGTTAACTAATCGGTGTATCATGGAAGAGGTATAATCGGACCAGAAGCTACCCGCTAAGAGGGCGAGTGCCACCAATAAAAGCAAGCGGCCGATTATTTTTCGCGTTTGATAAGATGATTCCATAAGTCGATTCCTAAAGGGCAGAGCCATTTTTGCGAGTCAATGGTAAAGAGCAACTTACGGTTCGCTGCATAACGTAGCGCCTTATCTAGGTCCTGCAAGGCCAAGGTGCGTATTACAAAAGCATCTTTGTATTTGCGGTCTTTAGATGAAATATCTGCCACAAATAGCATTTTGGACAAGGTACTCATGTGCAAACTGCCTAACGTGTGTTCAGCAATGGCGTCCAAGATTTCTTTATCGTGTACATCGAACAAATGTTTGGCTAACCAACGTGAAGCATAGCTATGCAATAGTTGAGGTTCCATGCGGCAAATGTCCTCAAAAAACGGGACCTTAATTTTATGTTCTTTACAAAAATTGATAAGTTCGTGTCCGTCCATTCCTTTAGCTGCATCGTGCAAAATGCCCGCCTTTACTGCGGACTCCACATTAATTTCGTAAATATCACTAAACGCAGCCGCCATTTCGGCTACATTTTTGGAATGTAAATAGCGTTTGGGTTTTAAGTGGGACTTAAGCCAATCGTGTACGGCCAACCCATAAAGCTTATTTTTGCGAATAGTTGGAGCAATAGATGAAGGAACGGTGTTGGGAATATCCCCGCACGATAAAATATGGGCACGTACACGGCTGGAGGAAAGTTTTGGGAAAAAGCCTGGCAAGAAGATGTGCGGAAATGTGGCGGGATTTTCGTCGTATCCTTTGCGTTTTCCGGCCACTACTACCGCGTTTTCAAAAATGTAAGAGGGATTTTTCCAATTGTGTAAGTCATTGAGACAATCCGTCCCTACTAACAGAAATATTTCAGGGTCTTTGTAGCGTTTTTTTAGGTACTGCACCAATTGATAAGTATAAGTTTTGCCGCCTTGTTTAAGTTCATAATCGTCAAAAATAATATTTTTCCCTGCTCCCTTAAAAGCTTGTTTGAGCATGGTCATACGCAGACGAAACGGGGTGGGAGATTTGGCTTTAAAAGGAGAATGGTAAGCCGGCACAATGTGTGCTACATCAGGTGATACTACCTTCATAGCACGACGGAACAGGGCCACGTGCCCTTTATGAACAGGATCGAAACTGCCGCCGAAAACGAGAACTTTCATATTTCCTATTATACCAGTTTTGCCAATTTTTGAGCCAGTTGATCAGCTTGGATAAGGGAACGTTCCATAAAGCTGTATTCCCAGCGACCATAACGTCCGGCACAGTACACCTGTTGTTTTTCCAGCTCGTTGAGCAGAAAAGGAACTGTTTGCGCACGTGTCGTATTAAACATCACGTAAGCGCAGGGAATTGTTTGCCAGGCAGAAAATAATTTCGTATCTTCGCAGGAAACAATACCTTTTTGGTGTAAGCCCTGCCAAATGCGTTCCTCCATGGCGGAAGTTTGCGGCACTAAGCCGGGTAATTCAATGTAAAACAGAGAACTTTTTTTAGAAGGCATCGAATCGGATGCAAAACCGCTTTGTAGGCCGACTCGGTAAAACGGTTGGGTTTGATCGGGAAAATAAATCCAACTGAAATGTGGAACGTTCCGGGCGATTGCCAGATGGTAAATTGTAACGGGACGTGCTTTTAATGCTGTAACTGCTTTTTTTAAGTGGGTGTTTGCGTTTAACAAATTAACAAAATCCGGGAGAGGAATAGTATTGACCAAGCGGTCAAAGTGAATGAAGGTTTGTTTATTAATTTGGGCGACCTTTTTAGTCAAATCAATGGAAGTAACTTTGGCTTTGGTTCGGACGTGAGTTACGTGTTGAGCCAAAGCGTTGACAAGTGCTCCAATGCCGCCTTTCTTTGGGTAATAAAAGGAAGCATTATATCCGGTAGGTTTGGTCGGTTTTCGTTGGGCACTTTGAAGTATCTCTTTGCGTAGTGGTGCTGGTACAAACGGACCGCACCAATCACAAGAAAGCTCGCTTAGTGCACATCCCCAAAGTTTTTCATTATAAGGACGAAGAAATGCTTCATAAATTCCATAACCAAATAGCTTTAAACACCATTCTTCAAAATTGTTAGGAGATATTTTAGAACACGAATTTAGTCGTTTTAATTCCTCTACGCACAAAGCACGTAATTCAGGATAAAGTGCCCATAAATTTTGCTGAAAAGGATAAGGAACTTGCATGCCGTTGGTGTAAATAAAAGCGTGGCGGGTATGTCGTTGTAAATTAGTTCCCAAAAGTTTTTTTATTAATTTTTTTCCTTGTGCAGTATGTAAGTGTAAAAGGTGCCCACCGAAATCAAATTGATATCCCTTTTGGCATGTAGTAACACATAAACCACCTACGTGGTCCTGAGCTTCTACCACTAGATAATCTGTATCTTTGCGTTGTTCAAGTGCGTAAGCTGTGCTAAGCCCAGTGATGCCCCCACCGATAATCAATGTGCGGACGTGTGTAGTTTTTGTAGAAGCCATAATAAACACATACCTCCGCCCAATAAGGATAATACAAACACAGCCTGTGTATATTGAGGAGTTAATTGCGTCATCAAATTGCCTAATAAATTACATCCAATACTTGCTAGCGCAAATATACCGATGACGCTTGCCGAAGAAAAATGCCAATGTTTTTTTAATTGAAGGGCTAGATGATCATCACTCCCTTTCAGCGGACTTTTACCCTGCAATAGGCGTGCAAGACTTACAAAGGCGGTATCCAGTAAAGGAACGGCCACAATAAAAAGAGGGGCGGCGTATCCGTACGGGTTTTGCTGTGTATATTGTGTGCCCATGGAGATGGCTGCTATCATAAAGCCTAGGAAAGTAGCCCCGCTATGTCCTAAAAAAATTTTCTGTTTGGCATGATTGAACGGCCAAAAAGCAAGCCCGGCACCCATCAAGGCCAGTGCTGCAAAATTGACGTACCATAATTCACCCGGTAAAGAGATAAATACCAGCCCTATTGCGCAGATGATCGCTTGACTAACGCATAATCCATCGCTAATATCCAACAAATTAAATGCATTAGTGAGGGCCAAAAGCCACAAAAAAGTAATGCCGTAGTTAAGACAAGAAAAGGGGAAAACCTGTACATATACTCCATAATAAATTAAAAACGAAACCGCTATTGCTTGTACGAGCAAGCGTAACCAAATCGGTAACCCTTTGGGTTTACGCAAATCATCCAATAAACCGAGCATAAAAATTAGGGTGCCGGCTCCTAATATACCACGTAAACTATGTAATGTCCCTGTTGGGAAATCAGTAGTAAAACGAATAAGTACCAGGCTGGTGATAGTTCCCAGGAAGATAGCGCATCCTCCTAGCATGGGAACCGTCTTGGCGTGCGTTTTAAGGCCGCCGGGGGTATCTGTTAAAAACTTGCCAATAGTTCGACGTAAGACAGGTATAGCTCCTGCCGTAATAGCAGCCGCACATAGCAACGTAATAAAATAAAAGACACGTAACTCCATAAACAGTATAATATCAAAAAGGAGACAATATGCTTAAACAAATTTTAACATTTTATCTGGTGCTATTGTTGGCTGCTTGTGCTACTACGCACGTAAAACAGGTTCCCACCGAGGTGCGTAATCTCAAGAAAGTTAATTTTTTTAGCGAAGGTAAAACCCAAGCCGGCTTTAAAGTAACCGGCACGATGGACGATATGATGACAGACGGGGTATTAACTGTTAAAAAAATCGGGGATGAAGATTATGAAGTGGTGCTTTTGACGGGAGGTTTGTATAAAGTGTTGCATGCAATTGTCAGCCCGGAGGGGGTTGCCTATCGTTACTTGTTTAAAGATGTAGACAATACATTAGTGCGCGGGCGCATTACACAATTGCTGGATTTATTATTTTCTAATCCTGGCACGTATGCGGGGATGCGGCACGAAAAAAGCGGAGATATTACGGTTGTTTATAAAGCTGCGCGAGCTAAAGAAACATTTACCTACGAGGAAAAAGAAATTTATCCTGCCACCGCGCGTACGATTACCACGCTTAATTCAGCTGATTTGATGTATGCAGATTATGTGCCTCTATCTGCGGATGGAGAGGTGCAGATTCCACACTCACTAGTATATAAAGACGGGAAAATTATATTGGAGCTGCAGCTAATCAGTCTGCGATAATTTGTGTATTACTTGCAAGTATGGATGATTGGTTTTTAGTATACTTTACATATGACTTCTTTTCAAACTTATCTACGTGCACATAGGCCGTTGTGCGTTGCTTATGAAAGCGTTCGTTGGCTCAAACATAAATTGTTTGGGTGGGCAGAGTTACGCACTCCCGTATGGTATGGTTTTGGTTGCCGACCACAAAATGCGAGGAAGGAATCTTTGCCTATAGATGCACAATGGTATCGTATTTGCCGTCCACTCTATATGCACGAGCATGTGTATTATAATTTGGACAACGCACTAGCGGTAAATCCCAATATTAAAGGTTTTGCGTTTATATTTTTTATGGGAATTGGCGATTATCTATATGCTACGCCCGTATTGGAAGCACTTAAAAAGAAATATCCAACGATTCCGTTCTATGGCTATGTAGGCAAACAGTTCGACCGTAACAACTCTCCGCTAGTGGGCAAATTGCTAAGTGAAAATCCGCATTTTGAGAAAGTGTTTTATTTTGACGGTATGCGTCACCCGCTCGTTTGGAAAAATTATGATTATAGCGTAGCGTTAAAAGATGTTCCCGAAAACTTCTTGGTTATTCCGGTTTACTACGAATATGGTACGCATATTCGGCACCGAGTGAGTAGTTTGTTTGATACGTTTGACTTGCCCATTCCCGAAAATATCCCTGCCCCGCAGATGTATTTTCCTGCTACAGTATCCGTAGAAGTTGCTGACTATTTGAACCAGGCACGCAACGGAGCGTGCAATAAAAAGGGGATTGTTTTTCTGCAGTTAGATTCCCGCGGGTCTAACTATGTGTATCCCTTCATTAAAGAACTGGCCTTAGGACTCATCAAAGAAGGATATTTCGTAATGAGTGTGACCAAGGGGGGGCCGATTGATGATAAGAACTATTTAGAAATTGATATTAAAAAGTTGTCTATTAATCAAACTTGGCAGTTGCTGGCTACGCTTAAAAAAGAATTTGCGCTTTATGTGATTGCCGTAAATAGTGTATTCTGGGCAGCTTCAGCGGGATTGGATCTGCCCAACCTGGGGTTGCAACATTGGATTGATAAAAAAGTACACAACCTGTGGTATCCCAACATTCAGGTGGTGACAGATTATATCTATCCGCTACTGCCACGCGGAAAACAAATCCAAGCCCCGCTGGAAAGTTATACCCGACATAATAAAAAGATTATCGATTATAAGCCCACGTGGATATTGCGTTGGTTTAAAGAAACATTTGGAGATAAACGATGAGTAATTCTAATACAGGTACTTATGTGTACGATAAGAAATTAGGAAAAATGGTTAAAATTTCCGATCATATTCCATCTTGTCAAAAAGGTAAATCTCACACGTGTTGTGGAAACTGTTGCTGCCATGAACATTGATTCGGTCCCTCTTTCTAACCCTACTACTGCTCTGACACTCTCAAAGGTAGAGCAAGGCAACGTTCGCCTGTTGCTTAAGGAGTCGATGGGCCGTTTTTCAGCGGCGCTTAAGCGGTGGTTTTTACCGCATTTGTTGGGGGGGGTGGGGATCTTTTTAGTAATGGCGTATGCCACTTGTATCACACTTTTTTCATCGTGGCCATCACCCCTAAAATGGCTGGGTATTTGGATGGCGTTGCTGATATACGGGGTATTGGCATTTGGATATTCATTTTTTACTTCTTGTGTGCTGGCATTACGGCTGGCGTGTGTAGAATGGAACGAATTTATTGATAATATTTTGTCGCTCGTGCAGGAGCGTGCTGCAAGCCAATTAACCGATATGAATGTAGGGCTTACCAAACCGGAAGCAACGCATTTGGTGCGTGGAAGCGTGCGGGATGTTTTTTCCTCGGTTAAACAGCAGCAAACGGGGCTGCCTAGAGGGGTTGTTATTTTATGTTTGGGGATGTTGGCGGCTGCAGTACGGGCTGTATTATCGGCTAAAATTATGAAGTGGTCGGGCCGCACGATACAATTGGGCAAAGTATTCGCCGGGAAAGCTACACTTATAGGAGCGATCTTTTTAAACTTGCATTTGTTTGCTACAGTATTATTGGGTTTATGTTACATGATAGGCTTGGCTGTGTTGGTTGTAAATATTTATTTTGTATTTTTACTCAAATAGTGATTTAATACATATATGCGTTACTTATGGATAAGCGTGTTATTATTGACGGGGATAGTTGCGTCAGCGCAGACGCGTGTGCAAACGCCCGTGCAATTATTTGAGCGTGCCAAACAGGAGCTCAATCCGCGCACGCAAATTGAATTGCTGACCCAGGTAATTGAACAAGCGCCCACATATGTAGATGCCTATCATTACCGGGCCGATGCTTATGCAAAACTGGGGGATAACCGGCAGGCTATTGCAGATTATAACCAGGTTGTAGCGTTGCGCCCGAAAGATCCTTTCCGTTATTATGCGCGCGGCCTGGCGTATTCCCATCAAAAAGAACCGCAACTGGCGTTAGCCGATTTTACACGGGCGATCCACTTAAATCCGTCTCATAAAAATTTTTATTTGGCCCGCGCGCGTGAATATCGTTCGATAGGCAGATATAATTTGGCATTGGCCGATTACACCAAATATGTAGGAGATTGGGAACATGCTTCTCAAGTAACTTTGGAAGAGGTTATTCCTGTAAGTTTGGATGCGTACCGTTATGATATTGCGCAACAACAAGTGGATGCATTGGCGGCCTTGGGGAACGATTCGGCTTCTCGTCATTTTTGGCAAGGACGTATCTTTCAGAGTGATGGCAAACTAGACGAAGCGGTATCGGCTTTTAGTAAAGCCATTAACCGCAAAGAAAACTGGGCGCTTGCTTATCAATGGCGCGGAGCCACATATCGCGATATGGGAGATTTTGAAGCGGCGCTGGAAGATTATAACCGTGTTATTGAACTAGAGCCTGAGGCTTACTGGTTTAATCGCCGGGGTTTAGTATATGAAGAACAAAAGCGGTTTGATAAAGCCGTGGCCGATTATACGCGTGCAATAGAGTTAAGCCCCAAATGGGCGGTGGCATACAATAACCGTGGGTTTGCTCGCATGAATTTAAAGCAATGGGAAAAAGCCAAAGCCGATTTCGAGACAGCTATTCGCTTGGATCCGTCTGCCCCTACGCCGTATGTAAATTTAGCCGGAACCTATTGGACGTTTAAAAAAGATCGCAAAAATATGTATGCCAACCTGCAAAAAGCCATCAAGCATAATTTCAAAAATTATGAAGCCTTATTTGATGATAATCAAAAAGGATGGATGTTTAAATCAATCAACCAGACCGAGGAATTCCGCACGCTGCTTTATAAGTAATTTGAGATTGACAATTCCATTTTTGTATTCTAAACTAGTGGTTGTATTGTGATAAAGTACAGGAGTCTTTATGAAAAAGAAAGCATTTACATTGACCGAATTATTAGTAGTAGTGGTAATAATTGGGGTATTAGCGGCGGTGGTATTGCCGCGGTTTACCAAGGTGTTGGAAGCACGCCGGACAACGGAAGCGGAAGACATCATGCGCGCGGTGCGCACGGAACAAGAAGCGCGGTGTATGTTGGATAAGAACTACACGGCACAGAAGAAAGATTTGGCCTCATTTCCTGTCAATGAAGGG
>CADBYN010000011.1 GCA_902798835.1 Candidatus Avelusimicrobium bubulum | reverse complement strand
GTTTGGAGAACTGGAAGCGTTTGCGAGCACCCGGCTGACCCGGTTTTTTGCGTTCCACCATACGGGGATCGCGCGTTAAATAACCGGCTTTTTTAACAGCCTTTTTAAGGTCTTCGCCCAGTTCGGCGATAGAGCGGGCAATCGCGTGGCGCAACGCACCGGCTTGGCTGGATACACCCCCGCCAACTACTTTAGCGTTTACGTCATAGGTTTTATCCAAACCCGTTACGGTTAACGGAGCTTTTACAGCAGCTTTGCAGCGGGCGTGATTACCAAAGTACTCATCCAAAGATTTGGTGTTTACGGTGATGTTGCCTTTACCTTTTGAAAGTTCTACTTGGGCAACGGAGGTTTTGCGTCTTCCGGTTTTTAAATCTTTCGTGTTCATTTTCTAGTCCTCTTATTTGCCAAAGCGTTCGGTAAATTCGTGCGCTTCGCCGGCAAACAAGCGTAAGCGTTTCATGCGCGGAGCACGCAATTTGTTTTCATCTAACATGCGTTTTACCGCTAATTCCAACACGCGGGTCGGGTTGTTTTCTAACACGCGTTTGACCGGGGTTTCTTTACCACCCTTGGCATAGCCGGAGTGGGAGAAATATACTTTTTGTTCCAATTTTTTGCCGGTGAGTTTTACTTTAGCGGCGTTAGTAACAACTACAAAATCCCCACAATCCATATTGGGCGTATAGGTTTTTTTGTGTTTACCCATCAAAAGAACGGCAATTTGAGTAGCCAATCTTCCCAGGGTTTGGCCGTTGGCGTCAATGTGATGCCATTTGCGGCTGGTTTCTACTTCCTTGACGGAAGGTAAGAATGTTTTTGTCATAATTTCTATTTCTACCTTTTGTAATTAATGCACAGTGGAGTGGTGGCCACTGTATTTAATGACTCGTGGTGTGTATATATTATATAAAAAATTACAGGGTTTGTGGAAGGTAATTTTCAGCAAGGCAATAAGGTGCCCTTTATGATAGCATTTTTATGCTATAATGAAAATACAATTTTATCTGTTCTTGGAACCGTATACAGAATACGGAGTGCCTAACAGGCATTGTACTAGTCCACTAACAGTCGTATCAGGTGATAGACAAAACGCGTTTTGTTTATTGCCGAACACCCCTTTGGGGTTACGGCTGTTATATCGGGTTCTCTAGTACAGACTCTTTATGGCAGCCGTTTTTACAATACTTTCCCGGCAGATAAGTTGAACACGCAACTAAGGAGAGTATATGAAAATGAAAAATGAAAAAAATCCACAAAGTATAATTCCCGAATTTAGTTCGGGATCCTCCACGCATGCCGTTACTCAACAACAAGCGTCGAAGGCCCTGAAACAAGTTCAGGGATTATCCAATAAAAACACACACGGCTTTACACTCATTGAATTGTTAGTTGTGGTGCTTATTATTGGCATTTTAGCGGCGATCGCACTTCCGCAGTATCAAAGAGCGGTAGAAAAAAGCCGCTTAGCCGAGGCCTTGCAAAACGCCAAACTCATCCAAGAATGTTTTGACTGGTATCAAATGGAACACGGATTGCCTACGGGGAATCAACCTGTATTTCTACAAGAGATGAATTGCCCTATTGAAATTAATCTAGGCCTGTGGGATGAAAATGAAAGCGAATATGTAAGCGATAACTTCCTATATTTTTACCCCGTATGCCTGGCTAACGGTTGTAGTGTAGAGATAGTTCGATGGCCGGCAGTAGTGTATGATTTATATGTTGCGGGAGGAGAAAAAAATTGCTCTACACAAAATACAACCATGGGGCGCTATATTTGTGATAGCCTTAGAAGTCAAGGATGGAACTATCAAGATTGGGAAACTTGGTAAGTTTTTTCATCACTTGATTAAACAACTTTTCTATTTCGGCCAAACTATCCAGGCGGACAAATTGCCCGCGCACCTCGGCGGCATTGGGGAAATTGTTGATCCAATATCCAGCCGTTTTGCGGCTACGGTTTACACCAATGCGCTCGCCGTAATAAGCCACGTTTTCGCGAATAAGCGCCAGGTAAATTTCCAGACGTTTTTGAGCCGTCATGGGCGACGTCGTCCCCCCTGCCAGCTCCGTTTGGATATCGGCAAAAATAAACGGGTTTCCCACCGCGCCGCGGCCAATCATCACGCCCGCGCAACCTGCCTCTAAAAATTGCTTGGCAACTTGCGCATTTACCACCCCGCCGTTGCCAATGACAGGAATTTTGACCGCCGCGCACGCTTCCCCCACCGCAGCAATGTTAGGCGCGCCTGTGTGCACATCTACCGCGGCGCGGGCGTGCAAGACAATGGCACTTGCCCCGGCATTTTGCGCGAGTTTAGCCATACGCACGGCCAGCATTTCTTTGTGAGTAAGTGCAATACGCGTTTTAAGCGTAACGGGAATTTTGACCGCTTTAACAGCCGCCTCAACTAGACGCCCCAACTTGGCCTCGTCTTTCATCAGCACACACCCGGCCCCGGCTTTATTGATTTTTTTGACCGGGCAACCGGCATTAAGATCAATAATATCCGCCCCGCACGCTTGCGCTTGTTTAGCGGCTTCTGTAATAGTTTGCTCGTCCGAGCCGAAAATTTGCATAGAAATCGGATGTTCCTGTTTGGCAACTTGCAACATCCGCCCGCTTTTGGGATTGCCGTAGTGCAAAGCATGCGCCGAAACCATTTCCGCGCACACAATGCCCGCCCCCCCCTTTAGACATAAAATGCGAAAGGGCGTATCGGTAATGCCCGCCATCGGGGCCAAGAGCAAATTATTCGGCGCGGTAAACGAGCCAATGGTAAGGGGTTTAATTAAAGTCATTTGACAACTTTCCAACGCGTATGGAAATCCGGAACGGTAATCGTTTTTTTGCGTACCAGACAAGAGCGCATAATTTGCCGTGCTTCCACAAAGGTGCTTTTAAATTCCAGCGCATTAATAAATTCATCGTGGTCAAAACCGCCCGCTAGAATGTGGTCAGTTACCGCAATACGATATGTATCTTGCGGACGTACAATGCGCCCGTTATCCAGCGTAATACGAATCACTTTTTTGCCGGAAGGAGTATCTGCATACAACACAAAGAATCCCGCAATTTGCGGAAAGTTATCCTCTGCGTTAAGTGAAGCTTGCACCGCCTTTATAAACGCCGATCCTTTCAGGGTAATATACGTGATGTTATCTGCGTATGGGTAACTTTTGTATAAATCGAATTCCGTCAAATCCCCCTGCGGAAGCGAACTGCGGATAGAGGCGGCATTTAAGATAGCCCCGTCAAGTTTTGCCCAGCTATGCAGACATTGGCTCAACAGGGTACCCAACGCTGATTGGGCTTTTAAATCGGTAGTAATTTCTTGCGGAACATTGGCAATAAAACGTTTCATGTTGCGGCGCGTTTGGCTTAGCAATTCTTCCGCTTGCTGGGCAATATCCGCATCTTCCCCGTATGTGCTCTTGAGGAGCGGCTCATCGGTAAAGGTAAAATCTTTGAGTTGGTGGGTTTTGGCATCAAATTGCAAGGCAATTTTCCCAACACTATCCAGTTTGGAGCCGGGATACACAATCCAGGTATTATTTATTTGCTCTGTTTCCGGGGCGTCATTGTCCTGATTGGAACTTAAAATCAGGTCAATCCCTTCCACTTCCGCAGCCAGAGCCGCGTTGGTATGCCCCGTCGAGCTTGAAAGCCCCAACGTACTCAAAACGATAATATAATCCACGCCTTTTTCTTGCAGCATGGCAGCCATTTGTTTAGCCGTTTCGATAGGGTCCAACGTGCTTAAACCGGGCAAACGCGAGCGGTCCTGCTCCAATGCGGCCATGATCCCAAAAATACCTATTTTGATCCCTTCCACGGTACGGATTTGATAATCATGCAATGGCCAGGGAATTTGATTTTCAAGCCGCAAATTGGCCACGACCAACGGGTAATTCAACTCTTTAACAATATTGCGCGCAACCGGCCAGCCGTAGATTAAATCTTTATCGGTAAGCGTGCCCGCGGTAAAAGCAATATCTTTGGTAAGAAGCGGCACATAGGAGCCCTTGGATAACGTTCCTTCCGCACTAGAACCAAACCAGTTTCCTCCGTCAAAAAGCAAATACGGCGTGGTGCGCCCTTGCAAGAAATTTTTCAAAATACCATAGCCACCGGCTTCTTGATTATCCAGGTGCGGTTCCGGGCGAGAAAAATAAAATCCCTGCGTGTCCGCCGTGAAGAACACATCTAAATTGACGCGTTCTTCCCGGGCACATCCCAGGGCTAATATGCTAATTAAAAAAACCCACCCAAACCGACGCATATCTTATTTAATTTCTAAAATACGTCCGGTAGCGGGAGCTGACACCGGGCCTTTCTTGAAGGCATCTTCCATCAGATCGCGAATACTTTTTTCGCCCACTTGCTTTTTGGCACTGGCCGGAATTTTTTTGAATAAATATCCTTCGCTACCACCGCCTGCGATATAAGCATTGGTAACAATCGTATACATAGTATTATTCTTAAGCGGTTTACCGTTAAACAAAATTTTGATCTTTTTGATTTTGCCTTTTTTATTTGTTTTGTAGGTAATCTGCAAACCGGAGTACGTAAATAAGCTGCGCGGGGCAAACCCGGTTTTGATAAATTTCTTTAAGAACTTCCCGCTTACCGTGACCAGCGTGACTTGATTATCAAAAGGATGCGCTTCTATTAAATCGCGTTTTGTAATAGTTCCTTGCGGCAAATCCACCCGAACGCCTCCGTTATTGTGAATGGAAATTTGCGCACCGCTGTATTCTTTCATTAAATCGGCCACCCAATCATTAAGCGGGGAATCCAAGCGGCCCGCTTGCGGGTCTTTGGCCAATACTTCGGTGGTTTTTCCAACCACTTCGTCTACACCGGGCTCGCGCAAGGTGTCCAGGTATTTTTTAATCTCTTTATCCTCGCCGGTTTTGGCCACAATAAGCGGGATAAGCTCGCTTTTGGCGGAAACAAATTTCCCGGTTTTGTCATCCGTAGTGACGGTCACTTTGCTTACGTTTTGCACGTAGCAGCCGCTTTCCACAAACAACACCCCGTTTTCTACGTGATTTTGCACAATTTTGTGCGCGTGTCCGCCAAATACCACGTGTACACGCCCGCCAAATTGCTTGGCAATATCCGTCACGTAAGACTGCGTGCCGTGTTTATCGTCCGCAATGGAATCGTGCACAATCACAATCACTACGTCCGGATTTTCTTTTTCTACTTGTTCCAACGCGTTGTCCAACGCTACCATCGGCTTTGAAAATGTGTACCCCGTAGCCGGATTGGTCGGCTCGCGGTTTCCTAACCCGATTACTGCAAACTTTACTCCGTTCTTAGTGGTAATCAAATAAGGTGTGATGTGCGGCGGATAGGTTTGCGTTTCCTTCTCAAAAAAATTGGCCGCCAACATCGGAAATTCGAGCGCTTCTACAATGGCCGGGAAATTGGCCTCTTTGAAATCAAATTCATGGTTGCCCAGCGTGGTAGCGTCATACCCCATTTTATTCATAATTTGAACGGCTTTTAGGCCTTTGGAGTTGCGCGTTTCTACCGTGCCGTTGGCAAAGTCCCCACTATCTACTAACAAGTAATTCTTCGGCCCCTGTTTAATTACGCTAGCTAGTGCGGCAAAACCGCCCCGTCCGTCTTTGGGGAAGAAAAACCCATGTGTATCACTAGTGTGATAAACAACCGTTGTTTTGGCAAGTAAAAACAACGGAGCTAATAAAACAACTGCTAAGAGCGTTAGTTTTTTCATGTATTCTCCTGAAGTATTACGCTAGGCGCGAAAACGGTGAGATTTCACGCAACCGCTTAATAATAGCGGGCAATTCTTTAAGCACCAAATCGATATCCTGCTGCGTGGTCTGGTCCGAAAGTGAAAACCGAATAGATCCATGCGCAAATTGAAAAGGCACTTTCATCGCGCGCAGTACATGTGACGGCTCTAAAGAGCCGGACGTACACGCCGAGCCGGATGAAGCACAAATGCCAAAGTCATTTAAGTACATCAAAATTGATTCCCCCTCAATATAGCCAAAACTGATATTGGTAGTATTGGGCACGCGGTGTTGCGGGTCTCCATTTACTTTTACGTCGGGAATAGTTTTCAAAATGCCTTGCTCCAACCGGTCGCGCAGCGCGGCTACTTTATCCATTGTGCCGTCGGTAACACGTTTTTTGGCAAGTTCCGCAGCTTTGGCAATTCCTACAATGTACGGCACATTTTCCGTACCGGCACGACGATGTTTTTCCTGATGGCCGCCCATCAAATACGGCAAAAAGCGCGTACCGCGTTTGACATACAAAACGCCAATGCCTTTGGGACCGTGAAATTTATGCGCCGAAAGCGAAAGCATATCCACACCCGCTGCCTGAACATCTACCGGAATTTTCCCTACTGCTTGCACCGCGTCGGTGTGAAACAACGCGCCTTTTTCGTGCGCAAGTTTAGCAATTTGCGCAATTGGGAAAATCGTTCCTGTTTCGCTATTGGCCCACATAATGGAAACTAGTGCCGTATCTTCATCCAGCACGCTTTTGAATTGTTCCATATTAAAGCGGCCCTGTTCATCTACGCCGATGTAATCGACGCGATACCCTTGCGTTTGCAAATAGCGAAACGGCTCCATAACTGCCGGATGTTCCACGGCTGAAGTAATGATATGTTTTTTATTGCGATTCGCGCGCACCGCCGAGAAAATAGCCGTGTTGTCACTTTCCGAAGCACACGAAGTAAAAATAATTTCATCATCGTACGGCGCATTAATAAAATCGGCTACCGTGTGGCGCGCTTGGTCAATGACGTGGCGGTTTTCACCGCCGAAGGTATGCATGCTGGAAGGGTTGCCATATTTTTCTGTAAAGTACGGTAACATCGCCTCCACTACAGCCGGAACGCATTGGGTTGTGGCGTTATTATCTAAATAAACCACTTTTTTCATATTACGCCTGCTCCACGGTTAATGTATTAGAAACTTTTTCTTGAAGAACTTTCTCGATAAAGTTTTTGAGCGTTCCCTGCGCACCGGCACATCCGCTGCACATGCCAATCAGGCGAACTTTGACAACGTTTCCCGCCAAATCCACCAACTCCACCGATCCGCCATCCATATTGAGTTTAGGGCGCACGTCTTCTTCCAACACTTTTTCAATGGCTTTGATTTTTTCCACCAGCGTCATTTGTTCGTAAGTTTTGGGAGCTGGCTGCGGAATTTCACACGCGCCGTTTACTTTATCTAGAATTTTTTGAATTTCGCCTTTGCACTGGCCACACGCGCCGCCGGCTTTGGTAAAATGCGTAACATCTTCTACTGTCGTGAGATGATTGGTGCGGATGGCCTTGATAATGGCTTCTTCGGATACATTAAAACATTTGCAGACAATTTTTTCGGCTTGTTGTTCAAATACAACCGGCTTGCCGCCTTGACGGTAACTTTTTACTGCCGCGTCTAATGCTTCCATGCCCATCACCGAGCAGTGCATTTTTTCAGCGGGCAAACTACCTAGCGCGTCGGCAATATCTTGGTTGGTAATTTTGGAAGCTTCTTCGATGGTTTTGCCTTTGACCATTTCGGTCAAAATGGAAGAAGAAGCAATCGCACTGGCGCAACCAAAGGTTTCAAATTTGGCGTCTTCAATAACGTCGGTTTCTTTATTAACCTTAATGGTCAGGCGCAAGGCATCCCCGCAGACAAGGCTGCCTACTTGGCCGGTACCATCCGCATTGGGAATGCTTCCCACATTGCGCGGATGTTTAAAATGATCCATGACTTTATCGGTATAATCCCACATAAAAGCTCCTATGAATTGTTATTTATATTATACCATTTTGACTTAATGACAAGGCAACGCCTCTATGTCTTGCGGCAGGTATTATTTGCTACAATAACTGTATGCAACTAAAGCACATAGGCGTATTCTATAATCAGCACAAAGCACAAAATCAGCCCCTTGCCCAGCAAGCGGTGGATTTTTTGCGTGCCAAGCATATCAAAGCCACAATGCTTACTTCCCTTGATCACTTGGAAGATATCGACTTAGTTATCAGCATGGGCGGTGATGGCACCATGCTGCGCTGCGCCCGCGAGTGTGCGCCCAAGCAAATCCCTATTTTTGGGATTAACTGTGGCACGCTTGGATTTTTGGCAGCTGCAGAAAAAGAAGAATTAACGGCTGCGCTGGATGCTTTACTTGCCGGAAAATATATTTCGCACAAGCGGCTTTTATTACAGGCCGTTGTAAAAACCAGTCAAAACACAAAAATTTTTACTGCCTTTAATGATGTAGTATTACATTCTGCCAACTTGCGGACGTTCTACGTAAATGCAACATTTAACGGGACTAAAATGCCTTCTTATTTTGGCGACGGAGTCATCGTTTCCACACCCACCGGCTCTACGGCTTATTCATTGGCGGCGGGCGGGCCGATTGTAGAGCCCAACGTGGAGGTAATCGTTATTACCCCTATCTGCCCTCACTCCCTGCACCAACGCCCCATGGTCTTGCCTGCAACCGGACTACTGCAATTATCCCCTTCTTTTAAGAACAAAGAAGATGGTGCCATTGTAAGTTTTGACGGACAACTTAATCTGCCGCTTGAGCCGGGAGCTGTTTTAGAACTTTCCCGTGCCCCCCGCGCAATCGAATTGCTTACGTTGCCGCAACGCGGTTTTTTTGATGTGCTACATAAAAAACTCAGCTGGGGGAAAGAAGAATGCTAAGCGAACTGCGCGTGCAACACTTTGCCATTATTGACGATTTGACCTTACACTTTGCCCCCGGCCTTAACGTATTCTCCGGCGAAACAGGAGCCGGCAAATCAATTATTATTGAAGCCCTTGGTTTTGTATTGGGTGCGCGCGGAGATGTTAGTTTAATTAAAGACGGCGCCACCAAAATGAGCGTGCAGGCCTCTTTTTTTTCTAATGTGTTACCTGCTGATTTACGCAAGCAATATGGATTAACAGCTGATCAATTTACCTTGCGGCGCGAACTGGACAATAAAGGCAAAAACAAAGCGTTTGTGGAAGGCCACCCCGTAACGGTAAACGCATTAGCACAAATTGGACAAGCACTCGTTGATTTTCACGGGCAGCATGATCATCAAAGTTTGCTGCATGCCAACGTACATTTAACGTTGCTAGACCAATTTGCCAAACACGAAAAACTGGTCAATCAAGTAGCCGCCGCTTGGAAAACCGTGCAAACTATTAAGGCTAAATTAGAGGCCGTCCGCCTTTCCGCACAAGAGAAAGAGCGGCTGTTGGATATGAGCCAGTATCAGCTTGATGAAATTGAACGCGTGTCACCTAAAGACGGGGAAGATATGGAACTGGAGCAGACGTTGCCCAAACTAAAACACGCAGGCAAACTTTTAGAACTGGCCGCCGAAGCGTATGACCATTTATATAGTGCGGACTCATCCGCCGTTTCACGTGTAGGCAAAGCCGCCCGCGCTTTAAACGCTATGGCACAGCTCGACGAAAATTTAGCCGAATTAGCACAAAACGTGAACGAAGCTCTCGTCTCTGTGGAAGATGCGGCCAACACGCTTGCGGATTACAAGGACGGGTTGGATGTAGACGAAACGGCCCTGGATAAAATGCTCGAGCGGCACGAAAAAATCAAACGCTTAAAACTAAAATACGGGCCGGAAATCAGCGACATTTTAAAAACAGCCGAAGCGTTGCGCGTCCAAATTGACAACCTCAAACACGCCGACGAACATGCGCATGATTTACTCCATGAACTGGCCAACGCCCAAAAAGGACTTTTAAAACTGGCGCAAAATTTACACGACAAAAGACTCAACGCCGCAGACAAATTGGCCGCGCAAATTACCGCACAAATTAAACCGCTTGGATTTAATCAGGTACGTTTTGCTGTAGCAGTAGAAATGGATGAGGAAAACATCGGCGCAAACGGAGCCGATAAAGTAGAATTCCTTTTTTCCCCCAACCCCGGTCAAGCCCTACGGCCTCTAAAAAATATTGCCTCCGGCGGGGAAATTTCCCGTGTGATGTTGGGGCTCAAAACGGTACTTGCTTCTACGATTCCTGTGATGGTATTTGATGAAGTGGATGCCGGCATCGGCGGGGAAACCGGATGGCTGGTGGGTGAAAAATTACGTGCTTGCGCCCAAGGGCGACAAGTACTTTGTGTGACACACTTAGCGCAAGTGGCTGCCCAGGCAAATCAAAATTTTCACGTGGACAAACAAGCCCACAAAAACACAACACACGTCACCATAAGCGCGCTAACCGACAAGAAATTAACCGCCGAAATTGCCCGTATGTTAGGCGGCGGCAACGAAAAATCGGCCGCTTACTCCCACGCGCAAGAGCTGCTTGATAAAGCCAAACGCAAAAATTCTTAAAAAGTTGCCCCATTAGGGCTTAGTTTTGATACAATAAGTGTATAGTAAATCTTAAATTAAGGAGAGAAACTATGTCTAACTGCTGTAAAGGTAAATGCTGGATCAAATTCCTGCCACATAACTGGCTATGCTTAAAAGGGCTTTACTTTGTGTTTGTAACTCTTTTTTACATTGCCTTAGTGTTCGCCATTTACATGGCTATACAAATCCTTACTTTCCCCATGATTTCCGGAAAAGAAATGTGGATGGCGTTGGGTATTGTGGAAGCACAGGTATTGGGTACGGCACTTGTCCTTTTGACTATTTCCAAAGTGTTAAAGGTGTTGGCCAAAATTAAACATGCCGTAGCTCCGTGCTGCTGCACCGAAGAAAAAGCCAAAGAAGAAAAGAAAAAAGAAGTAAAGAAAGAAGAAAAAGCCAAATAATCTCAAGCGGTGCGCGCACTGCGCACCGCTTTTTATTTTGTAGTGAGGGTTTATGAAACGAATCGTTTTAGCTATTTTATTATTGGGTGCCACAAATGCTTTTGCCGAAACCATCAAAATGAAAGACGGTAATTTAATTACGGGTTCCATCGTAGCACAAACCGAATACACCTTAAATTTAGCCACTTCCTACGGTACCATTACACTCAATCAACGGGAAATTGATCAAATCCTTCCCGATAAACACCGCATTATTTTAAAGGGAGGCTCCCAGCTGGTAGGGCAAATCTTAGATTTAGACGAATTTAACTTAAAACTAAAAACGGACGACGGCGCCGTGGTAAACATTGATATGCCGCAGATCATTTCCGTGGAAACGTACGATTACGACCGCGGCGAAAATGCACAAAAAGAATACGTAGAAAAAACCCAAGAAGCCGCTGCCGCACGCGAAGCACGCGCTGCCGCAATAGCCGCGGGAACAACTTCAGCCGGGGTGGCCGCAGCGGGCGGACTGACGTTTGACAATGACATTGACCATGTGTTCGACACACAAAAAGCCACGGTGGTCAACGGGCAAGTAGTTTCTTCCAACGCACCGCAAGCTGCTGCAGCGCCCCAACGCCCTATGAGTGACGAAGAAGCCTTTTTAAAAGGCGTCAAAACGGGGAGTGTTTCCCAGCAAGAATATGCCTCTGCCGCAAAAGAACAACTCGCTACTAAGCAAGAAACGGGCAAGCAAAAAACGACCAAAAAACCAAAAATTCAACATAACGAAGCCGATTACAACAAATATTTTTCCGTGCAAGCCGGGGTAATGCCGCTTGATTTAAAACTGGATAATTCCAAGCGCGCCGGTTATACAAAAGACGATGAGTTTGATGTCGGTGGCACCAGTATCGCTGTTTCCAGCAAATTTTTATGGCGCCTCAAAGAAAGCAACTTATGGCTCGGGCCGGAGATAGGCATCGGCAGTGTCCCCAACAACACCTTTGACGATAAAGACCCCGAAGTATCAAAACGCAACGCCGACGCAGCCGCCGCGGGCAAAGAGCTTCCGTTCCCGGATCCAGAAGTCAAAACCAGCGGACAAATTCTCCGCGGCGGACTTACGGCTCACTATTACATCAATCCCCGCAGCCGCTTTTCTTTTTACCTCACCGGCAGTGCCATGTATGAAATGCTGCACGTCAACTACCGTGGGGAAACTAACAGCACCAAAATTTCCTCCAACGGCTTTGCAGGGGCTGCCGGAATAGGGGTAGAAACCTGGGTGAGTGATTTGATGATTGGCTTAGAGGTACGCGAAGTATTCGCGCAACGTCAAAAAGAATTAAAACCCTCCGCCAACATGAATACCCTTATCCAACTGCAGCTTAGCTGGAAGTTTTAATGAAAATTCTATTACTGCCCGGTGCGTTCAAAGGCTCGCTTAGCGCCTTGCAAGCCGGGCAGATTTTATCTAAAAATTTATCTCATAAACATACCATCCGCTTCTTTCCGATTGCCGATGGAGGGGATGGATTTATTGACTGCTGGCGCCTGATTGACCCGCACGCAAGGTTGATTCAAACCCGTGCTAAAGATGCTTTTTTACATACCAAACGCACTTCTTTCTTATTGCTTGGTGACGGCAAAACCGCCGTATTGGAAACAGCCCGCATTTGCGGGTTAGGCTCTGCCAAACAATTAGACCCATTGGGCGCGTCCTCCTTTGGAGTGGGACAAGTGATTTTGCAAGCGATTAAGCACGGGGCCAAGCGCATTTATATTGGGCTCGGCGGCGTGGCATGTAACGACGGTGGCGCCGGCATGGCCGTTGCGTGTGGCGCCAAACTGCTAGATAAAAATGGGCAAGAACTTCCCCTGGGAGCGGCCCCTCTTTTAAAGCTGGCTAAGGCCGACTTTGCCCCTCTTCAAAAAAATTTGAAAAACGTACAAATCATCGGATGTGCGGACGTCACAAACCCACTTTTAGGGCCTAAAAGTTCCGCCAAAGTGTTCGGCCCGCAAAAGGGTGCCACCCCCGCACAAGTAAAACTTTTAGACAAAGCGATGGCACGCTGGGCGCGCGTCATCAAACAAACCAACGGGCGACAAACCGCACGCACGCCTTCAACCGCAGCAGCCGGGGCGATTGCCGCGGGGATCTACGGCTGCTTGGAAGGGAAACTGCTGCTGGGGGCTGACTTTTTGCTACAAAAATTACCGTTAGATAAGCACGTAAAATGGGCGGATTTACTCATCACCAGCGAAGGTAAATTTGATGAACAAACCTTTTATGGCAAAGCACCGCTGGCCGTATTAAAACTAGCCCAAAAACACAAAAAACCCGTCTTGTTTATTTGCGGCCAAGCAGATGAAAAAGTGCTTGTTAAATATAAACTTCTTCACGTACGCATAGCCGAACTAATCGACTTTGCCCCCTCACTCACACACGCAAAAAAACACGCGGGCAAGTACCTCGCCCGCGTGTGCGAAAACATCCAGTAGTCTATATTTTGTAAATGATGCGCAGCAACACAGAAAGAAAATTCGCGCGGGGATAAACCGTTACGTGATCTCCGTTGTTGCGTGTGGCCGAGTCGTGAAATTTATTGCCGTTGTAGCGGGCTTCTAATCCCAAGCTAAAACGTTCGCCAAGTTCCCGCTCAACGCCCAGCCCTACATAATAAGAAAAACCCGTGTAGGTAAAATGTTTTTTCCCATCGGGGAAATTTACGGAAAAATCCGTATGCCCCGCACCGATGCCCAACGGAATATACATCTTATACGTGCTTTGCGGTGTTAAAAACACATGGCCAACTGCCATATAATTTTGCATACGGGTACGGGTATTAAGCCGCCAGCCGCTCGACAAATCCGACGAAAAATATTGATCTTGAAAAGATAATCCTACGCCTACATGCGAATTTATAAAATAAAGGGCTTGTAGTTCTGCCCCCATGCCTGGTTTACCCAGTTTTGCATCGTGGGAAATAGCCGCTTGTTGATCATCTACATTCATCTCTCCAAAATCCGTTCCCAAAGAAAGCGGCGAATATACCGCGGCTAATCCGGCTGAAAAATCTCCCGCTTGATAGGCTTGCAGGTTCAAGGCACAAATACATAATCCTAGAAGTAAAAAAATTCTACGCATACACCCTCCTAATCCCCTATATTCTAGCAGATTTGCTAAAATAAAGTATGGAATTATTGTCACAACTTGTAGATATTTTTCTTCATCTGGATGTTTATTTAAACGCTTGGGCTGCTAGCGCTGGTCCTTGGTTGTATGTGGGGATTTTTGCGGTTATTTTTTGCGAAACCGGACTAGTGGTAACGCCCTTCCTGCCGGGGGACTCGCTCTTGTTTGCCTGTGGAGCCCTAGCGGCCAGCGACCAAAGCGGCATTAGTCTTGCCTTGTTTATTCCTATTGTTTTCTTGGCGGCCGCGCTCGGGGACTTTTGCAATTATGAAATCGGTAAATGGATAGGCCCCAAAGTTTTTACACAAGAACATAGCCGCTTTCTTAATAAAAATCACTTGTTAAAAGCGCACGCATTTTATGAAAAACACGGCGGAAAAACTATCATATTAGCGCGTTTTATCCCCATCATCCGCACGTTTGCACCGTTTGTGGCAGGTATCGGTAAAATGACGTATTGGCATTTTGCATCTTATAATTTGATCGGGGCTGCCGCGTGGGTGCTATTATTTGTGTTAGGCGGTTATTATTTTGCAGATTTACCGGTCGTCAAAACACATTTTCACTTAGTGATTGTGGCCATCATCATCATCTCTTGTTTACCGGCTGTCATTGAATATTGGCGCGAGCGCGCCAAACAACACTAATCATACGAAAAGAAGTCAACGCAACCGTGTCGACGCGGAACGGCTCTGCATTGTTTTGGCACGTTGAAAGTTATCGGGCAATTCCACCGGCATAATTCCGCTAGCTTGTGCATTTCCCACAATAACATCCGCCGCCGTTTGAAGCGCAAACGAATTAAGCCCATACGTTGCCAAGACGGTACCCACGGTTGGATAATGTGGAATATCGTACGGACTCATGACAGAAAGCAGTATCAAATTTTCGCTCTGTTCATTAAGCTTTTCAATCGTATATTTCTGGCTTAAATTTACTTTATCGGCCCACTGCAAACTAGCCACTATTACCAAGTCAGCCCCGGCCGCGCATTTAAGTGCACGGGTTACATCTTTTTCCCGCGGTGTGAGTGGCGCATTATACGTGCGCACATGGTAATTGCGTGCCAGGAAGGGCTTGCTGACGTGCATAAGTTGATCCGCAAAACGCGAAGGCGCAAAAAATACAGCACATACTGTGGGACGTTCTCTATGAGAAGAAAACGGAATTAAGCCATTATAATCACGCACCAGCGTGACAGATTCTTTGCTTAAATCTTCCACGGTAGATTTGTAAACCTTTTCAAGTGGCTGGGGCAAAACAGGTGCTTGGTCGCTTAAGAGCCCTAATTGCTCTTTTAGGGAAAAAACCCGTCGAGCAGCATCTGCTACACGAGATTGCAGCTTTTTCTTTTCCACTAATGTTTCAATTTGTGTGAACAACGTAAGGGGTTTGATGTATCGTCCCAGTAAAATCCAATCGGCTCCGGCCTCTAAGGAACGCGCCGCACAACCGGCAATCGTGCAAAAAGAAGTAGCGCCCTTCATATCCAAACTGTCCGTTACAATCAGCCCTTTAAAACCCATCCGTTTACGCAAAACATCCTGCAAAATAGGTTTAGAAAACGAAGCTATATTTTCTTTATCGAGTGCTGGGTAAAACACATGGCCCGTCATCACCCCAGAAACCCCTTGTTTGACGGCCTCGGCAAAGGGGGCCAAATGGGTTCGGTTGAGTTCGGCTCGATTCGCTGTTACTACGGGAACGGCGTAGTGGGAATCGATTTCCGTATCTCCGTGACCCGGGAAATGCTTTACAATGGAAATAATGCCTGCCGCTTTAAACCCGTTCATAAGCGCCATCCCCATTTTAGTAACGGTAGACACATCTCCCCCGAAACTGCGTACGCCAATAATGGGATTGCGCGGATTGCTATTTACATCCAGCACGGGGGAAAAATTAACATGCACTCCCATGCTGCGCAATTGCTGTCCGGCCAGGTACGCCAACGTGGCGGCTTTTTCTTCGTCTTGGCTGGCAGCCAACATCATATTCGTGGGCAAATATTCCAATCCCAATGTGATGGGCGTGTAAACCGTTCCCCCTTCATAATCAATGGCAATCAACAACGGAATTTTGTGTGGACTTTTAGCAGCCCATCCCTGCAGTTTATTTACTAATCGGCGCGTTTCGCGCATGGAATAATTACCCCATTGAATAAGCACGCCACCGATTTTACCTTGTTCGATAGCCGGGCGGACCAATTCAGCACTGTCAATATCCACAAAGGCCACCAGCGTTTGCCCCAATTGTTCTTGCGGGGAAAGTTCGTCAAATGAAACGGCGCCCCACGCCGGGCCTGTTATCATACAGAGCAAGCCAAGCAGTATCTTCTTCATTAGGCATTAACCTCTAAAATCACAATTTCCGCCGGGGCTAAAAAGCGTAGCGGAATTCCCCAATAAAAAACGCCCGAGGTAATATAGAAAGGCATTCCGTCCACATCATACATTCCGTAAATACGCGGAAATTGCATTTTGACTAAATAGGTAAAGGGCCACAACTGCCCGTTATGCGTGTGCCCGCTTAACATCAAGTTCGCTCCATTAGCAGCCGCTTCTTCGGCATAAAGAGGGGTGTGACTAAGCAGGATCGTCGGTTTGTTTTTGTCCAAGGGAGCGAGTACATTTGCCACGTCTTGTGCGCGAACACCCGCGGTTTTAATGTCTTTAAGCCCCGCTATTTGTACGCCGTTAGGCATTGTCGCAGTTGCATTTTCCAAAAGTTTTACGCTGGATTTTTCAAAAAATTCTTTGCTATCCCCGTAGCCCACATAATATTCGTGATTACCCAGCACACCATATGCCCCCAAAGGAGTTTTTAGTTGTGCCAAGCGTGCCGCGTACATATCGCGGTTGGGGCCATATTCAAAAATATCTCCCAGTACCAGTAATGCATCCGGCTTTTCAGCCTCAATTTTTTGAAGGACTTTGTCAAAACGGGAAAGGGATACCCCCATCCCCAAGTGTGTATCGGCCAAAAGCGCTAATTTCATATGGGGCGCGCCGGGAATTTTTACAGCAATATGTTTTAATTTAGGGGCGGTAAATCCCCCCACAAACGCACACACAAATACAACCGCTAACGTAAGAAGTGTGGCCAGACCCATCCAACCCGTAGGCACATGGCACCACGTTAAAATTTTGCTCAGTACAGCAAAAGCAACACAAAAACAAAACGCCAAGAATACCAACCCAAAATAAATGTACGAAAAATAGTAAAGCGCACTCCAAAACAATCCGGTCTGGTGGGTGCGCGTAAACGTAAATCCGGCCAGCATTACCGCCGTACAAAGAAAGCAAACCAGCAGCGGCCCTTTGGCCCCAATTCCTGGATAACACCGAAGCAACCACGCGCCGATGGTAAGCTGCATTAAAAATGCGACTGCACAAAAAATGAAATAAAAAATGCCCATAGGTATATTTTAAAAAATTTACGGTGTAAGGGCAAAAATACCCCGGACAAGAGAAAAGGACCGGGTACTGTATCACGAGTCAACCCGAGCCCCCCAACGCTCGTCAAAAAAAGTATAATATATGTATCTTATTATTTTGAGGAAGAATTATTATGACAGTTCGTGTTCGTTTTGCACCCTCCCCGACGGGATTTTTACACATTGGCGGCGTACGTACCGCGTTATTTAACTATTTATTCGCCAAGAAAAACAAAGGAACGTTTCTCTTACGCATTGAAGATACCGACGAAGAACGCTCCACCCAAGCCTCTACCGATGCCATTTTTGAAGGTATGCAATGGATGCAACTAAACTGGGACGAAGGCCCCATGCCCGACGGTACCAACAAAGGGCCCGACGCTCCGTATTATCAAGCCATCCGTGCCGACCAGGGAATTTACAAAAAATATATCGACCAGCTCATCGCTGAAGGCAAAGCCTACAAGTGCTACTGCACCGAAGAAGAATTGGAAGCCAACCGCCAAAAATGCTTGGCCGAACACCGCCCGCCGAAATACTCCGGCAAGTGCGCGCACCTAACTAAAGAAGAACAGGCTGCTCTAGAAGCGCAAGGCCGCAAATACGTCATCCGTTTCCGCATGCCAACCGAAGGGGACGTAGAGTGGGATGACCTCATCCGCGGACATGTAAAATTTGCCAGCAAAGATTTGTATGACCTGGTCATCCAAAAAACCAGCGGCTACCCCACCTATAACTTTGCCGTCGTAGTAGATGACCACCTCATGCGTATGACGCACGTCATCCGCGGGGATGACCATATCTCCAATACCCCGGCGCAAATTCAAATTTATCGCGCCCTGGGATGGAAAGAACCGATGTTTGCGCACTTGTCTATGATCCACGGCCCGGACGGCAAAAAGCTTTCCAAACGTCACGGTGCTACCAACGTGGTGGAGTTTCGCAACATGGGATATTTGCCCGAAGCCCTGAAAAACTATTTGGCACTTTTGGGATGGGCCACGTCGGATTCTCAACAGATTTTTGCTCCCGGCGAGCTGGAAGAAAAATTTGATATCTCCGGCTGCCAACCCAGCCCGGCCGTCATGGACCCGGAAAAACTCAACTGGATGAATGGGGAATATATCCGCCAAACGCCGATTGCCCGCTTAACCGACTTGGCCTTGCCGTTTATCGAGAAAGCCGGCATTAACGTGGCCGGGGTAGACCGCAAACGCTTGGAAAATATCATCGGGCTAGAACAAGAAAAATACAAACTTCTAACCGAAATCCCGGATCTAATCCGCTTTTTCTTTGAAGAGCCCGTCATGGAACAGGAAGCCCTTGATAAAGTATTTGCCAAACCCGAAGCCAAGGCCGTATTGGAAGGGATGATAAAAGTATACGGGGATATTACCGATTTTACCGATGTAAATTTGGAAGCCGCCGCACGTGCCTATGCCAAAGAAAATGGCTATAAAGCCGGGCAAATTTTCCACCCGGTGCGCGTAGCTGTTTCCGGTCGCACCCATGGGCCAACGCTGTTTAAAATGCTGGAGTGTATGGGGAAAGAAACGGTACTTAATCGTTTGAAAAAAGCAGTTACGTATTGCAAATAAATCACAAAAGGGTTTGCATGAAATATTGGTTTTTCGACGGAAATGACGTGATTGGTCCATTTGCTATCAAAGATTTGGTCGCAAACAAGAGCTTTGGCGCCACCAGTTTGATTTGTCCTGAAGAATTCAGTGATGATGGTGACCATTGGCAACCGGCGGCGTTATTTTCCGACGTAAAAACTTGGCTGATTAAAAATGCTCCCGAACCGCAAGAAAGCAGCGCCGCTACCTTTGAAGAGGAGATGGATTCCCTCTTAAAAGAGCGCTCGCCGCTTTCGTTTGATGAAGCCCCCACCGAGGGCCCCAATTTGGAAATTCCCAAAAAGCCCTCCAAACCCGGGCCCATTGAAGATTATTTTAATAATATTAAAGAGGAAGACCTGGGGGATATCCTCGGCATCCCGGATCCAAATGATGATTCGGATATGGATTTGGCACACGCGTTGGAAAAGCAACTGGCTAAAACTTCTTCTACGCGCCGCAAACAACTCGAAGAAGAAAAGGCCGCGCAAGAAAGCCCGGCCGATCCGATAGAAGCCACCCACCACGTAGCTACTGCCACCGAGGTTTTTGCCACGAAAGCGCCCCTTTCCAAGGATGAACCGCCCACGTTGCCGCCCTTACCTTCTTCTACCTTACCCGTATTAGAAAGTGAACAGGTAAAAGAACCGACTGCCGCTGCGCAGCCTACCGATGTACCCGAGGAACTAGTCACGCAACCGCAGACAGCAACTGTCCCTTCCACCGATTTTGCCGCTCAACCCAAGCAAGCAGCCAAGGCACAAGACACTCCTAAAGAAGAATCACAGGGGATCATCCCCAATCCCGCCTTGCTACGCGCCGAGAAAGTGGAAGTCAATAGCGTGCGTGCCCGCTTGAAACAAACCAAGGAAATGAAAGACTTTCTGAATGAAACACAAAATTCTCACTTAAAAAAACAATATAAGGCGCAACGCAGAATTCTTATTATGCTTTTGGCCGCGCTAGCTATTATGGTAGCCTTGGTATGTATGATGCAATTGAAAAAATTTCAACGAGTTACCACGCCGCAAACTACGTCTGCCAGTTCCAATAGTGCGTACACGCAAGAATTACTTAACGAGCCCCCTTCTCCTCTTCCGGCTGTCGTTCCGGCCGTGAACACCGAAGCGGAAAACGAAGAGCAGGACTCTAAGCAAAAGGCCTTGTCCATTGCTCAAAATCACCTACTCTCGGGAAACCGGGGCACTATCGCCAGCTATTTAAACCACATTTATCAGGATCAGTTAACGCAGGGATATACCGCCGCTTGGGGGGTTGAGCCCTTGTACAAAAATACATATATCGTAAAATACCGGTTGACCAAAACGCGAAAAGAACCTATCATATATGTATTCCAGGTTGATGTAGATGCCAATAAATTAACCGGAGCACTTAATAATATTTCACTCGATTTAGTAGGAAAAATTTAGTTTCAAGGGGTCTAATTATGATATTGATGGATGATTTGTTTTCACTCATGAAAGCCAAAAACGCCTCTGATATTCACTTGGCAGTAGGCGTGCCGCCGGTACTTCGTATCCAAGGGAAATTATACGCAACCCAATTCGAGACACTTACCAAAGAAAGCGCCCAAACGCTTATTTATTCCATTATGACCGATGAACAGCGCCAGCGCTTTGAAGAAGATTTGGAATTAGATTTCTCCTTCGGGCTGAAAGCCTTGGGCCGCTTGCGTGTAAACATCTACCGCGAGAAAGGTTGCATTGCCGCTGCCTTGCGTTCTATTCCAAACGAATTCCAGACCTTTGAAGAACTCAATTTACCCCAAGTCGTCTACAATATCATGAAACTAAACAAAGGGCTCGTGCTGGTAACCGGTGCTACCGGATCCGGTAAATCTACCTCTCTAGCCAGCATGATCAACTACCTCAACATGAATGAAAGCAACCACATCATGACGGTAGAAGATCCTATCGAATTCGTGCACCCGCATAAACGCAGTATCGTCAACCAACGTGAAGTAGGCTGTGATACACACTCGTTCGCGGCAGCCTTGAAACACTTTTTGCGTCAGGACCCGGATATCATCCTGGTCGGTGAGTTGCGCGACCGTGAAACCATGGAAGCGTGCTTGACGCTGGCTGAAACCGGTCACTTGGTGTTTGCCACGTTGCACACCAACGACGCGGTACAATCTATCAACCGTATCATTGACGTCTTCCCGCCTAACCAGCAACCGCAAATCCGCACGCAGTTGTCCTTCGTCTTAGAGGCGATTTTGTCACAGCAATTAATCCCTGCCCTCAACGGCGGACGCGCCATGGCGTGCGAAGTGTTAATTGCTAACTCCGCTGTACGCAGTTTAATCCGTGACGGAAAAGCCGAGCAAATCATCTCCACCATGCAGACTAATGCCAGCATCGGTATGCGTACGATGAACGAAGCGCTTGGTCAACTCTACATGGAAAAGAAAATCAGCTACGAAACTGCCCTGGCACATTCCAGCGATCAAGGCGGTCTCAAGACGTATTTGCAACAGAAACTCGGTACGTCCAACTTCAAATAATAACTTGATTATATGTAAAAACCCCCGGCACTTCGCCGGGGGTTTTGTTAGAGGTAATCATTAATATTCATAATCTCCATATTGCCAACCTTGATTCCTAAGGCTGTCACAAATGTAGCGCCCCATACTTGTTTCTTGTGTAATACACCAATTTCCACCTTGATTCATTACTAAAGTATATAAGTTCGGCAAACGCCAAATTTCTACTACACAATGCGAATGATAACAATCGACGGCTGTTTCAAAATCTTGAGTTTCATAAACACCATTTTCATTCAATCTTCCCAAATTAAGTTCTATCGGACAGTTCATATCAGATAACGAAACAGAACTATACGCCGCTGGGATGTCATGTTCTAACCTATACCAATCAATACATTGTTGAATGAGCCTGGCATTTTGCAAAGCTTCCGCTGTACGGCTTTTTTCTACTGCTTTTTGGTATTGCGGTAACGCAATTGCCGCCAATATCCCAATAATAAGCACTACTACTAACAACTCTATAAGCGTAAAACCTTTTATACGGCCTTTAAAACAACTCTTTTTCATACCGGGTACCCCCCCATTTATACAAAAATAATATCGCATATAGTCCATTATAAGAAAAAAAAAAAACGATTCAAGCGTTTTCTTTTTTATAACAAATAAACAACAAAAGAAAAGCGCCCATCTTTAGTGGATGGGCGCTTTAGCTTTACTGAATTTTATTTTACAATTCAATAACTAGCATAGCGGGCGTAATTAAGTAGAAAAAATTTACCAATGCACCTAAGCTCAAAAATGGGCCAAAAGGGATAGCATCGCTTCCTTTTTTGCCTTTAAAAATCATCAGAATGAGCGCGTATACCAACCCAAAAAATGAACCCATAATTACGGTAGTAATCACGCCTTTCCAACCGATAAACGCACCAATGCCTGCCATGAGTTTCACGTCTCCGCCTCCCATGGCTTCTTTCTTAAAAATCCAGGTGCCGATCAGTGCAATTGCGAGCACGCCAAACAGACCCACACCGGCGCCTAAAAGCGAGGCCAGCTCTTTCTGCCACCATACTCCGGTGAAGTTCGGGTTGCACCAGGCAAACGCAACACCCAATACAATAAGCCCCAGGGAAAAGCGGTCCGGAATGATCATGAGTTCCAAGTCAATCACGGAAAGAATGATTAAGAAATATACTGCCGTTAATAACACAAAAGTCCATAACGCAAGCCCATTGTGCCACACAAACAACACCGTAAGCAAACCGGTCAAGAGTTCCACCAGCGGATATTGAATAGAAATGGGCGCTTTACATTGGCGGCATTTTCCCAATAAGAACAGATAGCTAAGCACGGGAATATTATCGTACCATTTAATGGGCTTATTGCACTTGGGGCAGAACGAGCCCGGCCATACAATAGATTTTCCATTTGGAATACGATAAATACACACGTTGAAAAAACTGCCTAAAATAAGGCCAAAAATCCCTGAAAAAACAAGAATTAATGTTTGCATATTACAACGAAGCCCAATGTTTGCCGTAGCTATCCAAATCGTCTACGTTGACAAAAAAATCACCAAAGCGCGGGTCGTTGGGATTATTCACATATGCCCAACCGCCGGTTTTGGTAAAACTCTCTTCATAAGTACCGGTGGATACGTGTGAAGAAGGCGGATAGCCCGGCACACGCACTTGAGGAATTTTTTCAATATAAGCCGGCACCAAGCTGGACAAATCATCCGTAGGATATACTCCTTGATGTTCCCCATAATAAGCGGCAATGGCACTACGTACTTGCACCAGTTTATGTTTTGTGCTGCCTTCTTGTGCTTTGTGCAACAAGGTCATAAACTTAGGTATTGTAAACCCTAGCAAAAGGGCCAATACTACAATTACTACAGCAATCTCTGTAATAGTAAAGCCTTTTTTCATAGTCTCTCCTATTTAAAATGCATAGCAATATGCGCGAATACTTTGGCGTCTCCTAATGTGTTTTTAATGCTGCTATACTCGTTAGGTTGGTGGGCCAAATCATCCAACTTAGAAAACACTACCGTGGGATAGCCCACATTACGTAAATAAGCCCCCACCGTACCGCCACCTACACCCATCGGGCGCGGATTATTTTTGTAAACTGCTTTGGCTGCAGCCGTGGTGAGTGCAACAATCGAGGCTCCTTTGTCCGTAGGCAACGAAGCGTGTGTTTGCTCGATATCTATTTTTACTTTCACCTTAAACTGCTTTTCTACTTTGCTTGTAATTTTGCGGACTTCTTTTAGCACGTCTTCATTTTTATAGCACGGCAAGATACGACAATCAAAATAGAACACATCCGTACCCGGAATAGTATTAACGTTGGGAACATTTGCTTCTTTTTTGGTAGGTTCGAATGTACTGCCCACTTCCGGAGCGAAAAGTGGATTTTTCTTGTTGAATTTTTTATCCAAATCGCACAGTTTTACCACCAGTTGAGCACCCACGCGGTGAGCGTTGATCCCATTATGCGGCGTAGAACCATGGGTTTGTTTGCCCAGGACGGTAAATTTGAGCCACATCATATTCTTCTCTGCAATTTCCACCATCGTACCTTGCGGGTTTCCACCGTCGGGCACCATAAACACATCTTGTTTTCCAAAGAGTTTCCCGTGTTTTTTAAGCACTTGCACAATACCGTATTGACTACCAATTTCTTCGTCTGCATTAAGTAAAAGTGCGTAGTTGCACGGCGGGCGAATTCCCAAGTCCATCATGGCCTTGGCGGTTAACAAACCAGACACCAACCCTTGTTGGTTGTCTTCCGAACCGCGACCGTAAATCTTATCCCCCTTTACCACCGCTTTGAACGGGTCGGTTTTCCACAAACTCAAATCACCGGGCGGCACTACATCCATGTGCGCCATTACCCAAAACGTCTTGTTTTTGTTTTGTCCGTAGTACTTAGCCACTATATTCGGGCGGTATCCGCCTTTGGCTTTAGTATCTTTGACTTTAATGAGCATCACTTCATCAAATTTCATGGCTTTAAGAACCCCTAACAAATACTCGGCTTTCGCGTGTTCGCCTTCGCCTCCTTCGTGTGGGGATACCGCCGGACAAGCAATCATATGCGTTTGCAAATCGATAACCGTTTGTTTGTATGTATCTATTTTTTTAAATAAGGCTTTTTCCATGTTTTCCTCTCTGTTACAATGGGTTTTTAATATCTATAAATTGAGTTTTCACGTGAAATTTTTGTGCGGTCAATTTCATCAACGCTTCTACTCCACATTTTTCCGAATGATAATGCCCCAGCGCAATGCAATTAATCTTGCCTTCGCGGCACCATTCGTAGGCCGGCTCATCCAAGATGCCGGTTACATATAAGTCCAATTTTTGGTCAATGGCTTGCGGCAACATGCTATATGCCCCGCCGCTTACAACGCCCACTCGTTTAATTTTTTGCGGGCCAAATGCTAACACATTCGCGGGAGCACCGCAGAATTTTTCCAGCGTATCCACAATTTTTTCAAGCGGAGTCGAAGGCAAATTCCCCTCGTAGCCGATAGTTACGTCGTGGTATGCGGCGAAAGGTTTTACGTGCGTGGCACGCAACGCACGAATCAAACACGCGTTATGCCCAATTTTAGGATGTTTATCCAATGGCAGATGATACGCGGCCAACCCGATGTTATGCTGCATGAGAAAACGAACGCGCTCTCCAAACATCCCGGTAAGGGGTTGCTCGTGTCCCCACAACAAACCGTGGTGCACGCAAATTAAGTCAGCCCCGACCGCCTGCGCTTTTTTAAACAGCTCTAGTGAGGCCGACACGCCAAATACAATCTTGCGCAGCTGAGCCGCTCCCGCCACCTGCAAACCATTACGGCTGGCATCGGGAATGGAAGCGCTTTCCAGGTATGTATTCCAAAAATGTAAAACATCGTCGCATTTGACCATAAAATTATGATATCATTTTTATACCTATGAAAAGAATACTTTTTTTTGTTTTTTCCCTATTTTTGTTGCATATTTCTTCTTTTGCCGACGAATTAGGCTCACTCTCTGTTGCTCCCTATTTGCCGGCCCAATCCCAACAAGCCACCGAACAAAATGCACCAATTACTGTACAATATCCGTACGAAAATCTAACTTTGCCGCGCGGAGCCACTCAAATTTTTATCTTTGGGCAAGTGAATTTAGAATTGCCCGCCACGTTGGATATTAACGGCCAAGAAGTTAAACTCCATCACAACGGCGCTTTTGTGGCGTTCGTACCGGTAGAGACGGGAGATTTTACACTTACACTTACTGCCAAAAATGGAGATACAACTGCCCAGGCAGTACGCCACGTAAAAGTGCGGGGCACGGATATTAAAGATTTTTCACAAGAAGCCTCCTTTGACCAAAGCCAAGTATTCCCGCAACGTGCGGTGGAACTATTACCCGGCGATACGATTAACCTTTACGTGCGCGGCACACCGGGAGCCGAAGTAACAGCACAACTTCCTGCTTTCAAAAACGGCAAAGATATTGAACTCAAAGAAGAACGATCCGTACCGGGAACTTACCGCGGAACATTTATCATTGAAAAAGATCAAAAACCCAAAACCAGTAAAGTAGTCTATAAAATGAAAGACGGGCCCGATAATAGTAAAGATAAAATTACAGCTCCCGCCAAAATTACGGTGCGAGACGGAGAGGATCCGTTTACCTATGCACAAGTGAATTCCCCCGGTGTGAAATTGCGCAAACGCCCCACAGCTTCGGGCAACTTATATTCCGATTACCGCGCCTATGGCGTAGTGCGCACAAACGGTAAAATGGCTGATCAATCGCGCTTATGGATTGACGGAAAGCAAATTGCATGGTTGGAAAACAAACACCTTACGCCCCTGAAAAATTATGAAGAAGTGCCAAACGTTCTCTCGTTTATCCGCACAGAAACTTCGGATGACCGCACCCGTTTTGCGTTTACGTTAACTCAACCTGTACCCCTCCAAATTCATGAGGACAAGGACCGTGTGGAACTCACGCTGCACTATGTAGATGAATTTGAGCAGAACTTCAGTTTAGACGATACCAGCCCTCTTGTATCTAATATTCAATGGGTCGAACGCGGCGAAAAAACAATCGCTTTCCGCATTTTGCTGCGCAAAAAAGCCAAACTGTGGGGCTACTCTTACCGTTTTGAAGAAAATCAGTTGGTGTTGGATCTAATGCATGAACCCGCCCGCAAAAAGCAAGCCGGCAAACCGCTGGCCGGGGCACGCATTGTATTAGACGCCGGACATAGTCCAAAACGCACCCCACCTTACGATGGCGCCGTTGGTCCTACAGGCTATTTGGAATATGAAGCCACTATGGCCCTGGCAGAGGACCTTAAACCACTGCTTGAACAAGCAGGGGCTACTGTGTTGCTCACACGCGAGGGAGACAATAAAATGTCCCTGCAGGACCGCTACGATTACGCTAAAAATCAGCAAGCCCACATTTTCATCAGTTTGCACTACAACGCGCTATCGGAAACGCAAGATCCGCTAGCTAAACCGCGCGGTTTTACAGTTTACTATGCCTATCCGCATAGCCTCGCGTTGGCGGACAAAGTGTACAAATCTTTTGTAAAACACGTGCCACTAGCCGATAATGGACTCTTGGCTAACGACGTATTATTCATTCCGCGCATGCCGGACTACCCCAGCATTTTAGTGGAAAACGCATTTCTTATTTTACCCGAACAAGAGGAAATGGCTAAAACTAAAGAGGGCCGCGCTCCCTTTGTTAAAGCATTATACGAAGGCATCGTAAATTTCTATAAAACAAAATAAAAGGACTCTTCCCGTCCAACAACCTAAAAATGATAAAATAGAGTATGCTTTCTCCGTTTAAAATTCTTTCCAAAGACCCTAATTGCCAAGCACGCACCGGCATTTTATATACCCGCCACGGAGCGGTACATACGCCTGTGTTTATGCCGGTAGCCACGCAGGGTAGCGTAAAAGCACTTACGGATGAAGACCTAAAAAACGCCGGCGCAGAATGTTTACTTTCCAATACCTATCACTTATATTTGCGCCCGACCACTAAACTGTTACAACAGCTGGGCGGGTTGCATAAATTTATGCATTGGGACGGAAGCATTTTAACCGATTCGGGCGGATTTCAAGTATATAGCTTGCCGAAATTTCGCAAAATTAAGGAGGAAGGGGTAACATTTCAATCGCACCACGATGGCAGCAAACATTTGTTTACCCCCGAAAATGTCATCCAATTTGAAAGTGAAATCGGCTCGGATATTTGGACAATGTTAGACGTGTGTATCCATGCCAAAAATCCTACTAAGCACGACGCACGCGAAGCACTGGATATTACCAAACGCTGGGCACAACGCGCCGAGCGCGCTTATGAAAAAATCGTTCCCGTACAAAATATTGTTCAAAATACCGATGGCAGTTTTACGGTAAACAATTCTCTTTTGTTTGGCATTATTCAGGGTTCTATTTTCCCGGATTTGCGCAAAGAAGCGGCCCTGCACATGGCCGGTTTGCCTACGCACGGATATTGTATTGGTGGGCTTTCCCTGGGAGAAACCTTAGAGCAAATGAACGAGGCTGTATCCGCCGTTACCGAAAATTTGCCCGAAGCTAAACCGCGCTATTTTATGGGCCTTGGCACCCCTGTAGAAATGCTAAACAGTATTGAGCGCGGAGTGGATATGTTTGACTGCGTATGGCCCACACGCGTGGCACGTAACGGGATGGTAATGACCTCGCAAGGACGTATGAATATCAAAAACGCAGCCTACCGCACACAAGATATTCCCTTAGATGATCAATGCGATTGTTTTACCTGCCGCCACTATTCCCGGGCGTATTTATGTCATTTATTCCGTGCGCAAGAATTGACCAGTCATCGCTTGCTCTCTATCCACAACATCCGCTTTTTAATTCACCTGATGGAACAGGCGCGCACGGCCATTAAGAGCGGAACGTTTCTCTCTTTTAAAGAGGACATCATCCAACAGTATTCCCAACAAGGCTAATTATTGTTCAGCAGACTGCTTTTCCAAGGGAGTTTGTTCTTCCGGGGTTTCTTCTTTCTTCTTGAATAATCCAAATAAGCCCTTAACGCCTTTTTTTACATTACGCGAAACCGCGTTATTTGTAACGCTTTGCGTTACCAACGAAGCCACACTGCCTAAAAATTGCATATTTCCTTCCGGGTTTTCCACCGTGCCCCCAATTTTAAGCGTCAAGGGGAGCATCCCATCCACTTCGTGCCGGCCGGGAGCCGCATGCACGGTCAAATTTACTTTACCTGTATTAAAATCGGTGGTTCCATCTAAACGCAAAGACATGGTAGTTGATACAAATATTCCTTCTTTGATAGCCGCCACGCCATCTTTAAAATTGACCAGCGTATCGAATTTGTCATACGCCATTTCCCCTTCTAATTTTTGTTCTGTTTGTTCAACGGGAACTTCTAAAGGCTCTCCATCAGGCCCCAAGATGGTTTGTGTTTTTACCTCAGCGTCTTGCTTTTCTTCTTTTCTGCCGGATATAGCCGATACCAATCCCCCACCCAAGCTTTTAAGCACGCCCAAGACGTTTAAAGAATTAAATACTTTCCCCGTTAGGTTTAATGATGTAAACAATACTTTCGTCAGCGCATTGGCACTGGTCAATTTGTATATATCTTGAATTTCTCCGTCGCTGGTACGCAGGTGAAATATTCCCTGCGTTTGCTGCAGATAAGGGGTAAGTTCTTTCACATCTATATCCAACGCAACTTTCGTTCCGTAAAAATAAGGAACATCCAATTCCTCTACATCTAGGTCGGCCTTTAAATCTATCGGTGGCAACGGCCACGTGCCTCGAGCAGATGCTTCCTCTTTTTGGGAAGCGCCTTCATTATCCGTTGCAGAAGCCCGCCACACAAACTCTTTGGCGGAGGCTTTGATCTGTGCCACAATTTTTTGCGCAGTTTGGTCTTCCTCTAACGTCAGTACAAACGGGTTCCCTTCAAATTTTCCGGTTAAATCCGTCTTAATATGGCCTGTTTTCCAATCGGTACTTTCCCAGCCGGACAATTTCCCGGTCACATTGGAAAGTTGCCCCGCTTGTGGCAGGCGCGCGCCCATATCTTGCAAATCAAACTGTGCAGTAATTTTATCCTGCGTAAGTGTATAAGTTAATTTCGTAGTACCTACCAAACGGTAAGGCTCTGCCAACGCGGCAAACCAATGCCCCATTTCTCCAAATATCCCCGTAGTTTCACCGGAAAACTCATATTGAGGCTTATTCCCATACTTCATCTTTCCCTTTGCATTTATGTCAAAACCCGGAGCCTTTAAAAATGCACGCGTGAGAGTAAAATTTTGTTTTTCGGTATCAAAAGCAGCTTGTATGCGGCCGGAAATTTCCTTCACATCAAATGCGGGAAGAGTACTTACCCCCTTAAACAAATCAGAGGACAAATTATGTACCAAGAGTTGTATATCCAACTGCGGGGATACCCAATTAAATACTTTCCCCTGTAATATTACAGAAGATTTTTGATACATGGCTTTGAGCTTTTGTACGTATACATAAGCGCCTGACAAATCCAACTGATTTAAGTTTACCTTGCCTTGGAATACTATTGGAATCACGCGCTCGAATTTCGGCTCTTTGTGGTAAAAATTCCCCCATAACGAAAGAGCAAATTCATGTTGGAAACTGAAGTTTTTGACTTCCAAATTTAGGCCCTGGGCTTCAAGTGTGCGCGCGGTTTGCTGATTGATATAAGATAGTTGTAAATTTTCTATGCGCAACCTCCGAGCTGTAACAGGCCAAGAAGTAGGCCCCTGAGGCGAATTCTTTTCCTCTTCGGCTTGCGAACTGCTTACCCAGTCTTGCCAGTTCATGGTACCGTCAGCATGCACAACTAATTTTACATGCGTGTCAGACAAAACAATTCCGCGTATCTTAAAACGCCCCCACAATAAGTGTAATAGAGAAAACCGGATCCGCAAGCGTCCAATTTGTGCAAAAGTTCCTTCCGAAAGTCCCCCCGCCTCGGCAATTTTGACGTCTTCCACAAAAATGCCCCGCAAATTAGCACCCATATGGCCCAATTGAAGTTCCCGCCCGATGGCGCTCTCTAACGCATTATCCACGCGCTCGTTAAACCAACGCGTGCGGGAAAGCAGGTATAACCCCTGGTCTACAAGCAGCGCCCCAAGGGCCAGGCCTAATAGTCCGTAAATAATCCATCTAGCTCTTTTTTTCATACATTCTTTGGCTATATTCGCACCCGCAATAATCTTGTTGATATAAGTTAAATTCTTTAATAAGCGCTTGGCGAAGCTCACTCAGCCCCCCCTTGCGCCACGAATTAGCCCAGTAGGGCGTTCCTTCCTCACGCCAAGCTTGCTGCGCTTGCGCATTTACCTGGTTAATATCTTTGTAACGGGAAACCCCTAATACGGACGTAAATAAATCAAAATGGTGCTGCCGGGCATAACGAGCCGCCTGCTTGAGGCGCATGTAAAAGCAAACGCTGCAGCGCCTGCCTCGTTCCGGTTCGTTCTCTAATCCGCGTACCTGCTGCAGCCAGACTTCGTGCTCGTAAGGAAGATCTATAAAATGGGCGCCTAATGCGCGACAAAGACGCGCCTGTTCATCACGGCGTTTTTCATATTCTTCTTGCGGGAAGATATTAGGGTTATAAAATAGTACGGTGACCTCAACTCCCTTTTGGATTAGGTGTTTAATAGCCCCACACGAACAAGGTGCACAGCAAGATAGTACCAATAGCTTCATATATATAGTGTACAAAATCTATTTTTCTGTATACTTGCAAAAAATTAATTACTTTGCTAAACTAAAGAACATAGTGTTAAGACCCCCGGGCCGGCACTTCATTTTTTTTAGGCAAGAGGTTGTTATGGTAGCTAAGAAAGACAATAAAGACATGCTCTCGGCAGCAGAAATTAAAGAAATCAAAAAGCATTTACTAGCGTTAAAAGAAGATGCTACTAAACGCCTGCAAAATACCAAACAAATGGATATGCCCGAAGTGGAAGTAGGCGACCCTATTGATGATGCCAGCAAAAGTTTAGACAAAGAAATTTTATTTGAGCTTTCCAGCAATGCCCATAATACCATTGAGCAAATTGAAGCGGCGTTACGCAAAATTGATAAAGGCATCTATGGCACCTGCGAATATTGTCGCAAACCCATTGGTAAAAAACGCATGAAAGCCCTGCCGTTTGCACGTTATTGCATCAATTGCCAACACACCAACGAGCATCATAGCCGATAATTTGCAATACACAAAAAACACTCCCTTACCCAAGGGAGTGTTTTATATTTGTCAGTACATTTAGATTTTATTGGTAAAATATACAGGCGTCTTATTCTTATCTTTGGCCGTGGCCGATATTTTATAATGCTTTTCGTTGACACCGATTTTTATGCTTCCGCGGCCGGTGGAAATTACTTTCTTCAAATCACGCTGGAATTGCACCGGATCCCCGGATAAAAGCGTAAGACGTAATAAATCATTGGTATAGTATCCATAACGCAAGTAATGCCCTTCTTCCAACAAGGCAACTTTTTCTAAGAAATCACGTGCTTGTCGTACTTTATATTGTTCCTGCCAATCGCGTCCGCCCAAAGAGCGGTAAATCCCCAATACAAACAAAACCAACAGTAAGACCCCTAAGCCACGCACAGCCCATACTTCCCACCAATTGCGCTCACGCAGCTGCACCACCACGCTTCCTCCGAAGAAATCATGCAGGGCACGTTTGCGATCATCCACAAAAGCAAAAACAAATCCGCCCAAAAACAGGATAGCGCTTACATAATACCCCACATACAACACAAATACCAGGTTCATCCCCACAATCATGGCAATCAATTGCCATACTTCTAAATATTGCCCCACCATTTTACAAATCAGCCAGGCTACAAACTGTAACGGAAAGAAAATAATTCCGTAGTCAATCAGCAACGCCACAAAACGTTCCGTAATCGAAGCGTATTGAAGGGTAGTTTGCGGGGATGACTTATCATCCGTTGAGATAACAGCCGGGGTATCTTCCATGATATTAATGCGGTGTTCTTCGGTCATAAAATCTCCGTTACTTTATTATAACAAGTTTTTGCCTAGTAGCCACGGTCCATTTCCTCTAACGCGGCAATCCTTTTTTGGATGGGCGGATGGGTGGCCATTAGCCCTGTCATCCAAGAAAATAAATTTTGCTTTGCCAGCGGATTTTCAATGCACATAGCGGCCATACTGGCACGTTTGTCCAATGCCTCCACACGGCTATCGGTAGAAATTTTACGAAGTGCGTTGGCTAATGCTTTAGGATTGCGGGTCATTAACGCACCGGTAGCATCCGCCAAATATTCCCGCTGGCGGGAAACCGCCAAACGGATAAGAGGGGCAAATACGAGCCCATAGAGAGAACAAATGATTCCTAAAACCAAGAATATACCTGCCCCGCTGTTTTTGCTATTGCGCCCCCGGGAGGAAAGCCCCACACGAAAACAAATCTCTCCCGCAAACGTAAAAAACGAAATTCCGGCTACTGTAATAAGCATTAAACGAATATCGCGGTTTTCTATGTGGGAAAGCTCGTGCGAAATAACCCCTTCCAATTCCATACGATCTAATTTTTTCACAATTCCCTTGGTCAGCGCCAAGGAAGCATGCTCGGGGTCTCTTCCGGTAGCGAAGGCATTGAGTGACTCGTCATCCATAATATAAATGCGCGGCAACGGAAGACGGCGGCTGATACAAAGGTTTTCCACCAAGCGGTAAATTTCCGGCTGATCCTTTTGGGTAACAGGGATTGCATCAGCGCTATTGAGCAACAATTTATCCCCCGTAAAATAAGAAACGGCTATCCAAATCATGGCCACGATCCAACAAATGACCGGCACCATGTATAGCCAAGAATTCATTGTCGGATCGTTTGCCACATCCCATCCAAATACTTGTGTTAAAAGAAAAAATACCCCCCACGTCAGCAATGCAAACACCGCCGGAAACAACAGCACCAACAACCAGGTGCGTCGTTTGTTTTGTGCAATATGATCGTAGGTGGTAGCCATATTAGAACTCTACTTTTACCGGTTGGCGCGCTGCTTGTTCTTCTGCAGCCAATTCAAACAAGGGTTGTTCGGTAAAATTAAAATGCCCCGCAATCATATTAGCCGGAAACTGCTGGATTTTAGTGTTGAACGCCAACACATTCCCGTTGTAAAAACGGCGGGCTGCTTGGATTTTATCTTCTGTGTCACGCAATTCACGCTGCAATTCCAAGAAATTGGTATTTGCTTTAAGGTCAGGGTAACTTTCGCTAAGTGCGAAAAGCGATTTTAAAGCACCGGACAATTCCCCTTCAGCTTTGGCAATCTCTTGCATGCTTTGCGGATGGCCGAAAGCAGCATTGCGGGCATCGACAATTTTCTGCAAGGTTTCGCTTTCGTGTTTTGCATATCCTTTAACAGTAGCCAACACGTTGGGGATTAAATCAAAACGACGTTTGAGCTGTACCTCAATATCACTCCACGCTTCTTTGACACTATTGCGCATACGCACCAGCGTGTTATACAATCCCATTACGTACAACCCAATTACAACCGCTACTATGACTAGTACAACCAGTACACTCATTTTGTTCCCTCCGTTTGATCTTTTTGATTATGATAATATGAATACTTCGACGTTTCATAAAGCCCACGTGCGAGTTTTTTCATATGTTCAAAGCGTTCCGGCTCTTTGGCGGATAAATCTTCTTTAAAATTCTGCGCTGCATACTTATAAAGGCCTTCCTGATCGCCCCGGCTATGATAATAATATTCCCCTTGCACAAAACCAATCACATACGGTGCATGCGCCCAGGCATAAATAAGTGCGCCTGGCTCGGCATCCGCATTCGTGGTAAGTACATCGCGGCCTATCGCGCGCGTTTTATAACCACGCCCCAAAAGCCCCATCGCAATCGGGAAAATATCTACCTGGCTGGCCGTTTTGCTGATGACCTGGGGTTTTTTAATCGGCGCGCCTGCGATAATCAGCGGGATTTGATGATTAATCAAGTTCCATTCCACCGTTCCGCGCGGCATATTTTCCGATTGGGGAGCAGACAGACCATGATCGCCAAAAATAAAGAAAATTGTGTTTTTATAGTAGGGTGATTTTTCGGCCAATTTAAAAAACTCCCGCAACGCATGATCCGAAAAGCGTAGTGAATTATATTCTGCCACACTCACAAAACTGCGCTTGTGCGCCAAATCTTCGCCGATGTCGATACTTTTAAACCCGGCGTTATCATCGGGAATTGTGTAAGGGCGGTGATACCCTGCGGTTTGAATAATGGCAAAGAACGGTTTAGCGCTGGCTTGTTCTTCGGTGAGTACACGGTTAGCCTCGCGGAATAGATCCAGGTCCGAAATCCCCCACACATCGTTGCGATGTTCATTTTTAAACTGTCCTTCTTCGTACATGTGGATATTATTGATATTATGTTCCAACACACCGCGGATGTTGCCCCAGTTGGCACTTCCACCGATAAAATAATATTTTTCGTAGTCTTTTAGCGCATTTATAATTACGTGCTGATCTACCACAAGCGGATTGCGCGAACTGGTTTTAAACGAGGACACATCCGGGATATTAGTTACCGTGGCAAATACGGCACGCGCCGTAGCGGAAGTGGGCGAAAAGAAATTGGTAAATAAGATTGATTTTTCCGCCAGTTCCCGCACAAAGGGGGTGGGGTCCAAATCCGGGTTGGTCATGGAAATCTTATTCCACGCCAACGATTCCATAAAGATAATTACGATGTTATAATCATGTTGATTTTCAGACGGTTGATCTTTGATTTCGCGCGCAAATGAGAGTTTTTCTTTGTCTGGATTTTGCACCTGTAAAAATTTAGAAACTTCATCATAATATTCCCGCGTTTTGGTTTCATCAAAACTATCTGCTTTTACGAAACGGGCCGTATCAAAAATATTCAAAATGGGGTTTAAGGTTAAGTTGCAAATAAACTGATTGGTGGAGTGATAGGCGTTACTCCAGCGAAGCGGGTATTGGCTGATCTGCCCAAAACCAAGCGCTGCGGTAATAGCAAACCCCACCAAAAACCAGGCCAATTTTCCTTTCCAACGATAATTTCCTTCTTTTTCAAATGCTTTTTTGAGTAAACGCAATACAAAGAAATAGCCAATAAATCCGCAAAGCAAAAGCGCCAGCGTTCCCCAAATTACGGGATACGTCTCCCACGCCATTTGCAGCGAGATCAACGGATTTTCAAAATATTTGATAAAGGAAGAATTGATACGCATAGAGATGTAGGCGTAGTGTCCAAAGTCAGCAAAATAAACCAGCATAACGGCCGCTTCCAACACACCGTAGAGAGCTGACATCACTTTGTGAATACGACGCGCGCCTTTCCAAAATGCGCAAACGGTCAGGTAAATCCCCAGCAGAGCAGACAAAAAGGCCGCCAGGCGAAAATCAAACTTGGCCCCAATATAGAACGTGGTCCAGAGTTCGCGCCACGGATTAGCGGGCAAAGCAGCATGATACACCCCTAGAAATATCACGCGAAAAACGCCAAAAATAAACCAATTGACCAGAAAAAAGGTAAAGTAAGATTTAATCCAACCGGGAATTGCTAATTTTTTCATAAAAATCCTTCAAACATAAGATACTTATATTTTACAAAAAAACACCTGCCCTGAATTAAGTGCTATATTATACCTCAAATCGACCATCCATAGGGGCTAACAACGCTTCTCAATTGTACTGCTTATGGTGAAAAAGGCTCCTGATTATGGACATTTGAAAAATACTGCCCCAATAAATATCCCCGGTTTGAGCCGGGGAATATTTACTAATATACAAACCAACCGCTAGATTACTTCCATTTGAAACACCACATAGCGTCTCCTGTATAGTTTTCATCGCTACACGTTCTTCCGTTGCCTACGGCTTTACACATTGCTTCGTCCCCTTTACACCATCCTTCCAAAATATCCCGTCCTCCTTGGCTGCTTAACCTAATAAGCAAATTAAAATCGTCCCTACCTTTTGGAACAAACTCAAAATAAATTTCATTTGGCAAATACGTTGTCTGCTCAAGTATAAAATTTTTCAATTCAGGAACATTAACAAGTTCTTCTCGCTCCGATTCTTCCTGCTCGTCAGGGTTTACGCATTGTCCTAGTTCTGCGTCCCATACTTGAGAATTTTTACATTTATCTTGTACTGACGGGATAACGCAAGCTTGTTGTATGTCACTCCAAACGGCAGGAGTTTTACACGTTAGAGCAACACATTCTCCCAATGTTTCATTCCATACATAATTACCTTTGCACATCTTGTTTGTTTGCTTACAGACACACTTACCCTCTTCCTCACTATAAACACAATCTTTATTACATGGGTGTTCAGCACTGGAAGGAACACATTTCCCTTGTTCCACAGACCATGTATACCCGGCTTGTTCACATATCCCAACCTTTTGAGCAAATGCTACAGACGCGATGCTTAAAAGTGAAAGAGCTAAAATACCCGTTAGAAATTTCTTCATATTAGTTCTCCTTAAATTTAATATCTAATTCGGAAAAATCTTGCGCATATGTACCGTTATGCAAGCGGTAAATCATTTGTGCATCGGCCATGTTTTTAGCAAACACTTTTACTTCCGTTGCGCGAGAACGCCACACCGCTTTTTGGTATTGCGGAAGCGCAATGGCGGCTAAAACGGCAATAATAATTACAACAACCAGCAGTTCAATTAACGTAAAACCTTTATCCATAAGTTAGCTCCCTTCATGCAAATAAAGAAAGCTCTTCGCTTTCTACTGATAGTATATAACTTTTTGCAGAAATTTCAAGTCCTTTTGAAAATTTGACCTTGACGATTATACCATCTTGGTTTTCAGCCGAAATTACCAGTAATGGGATTATTCTGCCGTTTTACACTGAAAACATGGAGGAAATGTCAATTGATTATGAGGAGGGATATGTATCCACGATGGTCAATAAAGAATCGGAAAAGGTTTGTAACCCATCCGCTTAAAATTGGCCCGTCACTTGCGGATCTTCCATGCACAAATAGACAACGGCTTTGGGAAAAGTTTTACGAAGTAGCGGCACTAAAAATTGATAGGCTTCCAAGCGTTGCGCTACGCTATAGCGCATTTTGCCGTCAAAATCGAGTAAAAATTCACCATCTAAAATTGTATTGTGCGGGAAACGGGTTTCAATTTGTTTTTTGAGCTCGCGGCTAAAACGCAACGTACCTACACTAATCCACGCAATTTTATCATGGGGCAGCGTATCTGCCATTTCTTGCACGGTACGTGCATAATCTTGCTGATACCCGTTGTAAATTACTACCGGATCGAAGTGAAACCCCAATCGGTATCCGGCACGCGCCACTTCGCACGCGGCTTTTAAACGCGCCGACAAGTTGGGTGTAAAATGCTCGGCACGATCGGTAATCGGTGCGGCGTTGACCGACCAGGAAACTATCACATTTTCCGCGCCGCCGGCTCGTAAAAGTCCGCCGATGTTTGTGCTTTTTGTTTTGAACTCAAACTGCAAGTGCGCACGCGCGCGGAAAAACGGTACGATCTGCGCACTATATTGCGTAAGGTCATCAAATACTAAAGAATCCGTAAATTCTCCGCTGCCGATACGCGGACGGTCAAATAACCCCTTACGAAATTTCCCCTCGTCTATTTTTGCTAAAAACTCATCCACATTGGCCGGCAATAGCACCGCGTGCAAATTTTGGTATTGCTGCAAAAAGCAATACTCACACTCGAAGCGGCAACCAAACCCTAAGTTTACCAAATTGTACCCACATCCGGCCGAGCCGCAACTGCACGGACAAGGTTTTAAAAAATCATACTTCTCGCGATGAATAAACAAGGTATCTAACCGGCGTGAAAAATAGGGGCTGCCCACCTGTGTCTTACCATCCGTCTGGTGAAAATCGGCCTGCGGAAAAGCCGCGCGCACACGCTGAGCCAGCGGCGTATCTTTCACAGAAGTTTCCAGGTAAATTGTTTTAGGCGAAAACGGACGCGGGGTTAAATCGGCCTGCTGGACAGAGTCTAATTCCAATTTAGGTAAATAGAATTGATCTTTACGCGCGGTTTTAAAATTAACGGGATAACGCTTTTGCAATAGAATTTTTTTAGCACGTTCAAAAGTTAAATTTTTATCGGCAGGTAAAATTTCACTCAGCGGGGCATGATCGCGCTTATTAATTTCGTAAAGAAGACGCACCAGCTCGCGCAATTTATTGACCCCTACTTTGGGCAGCAACTTGGTAACGTAATTTTCTATTTCTGCAAGCTGCATATTTCCTCCGTATCTAGTTGCACCTCACATCCGCCCGCATTTTGCCGGGCTTGTTCGCTGCTGCGCGCTCCTGCCAACGCGCAAGTTACTCCTGTTTGCGCTAACACCCAAGCGAGGGCAATTTGCGCGGGCTTGGCTTGCTTTTGCTCAGCTACGCACCGCACCCGCTTTACCAACCCTTGCGCTTTTTCAAAGGCTTCTTTGCGGTAACATTTATAAAAATAGTTACGCGCATCCGCACGGCGAAAATTCGGCTCGCGTTGATATTTCCCGCTTAAAATTCCGCCGCACAACGGCCCATAGGCCATAAAGCCCAAATCATGCGCGCGGCAAATTTCCAAAACGTGTTTTGCTTTCTGTGGGTGCAACAACGATAATTCGTCTTGTACGCAACCCAACATGCCCGTATCCGCCATTTTTTGCAGTACCTCGGCAGGGATATTACAAGCCCCAACGTGGCGGATTTTTCCTTGCATTTGCAGCTTGCTAAGTGTATTGAAAACTTCCTGCCACGGCACATGCGGATCTAAATAATGAATAAGATAAATGTCTATATAATCGGTACGCAGAAAACGAAGGGAATTTTCCAATTGGGTAACTATCGTTGAGGCGCGCAAATCGTGATCGGTCCAAGAACCGTTTTTTACAAGCCCGCATTTGGTGGATAGAAAAACTTTTTGTCGTTGTCCTATCAAAGCGCGGCCGAGTAATTCTTCGCTATTGCCGTAGATAGGGGCTGTATCGATTAAATTAATTCCCGCTTCCAAAGCTGTGTTTACGGTTTCTTGTACAGCCTGCAGGGACGTTTTCCCCCAATCGTACCCGCCGCCCAGCGCCCAAGCGCCCAAGCCAACCTCAGAAACGGTTAGATTTGTTTTCCCTAAGCGGCGGTATTGCATAACACGCAAGGCCGGCAACGCTCAAGCGTTGGGAATCCCAAAATTGCTGCCCATGGCTTGTGCAGCCATTACTTGGCAGTCGCGAATTCCTTTATTGAAAGCGGCTTTTATTTCTTCACCTAGTTCGGCTTCGCTTACGTTTTTAACCAACGGATCCACTTTGACTTCTTTTATCTCCATGGAACCGTTAAGCGTAATTTCTATTAAATGTTTTGGGCTATCTGCCTTGATCACCATGGCGTCAAGACGTTTTTTCATTTCTTCCATTTGCCCTTTGAGTTTCCACAAATCTTTGAGCTGTCCTAATTTGTCAAACATAATTTCTCCTCTTGTATTTTTATATTGTAACTTTTATAAATCCACTACCGCAAACGTACGCACAAAAATCACGCTGGCGCGCACGGTTTTGCCGGTAAAAATTTGTTTTGCAGCCTGTTTGTACACGGCAAGTTGTGCCCGGTATTTCCGGGAAAATAATTCCACTTCTTCACCCGCAGCAACGTGGTCTGTCTTATAATCGACTACCCACAATGTCCCATCAGGCCGTTCAAATACGGCATCCATAATTCCGTTTTGCACGGTTTGATCCGCAAGTGTCAGCGCAAAGGGCATTTCGGCCGCTAAAAGTTTGCAAGACTTGAGTACATTATATACCCCAGATGAAACGAACGGGGTAAGCACGGCTACGGCTTCTTCACGGCGGGCAGGAACTCCGGCGCGTTTAGCCCCTCTTTCACAAGCTTGCCCTACCGATATTCCTGTTTGCGTAAATAATGCTTCTAGCGCATAGTGGCACACGGTTCCTAATTCCGCCCCACGATATTGTTCTTCCGTAAATAAATCAGCTCCCTCCAATTCGCTAGGGGTTTGTTGGTGTGAAGCAGCCAGCAAAGCGTGATACTCTTTTAGGCGTTTTTCATACGCAGGTTTCCATTGTTCCAAAGAGGCAATTGTATCCACGGCGTGTTGAGAGGTTTCCTGTTGATATATAAACGTACGCGGATCCTGATACGGGAAATAGTGCACCGGTATAGCCAACTCACTCATCGATTGGCTTTGCCCATCCGGAAAAATTCCCGCCGATATAAAAGCACGAGCTGCTTTAGCTGCCCCTTCACGATTATCAGCTACCAGTATGAGTTTTTCGCGGGCGCGCGTGAGTGCCACATATAAGATACGCACTTCTTCACACCGGCTGTGTTTTTTTTGTTCTTCCTCTAAAAATGCCAAATTTACATCACACAAAGCTCCCGCGCGTAGTCCATACATGTTGTACTGCCACGAAAATAAGTGCGCCGGAAGCGTGCCGGAAGCGCCCGTTTCTTTGCGTGATAAATCCGCCAAGATAACTACCGGAAATTCCAACCCCTTCGCCGCATGCATCGTCATCAGCGTCACCGCATTCCCCGAATTCACCTCATCAGCCGAAGACATCAACGAAGCATCCGCCAAGAACTCATCCAGCGTCTCATACTCCGACGCCTGCGCCGCCAACACCTCAAGGTTCCCCATTCGCTCCTCCCCACTCGGTGTCCCATCATCAGTTAATACCCGAAAGTCAAAAAATTCCACAGCACGCTTCACAACTTCACCAGGATTATCACCCATCTCGACCCCCTTCAAGAAATTCACCAACCGCATTAACCCATTTCGCGCCTTCCCCGCCTTCAGCACCTCTGGTAAATCCGGATCACATAACGGCTCTGTGCCCTCCATCGCATCCACCGCCATTATAATCTTAGCGAGGCTCGCCTCCCCCACCCCCGACAACACATTCGACACCACCCGCGTCAGACTCACCTTATCCCGCTGATTTACCGTAAGCCTCAATAGCGCCAGCGCATCTTTCACCTCCTTGCGGTCATAGAATCTCACCCCACCCACGATTTTATACGGTATGTGCATTTCCATAAACGCCTTCTCAAACGCATACGACTGCGCATTCGTCCGATACAGCACCGCAAAATCACTATAACTCGGATAATCCCTCTGCATCCCAATAATCTTGAGTGCCACAAAATTCGCCTCCGCATTCTCAT
>CADBYN010000010.1:11744-45614 GCA_902798835.1 Candidatus Avelusimicrobium bubulum | reverse complement strand
CTGCGAAGGGGCAGATTGTAATAGTTTGGGTAAGAATTATCCGTCTTGTGCTAGTTATGTTGCAGTAGCGAACATTGAATGTGCAGCAGAGGGCGCACCAGAGCCGGAGCCGGAACCGGAACCGGACCCGGAACCGGAATGTAACTTGCCTACCACTAAAACGGAAATATGTCCAAGTCCACAAGATGGAACTATTTACTATACACTAAATGAAGATTGTGAATATGAAGAAACTAGCAGAGACTGTCTCGACCCGGCGCCGGAACCGGAATGTACGGGAACGGAGGAAGTGATCACCAGTTCTTCTTGCGGTAAGAAAAGCGGATGGCGTTGTGAAGATGGACACAAGGTAAATTTTACAGGTGAGGATACTGATTTAACGGCGAGTGAAAAAGCGAATTGTACTTGTTTCACACAACCGGATGATGAAACGCAAGCATGTCCCCAAGGAATACCGGGCACGCAAACGCGCACGTATACGTGTAATCAATCTACCGGTAGTTGGGAAGCCGGTGCGTGGCAAGGTGAATGTACGGAAGTCGAAGAGTGTGAAGCTGGCGGAGAAGAGATAAGCTATTATGATGGAATTACGGATACATGCAATGGGGATGAAGATGAGTCATTCACTTGTCCGAGTGATTTGTCGGAAAAATTGACTTGTATTGATGTCTATTCGTCGACCCCTACTGGTGGCGTTGGCTCATACTTTTGTAATCCTCACTGTAGAGCCGATCAAGAGTGTGTTAATTCAATAGATCCATGGGGCCATCCTGCTAATCCTCCGAGATATCACTGTGTAAATAAAAATGCCCTTGGGGGACAACAGGGACCGTCAGGCGGTGTTACTGTATTCGAAAGTAGAGTCCATTATGTGAATGTAACTTGCTGCCCTCAATAATGAAGAGGAATTGTTAACAATTTCCCCCGGCACAAGCTGGGGGATTTTTATGTCGTAAATTGCTATAATGTACACGTATGACGGAGCCGATTTTACGCGTAGAAAATTTATCACTTAACTTTGCAACCGAGAACGGCACAGTTCCGGTGCTGCATGACCTCTCTTACAACTTACCCAAAGGTAAAGTGTTGGCGGTGGTGGGGGAGTCCGGCAGCGGGAAAACCGTACAAGCACTCTCTATCTTAAAACTGTTGGCTCCCAATGCGCGCGTGAGCAGCGGGAAAATCATTTATAACGATAAAAATTTGTTGGCGTGCAAAGAAAAATCCCTTCGTAAAGTGCGCGGCAGCAAAATTGCCATGATCTTCCAAGACCCGGGGTCCAGCTTAAACCCGGTGCTGACCATCGGCGAGCAACTTACCGAAACATTGCGCGCTCACCGAAAAATTTTCAAAGTGGCCGCCCGTAAAAAAGCCGTCGAACTTCTTACGCAAGTGGGCATCGCTGACGCCGAAAAGCGCCTAAACGAATATCCGTTTCAATTTTCCGGAGGCATGTGTCAGCGTGTGATGATTGCTATGGCCCTGGCGCTCTCGCCCGATATTTTAATTGCCGATGAGCCAACCACCGCGCTAGACGTTACTATTCAAGCGCAAATTTTAAAACTGATTAAAGAGTTACAACGCCAAAACGGGATGTCTGTTATCTTTATTACACATAACTTGGCGGTGGCGGCTCAAATTGCCGACGAAGTTTTGGTGCTCTATGCCGGGCAATGTATGGAACACGCTCCCGCGCAAGATTTATTTATGCGTCCGTTGCATCCGTACACGCAAGGATTGTTGGACTCGCTAGCCAGCACCCGCAGAAAAGCCGAGCGTTTACCTGCCATCGCCGGAACGCCGCCGCGGCCCGGGGAAATTTTGAAAGGATGTCCATTTGCCCCGCGTTGTACTAAAGCAATGGCAAAATGTTTTGAAACGTGCCCGCCCTTGTTTAAACAAGGAAATCGGCAAACCCGCTGCTATTTACAGGAGGGGAAATGACCGCCGCTCTGCAAGTAAGTAATCTTACAAAAACCTATGTGCGCAAACCTTGGTTGGGCACCGCGACGTACAAAGAAGTGTTGCGCGGTATTAATCTTACCTTGGAAAAAGGCAAGGTACTCGGGTTGGTGGGCGAGTCGGGTTGTGGAAAGAGTACGCTATGCAAAGTGATTTTGGGTATTGAGCCTATTACGTCGGGCAGCGTAGAAATCAATGGTAAAAATATTGCCGCGCTTAATAAAAAAGAGTGGCGTGCGTTACGTCGGGAAATGCAGGTAGTGTATCAAGATCCGTACGCCAGTTTGGACCCGCGCCTAACCGTGCGCCAATTAGTCGGCGAGCCGCTGGATATCCACGGCCTTTACAAGGATAAATCCGCGCGCGAAAAATACCTGTGCGAGTTGTTGGCCTCCGTGCAGTTAGACAGCGCGTATTTGGACCGCTTTGCCCATGAATTTTCCGGCGGGCAACGCCAGCGTATTGCCATCGCGCGTGCGTTGGCGTTGAACCCCTCTGTTTTAATTGCGGACGAGCCGGTATCTGCGTTGGATGTTTCGGTGCAGGCGCAAATTTTGAATTTACTTAAAGATATTGCGCAAACGCGCAAATTGTCTATGCTTTTTGTTACGCATGATTTTGCAGTCGCGCGATTTTTATGTGATGATATTGCAGTTATGCACGATGGAAAAATCGTGGAAAATGCCCCAGCCGAACAATTATTTTCAGCCCCTAAACAAACCTATACGAAAACGTTGCTTGCGGCTGTTCCCACGATAGAAGGGGGAAAAAGATGACCCGTTATATTTTGCGCCGTCTTTGTTTGTTGCCGCTGGTGATTTTAGGCGTTACCTTTTTACTCTTTTTCTTGACCCAGCGCTTGAGTCCCGAAATGCGCGCCTCTTTATACGTAAAAGATCCGCGCCAAATGAACGCATTGGAAGAAGTTATCCGTCAGTATGGGTTGCGCGATAATGTGTTTAAACAATACGGCCGCTGGCTTAAAAATGCGGTACACGGAGATTTGGGATATAGCCCCAGCGCGAATATGCCTGTGGCGCAGGCGCTCAAGCAATACTTGCCGGCTACCATCCAGCTGGCGGTGCTCACCATGATTTTAGTGGTGTTTTTCGGCGTGTGGTTTGGGGCGGCTTCGGCCGTGCACAAAGACAGATGGCAAGATATTGTGGCGCGGTTTATTTCCGTGGGTGGATTTTCATTACCGATTTTTGTGCTGGGGTTACTACTGCTGATGGTGTTTTACGGGCAGTTGCACTGGTTTGCCCCGGGGGGATATTCGATTCAAACCGATATTATTATTCACGGGGCCGGCTTTAAAACCTATACCGGGTTTTTACTCATTGATAGTTTACTTAACGGTCAGTGGCGGGTGTTTGGGGATGTGCTCTCTCACTTGGTATTGCCTGCTATGACGTTGTGTATTGGATCTTTTGCTTTAATGGTGCGGGTGATGCGTTCGTCCATGCTCGAAGAACTCAACAAAGATTATGTGCGTACGGCCCGTGCCAAAGGGTTAAGCAAGTATCAAATTATCTATAAACATGCCGGGAAAAACGCCATCATCCCTGTGATTACGCTAGCCGGGATTCAGTTTATCCGTTTGTTGGGCGGAACAGTAATTGTGGAAACTATTTTTGATTACCCGGGCATTGGCCGCTTTGGTGTGTTGGCGGCCCAACAACTCGATATTGCCGGAATTATGGGTTTTTCGTTCTTGGTAGCGGTGCTATTTGTGGTAGGCAATTTGCTTTCCGATATTTTGTATACAGCCGTAGACCCGCGTATTCGCTTGGAGTAAACGATGAAATTGCGCTTATTAAAACGAATTTGCAAAAGTAAAACTTCGTTAGCCGGGCTAATCCTGGTGAGCTTGTTTGTGCTGGTGGCGTTATTTGCCCCGGTGCTGGCCCCTGTGCAAAATGCGAATAATCCCTACCAACTGCCGCAGACCAGTTACCAAATCGAGCCGCAGGGCCCGTCTTCGCAGCATTGGTTGGGTACTACTGAGCAACAATATGACCTCTATTATGGCGTAGTGTGGGGGGCGCGCTTGGCATTTAAGATTGGAATTACCGTTACACTTTTAGCATTTTTAGTTGGGCTTTTGATAGGGGGCGTGGCCGCTTATTTTGGCGGGAAAGTGGATGAAGTGCTTATGCGCATGACCGATGTTGTGTTTGCGGTCCCTTCGTTGGTGCTGGCCATGGTGATTGCGGCTATGTTGGGGCCGGATATCAAAAATATGATGATCGCGCTTACCGCGGTGGCGTGGCCGTCTTACGCGCGTTTGGTGCGCGGGGATATCTTATCGGTTAAAGAGCGCGGTTTTGTGACGGCTGCCCGCACGTTGGGAGCCAGCGGCGGACGAATTTTTTGGCGGCATATTGTACCCAACTCTATTTATCCGTCCGTAGTGGTAGCCAGTTTAGACATTGGATATGTGGTGCTTACAGCGGCCTCGCTTTCCTTTTTGGGGTTGGGCGCCCAGCCGGGCACGGCCGATTGGGGGCAGCTCATTGCCATGGCGCGTAACTGGGTATTAGGTGCCCCGGGACATCCGTTGGCGTATTGGTATACCGTCGTAGTGCCGGGGGGAGCGATTTTCTTATTTGTGTTAGGGTGGAACTTACTGGGAGATGCCTTTCGGGATATTTTAGATCCCAGACAAGGGTGATATCCCCTGGTAAGTATGCTACAATATAAATATACCGATTTTGTGAGGTGCTTATGATTCGCCGTAAAGATTTGTATACTTCTTTGTCTGATAGCGCATTTCGTTTTCCTAATAAAATTGCGTTGGTGGAAGCAGGTACTGAAAAAAAAGTCTCTTATCACGAACTGTTGATGCAGGTGGACCGCGCGGCTGATATGTTCTTTGAACATGGTATCCGTAAGGGTGACCGCGTGGCGGTAGCGCACCGCAATTCCATCGATACGGTCGTAGCGAACTACGGACTATATAAGTTGGGGGCGGTGGCAATCCCGATGAACTTTATGGTCACCAAGCCCGAAGAAATCGAGTATATTTTGAACAATGCCCAGGTGAAGGCTGTAGTTACGCAAGCTGAATTTATCCGCCACTACGTAAAGTGCTTACCCAATATGCCTACGGTGGAGACGATCTTTACCACCGATGAAATTCCGTCCTCTGTGCAAGGGTGTGACAAAGTCCAATTCTTCTGGAAAGAGATTGAGAAGTCCACCTATCACGACGAAACGGCTTCTGCGCAAGCCACGCTGGATGATTTGGCTTTTATTTTGTATACCTCCGGTACAACGGGCCTTCCCAAAGGGGCCATGATTACCCACGGGAACTTGGCTGCCAACGTGATTTCTTGCGCGCAGATTTTTAAAATTACTGATGACGACGTATTCTTGTGTTTACTGCCTATGTTCCACTCGTTTGCGTGGACTACGTGCGTAGTTATTCCATTGTACCTAAACCTAAAAGTTGTTATCGTTGCCAACGTAATGCCTGCTAGCAAGTGGCTTGGAGCTATGGGAACTGAAAAAGTAACCCTGATCTTGGCTGTTCCGCAGATTTATGCGGTGCTTTCCAAAGAAGCAAAGGGCTTAAAGCAACTTTATTTACGCTTTTGGCCGTTTAAGAACGTGCGGTTTGGTATCTCAGGAGCGGCCCCTCTTACCCAAGAAATCAAAGACCGGTTTGAAGAGAAAATCGGGGTGAAGATTTTGGAAGGTTATGGCCTTACCGAAACAAGCCCTGTGGTAAGTGTCAATACCGAAGAATTACAAAAGATTAAATCAGTAGGGCCGGCTATCCCAGCGGTAAGCACATTGGTAGTAGATGATGAGGGACACGAAGTCCCGCGCAATACCGAAGGGGAACTGTGCGTAAAAGGCCCCAACTTATTCAAGGGATATTGGGGTAACGAAAAAGCCACCCGTGATGCGTTTACCGAAGACGGTTGGTTTAAAACCGGCGATATTGTGGAAGTAGATGACGATGGATTTATTTTCATCAAAGACCGCAAGAAAGACATGATTATCATCAAAGGGCTTAAAGTATTTTCTGCCCAGGTGGAAGCCATCATTTGCGAGCACCCGGCTATTGAAGAGTGCGCCATTATCGGTGTGCCGGATGGCCGCGGGGGTGAATTTATTAAACTCTATGCGGTAAAAAAAGAAGGGGTGGAAGTATCTGATGCGGAATTCCGCAAATTCTTGAAAACTCATTTGGACAACTACAAACGCCCGCGCGATTTTGAATTCGTGGAAGAACTCCCCAAAAACGCCCTGCGCAAAGTGCTCAAACGCGAACTGCGCAAAGATGCGGTAGAAAAACTCAAAAAAGCCATAGCCGCCGGGGCAGTTGCCCCTGCTGCACAGGAGTAGCCATGGAGTTGGCCGCTATCCTGGCCGAAGTAGTGCCGGATGGGCACTATGTGGGCGGGATTGTGCGCAATAGCCTGCTCAAGCGGCAATCCGGCGATATCGATATTACCTTACCGGCTTACCAAGTTAAACAAGTTGCCCAAACACTTGCCAAACGTCTCAATGCCGCTAGTTTTGAAATGGACCCGGAACTGGGTGTATGGCGCTTGGTTACGCACGAAGATAAAATTCAAATTGATTTAACAGCTTATCAGGGCAGAAATCTAAAAGCCGATTTGCAACGGCGCGACTTTGCCTTCAACTCCTTGGCCTATCCTGTAAGTGCCAAGCCGCAAATTGTCGTTACGCCGCGTCCAAACGATACCGCGCACGTAATTTTAAAACGTATACGGCGGGCTCAAATTGTAGATGAAACGGGCGGCCTGGCCGACTTAAAAAATAAACTTATTCGTATCAATGGAAAAACACGCTTTGAGGAAGACCCTTTGCGGATGTTACGGGCGTTTCGCTGTGCGGCCGAACTCAAATTCAAGATTACTCCCAATACGTTAATTCAAATCAAAAAGGACGCGGCTTTGATTAGCCAACCGGCCGGTGAGCGCATTAAAGAAGAATTGGACCGCTTATTTGCCGTACCCGGTGTGTTATATGATTTTCTGTTGCAAATGGACAAATGTGGGCTGCTTACGGCTTTGTTTCCCTTTTTGGAAGACCAACGCCCCTGTGCCGAAGTATATTATGGAAAGGGGGGAGTGCTCAAACACACACTTTTAGTATGCAAACGCATGGATTATGTACTGAACCATTTGGATAAAGCATTCCCCAAATTTGCCTCGCAACTTAGGCCGTTTGCCGTCAACAAACCGTTACTAAAAATGACGGCGCTTCTGCACGATATTGCCAAGCCGTCTACCGCCAAAATGCATAAAGGACGTTTGCGATTTTTCTATCACGAGCAACAAGGGGCGCGTATGGCGCGCAAAGTGCTTGATAAACTGCATTACAGTAAGGCTGACACGCGTTTGATTTGTGCCATGATTGGCGAGCATTTACGCCCGTCCAACCTGGCCAGTAATGATGTGTTGACCCGCCGTGGGGTGTATCATTTTTTCCGTGATTTGGGCGATGCGGCCATTCCCCTGTTATTTTTATGTTGGGCCGATTATACCAGTTATGTGACGGACACGCAGTTGCGGCGCATCTTGCCCAAAAGCGGGGAACGCCTGATGACGATTGCCCAGGCAGAACGCTACAAAAATATCGGCAAAACCCTACGGCACTTGCAAGTGCTCAACTTTATGTTAGAGCAGTACTTTGAGCGACCTGCGTTAGTTCGTCCGGATAAAATTTTGACCGGGGTGGATATCATGAACGTGTTGCACCTTAAACCGGGGCCAGCGGTGGGGGAAATTTTGGAAGCTGTAGCTGAGGCGCAGGTGGAAGGAAAAATCCACACCAGGGCCGATGCATTGGCGTTTATTAAAACGTTACCCGTGGCGGGAAAATGATTGTATGGCAAAGTAAATTTTGCTACAATAAGTTGTCGTTAAATTTGTGCGGGCGTGGTTCAATGGTAGAATGGAAGCTTCCCAAGCTTTAGACGAGGGTTCGATTCCCTTCGCCCGCTTTTTTAATAGGATCCCCTATGCAAAACAATTCCCAAGATTTTGAAGAAAAACCGTCTTCTAACAAAGACATGTGGTTGTTTTTGATCGTGCTGGACGTGATTTTTTTGTGCGTCTTTGGCTTTTTCCTCTACAAGCAATTTTCGGGGAAACTTTTTAACCCAGCTCCGTTTCAAACAACGGAGACTGTTCAAACGCAAGAAGAGACGTTGCCTGTAATTACGGAAGAGGAAGTGGTAACTGTGGCGGATACATCGGTGCAGCCGATAGCCGCACATGAGGAAGTAAAACCAGAGGAACCTGTCAAAGAGCCCGTGAAAACGGCTGAACCTGTGAAGGCGGTTGAGCCTGTCGTGGTAGAAATGGCTCCTGCTACCCAAACTCCTGCTCCTAAAGAAGTCAAGCAAAGTATCATCATCACGCCCACAACCGGTAAGTACCGCAAAGTCACTTTCCGCTGGTTTGGTGAGGGGAACAAAGTTTCCGTAGTGAGCGGATTTACCATGTCTAAGCCGCAAGCCCTTAAAAAAGTGGGTGACTATTGGGAAACGACGCTTTCTATTGCCCCGGGTACCTATAAGTTCTTGTATGTTATCGACGGTAAAAATACCCTCGACCCGTACGCCGAAGAAAAAGATGGTCGCTCGGTACTGGTCGTAGAATAATTTAAATTACGTTACATAATAAACAAGGGGAACGCTACGCGCGTTCCCCTTGTTGTTTGTGAATTTAAATATGCTACAATAAGGGAAACTATCGTCTTACAGGAGGTTCCATGAAAGCTGTTATTATTACCATTGGAGACGAAATTCTATTAGGGCAGATTTTAGATACCAACTCCCGCTTTATGGCCCGGGAACTAACAAAATTAGGCGCAGAAACCGTGGAAATGCGCTCGGTAGCCGATGAGCGCAATGCCATCGTGCGTGCCATTAACGATGCTTTTTTGCGCGCGGATGTGGTGCTAATGACCGGCGGACTGGGCCCTACCAAAGATGACCTTACCAAAAAAGTACTGGCCGAATACTTTGATTGCCCATTAGTTGAAAATAAAGAAGTGTATCACTGGCTCGAGGAGATGTTTGCCGATATCCCCAACCGGATGAATAAATATAATGTTTCCCAGGCGCTCTTGCCCGAAAAATGCATCCCTTTGCGTAACCTTAAGGGAACGGCCAGCGGGATGTGGTTTGACCACAAAAAGAAGGTACTCGTTTCTTTGCCTGGGGTTCCATTTGAAACCGAATACTTGATGCACCACGAAGTATTGCCCCGTCTAAAGGCTAAATTTACAGACTTGTTTTTGCGCTTTAAAATGATAACGGTATTTGATATCCCGGAGTCGGAGATCGCTCTTAAATTAGCTGATTTCGAAAGTGCCTTGCCCGATGGAATAAGCCTGGCGTATTTGCCTAGTGAGGGATACGTGCGACTTCGTTTAACGGCCAAAGGCGCCGCGGTGGAAAAATTGGATGTATTCTACGAAAAACTACTGGCTGCCTTGCAAGATTTACCCTATCAGCCGTCCAACGAAGGGGAAAGCCGCGAAGATCTCCTCCTGCGCCTAAAAAATACCGGTGCAACCGTAGCCAGCGCTGAGAGCTGCACGGGAGGGAATATTGCCCATATGATTACCTCCATGTCGGGCGCTTCCTCATATTTTTTGGGTGGCGTGGTGGCCTATGCCAACGAGGTCAAAGTCAATGTGCTGGGTGTTAACCCGCAAGATTTGGAAAAATACGGAGCTGTTAGTGAGCTTGTTGCCCGCCAGATGGCCGAAGGTGCCCGCAAGGCGTTAGGGGCACAATATGCCGTTTCCACAACGGGTGTTGCCGGTCCGGACGGTGGCACAAAGGACAAACCGGTAGGAACCGTGTGGGTAGCCGTAGCCGGCCCCAAAGGAACGGTGGCCGAAAAATTGCTGATTTCTCACACGCGTGAACGCAACATCGGGCGTGGGTCTGTGCATGCTATTCAACTACTTTTAGCGCAAATTGAAAAGGATAAGGCGGCATGATTAAAAAACTTCGGGACCAAGTTTATAACATCGGTTTATTTGCCGCTATTCCGGCCCTGGATGAGCAAAATATCCTGCGCGCCGCGGACGCTTTGGTAAAGGGCGGCATCCGGGGAATCATTATACCGTGGGACAAAAGCCTGGCCCCTGCAGTGAAAAAAATGCACACGCGTTATCCGCAAGTACTTATCGGCGTGCAAGGCCTGTACGATAAGACCAACCGAGTTGATTTTATTGTAGGCACCACAGGTATTTCTAAAAAGGCACAAGCACCTTTTCTGCTGCGTAAGGGGAACAATTTGCTGGACGGTTCTACGGTTTTGGCGCAATGTGCCAATAAACTTGTGCTCGTAAGTGACGTTAAAAAGCAAAAATGGGAAGAAATTACCCACCGTGCACAACAATCTTTGCAAAAAATGCTTGGGTTTGAACTGCGCCACGTGGGGATCAACCACCCCAATGTAAAAGAGGCCGAAAACACCGCCGACCAATTTGAACATTTGTTCGGGTTTACTAAAACCGATAAGGGCGGAGCTTATTTTGCCGGGCCGTACATCGAAGCCATGAAAAAAATGTTTTACGGCACGCATGGACATATTGCTATTGCTACCAATCATCCTGCCCGTGCTGCGTGGTATTTGGAGCAGCGCGGCGCTAAGTTCAACTGGAAAAGCGCCGATTATAACGAAGATGGCTCGTTGCGCGTGGTTTACCTGCAAGACGAAATCGGCGGGTTTGCCGTACACATCATACAAAAATAATTTCTAACTAATACTGATTATTTATCACCCGGGAAGAGTTTCATAAAATATAACTATGAAACAACTTGCTTGGGTGTTCTTCGTTTTGTGTGGGATGACTATGCCCGCATTGTCTTCTCCGGTGTATCGGGCTGGGGAATCTTCCTCGGCGATTTCTTCCTTGTTGCATGGGGAAATATCTGTCGCTTATCAGCTTTCATCTCAGAAAATGGAAACAAAAGAGGAAGATTTGGATACATCCGCCTTGAAAGGTTGGGATGTACGTGCTTTGTGGGCGCCGCTAACGTGGCTGTCCATCGGCGCGGAAATGACGCAGTTTGGGGACGAAAAGATGAAACAAGCTTTCGTGTCTTCTTACGAAACAAACCGCTTGGCGGGCGTGGTTAAATTTACGCTCTCACCCAATACCTCCCCGCGTGTGTACGCGCTACTTGGATATGGTCGCACGGAACATCAGCTAAATTATGACCATACCTCCAATCCCATCGCAACGCGCAAATGGCCGGGTAGTGAAAAGAAAAATATTCCTTACTGGATGGCCGGATTAGGTGTTGAGGTAAATGTGTGGAAGGTGGTTTTTGTCGGTGTAGAGGGGAATATCTTGCGCCACCAAACGACGGAGCTGCCCCGCTATTACAAGACGGACTCCAAAACAGAGACAGCATTACGTGCGCGCGTCGGAGTAAGGTTTTAAGAATTGAAACGAATCTTGTAAAATGCTATACTAATTAAGTAGCAAAATTTGTGTAGTTGATTTGTGTTTCGTTTTTCGCGCCCATAGCTCAATGGATAGAGTGTCAGCCTGCGGAGCTGAAGATACAAGTTCGATTCCTGTTGGGCGCACTTTTAAAGAGCCACTTTCATAGTGGTTCTTATTTTTTTGTCGTCGATAAACTGCTTCAAAATAGGGCAGAATTTGGCCTAAAAATCGCGTGCTTTTTGTGCGCGATTTATTTTTATACTTCTTCGTCGAGAACTACTAAGAATCTGCTAACAAGAAAGCCAAAAACTATGAAAGTGGTGGGCACAATTTGGACACTATAACGTATATCCCCACCCCCGCAATTATACGGGAAAATGCCCGATTTTTATTATGCCAACCTACATACTTCTGGACACTATAATTTTAAGCAACAGTAAAATTTGGACACTAAATAAAAACTAGCAAAGGTTACTAGGAGCTTGTGGAATTAAATTCTTATCCTTTTCTACCCGTATAATGGCTGAGGAAGAAAATTTAGGGTTTGGTACATATCTGATCAAATTTAAACGCTCGTTTTTGAGTTGTAGCATTAAAATATTAGGATTCTTAAAAACTGAATTTATAAGTAATTCTAAATGCTTTGGCTTAGTTACCCGGTGCTTTTCGTAATCTAAAGAAGATACTGCTCCCGCGACAATGTCTGGATACCGAATAAACACATCAAAACCATATTCTCCAGCTTTTTTGTCTTCAAGCCCTACCCCCAGAGAAATCGATCGACGACGTCCCCGGATTAATCGAGTCGTTATTATATTGATAATGTCGAAAATGATACCGCCTTCGATGTTTAATACATCATCTCGGTCAGAAATCCATTGTATTTGTTTGGCAGAGTGCTTAATACTCAAAAATTCGACAATCTGAGAAAATATGAGAGCTACTAGAGAAAGGTTCTTGAGAACATTATGATTTTTATTTTTTCGTTTTAAGTATTCACGAAATTTTTTAATACGATAAATCATTGCCGGAGGCATTTTGGTGTAGTTATCACATATGTACTGCACCATATTTTGCAGATCTTTAACGATTTCCGATTTATTAATATCAGTAAGAATGATAGAAATAGTAAAGAAATATTTATAATCCCTTAAAAAGAGCAATGTCTCTTCAGGTACAGTGCCGATATCTTTGAAATCCCTTGGCAACGCTTCTCGAAGTTGTTTTCCAAGGACATATAGATTCTGCATAGGAGAGATTGTAAACGTCACACAAGCATTTTTATGGGGATCATCTAGGCAATAATCACTCAAAATTAACCATCCTCTCGGTATTCCTCCTAACTTCCGTGACAGCATGCGTTTATATTTATCCCATTGTTTCATGAGATTTTTATGATGTGATAATTCGGTTTTCGTATTCATGTAACTTTTAAGAAAAGCTAGATCCTTCGATGGTTCCTAGAATTGTAATTAGACAAACATCTGTTGCAGTAGGCCCTTCTTTACTAGCTTAATTGCTTCGAGTTTGTCTTTTTCAACTTGAATCTGTTTGTCTATCAAATCGAAAAATTGAGCAATTTTCTTTTGTTCAGGCAATGAAGGCATATCAATAGGCATTGAAAGCAAATCCTCTGGACTCACGGCCATTCTCTCATATATTGACCCTTCCTGGTATTGTAAAGCTTCTTGAATAAAAGAATTACGGACAAGGAGCCTTTCAACGAAAGCAGGAATAAAGCCTTTTTTTACCTTAAAAGTTACATATATTGGCGAAAAGATAGCATCTTTATATTTGTTCCTGCATATAACACCGAATTTAAGATTTGCTGGATTGTAACAAATATCGTCTAAATGGGTTACACGATATTCTTTATCTTCGTGTGTCACTAAATGATCCCGATTGTATCGCTCAGTTTTAGGAATAACACCTTCTTTAGTCAAAGAAACGTGTTCGTAGATGCCATCTTTGGAACTTTTTTCATTGTATTCTAACAACACGGAATCCAAAGACATCTCTTGCCAGTCTGCATATTCATTGTCTTCTTCATCTTTAAATCGTATATCCTTTGAAAATATCTGTTGGAGCAACCCTTTACGGCGTTTTTCTAACGCATCAACTTTATTCTCTTGCGTTTTTACATATTCGTCATACAAAGAAAGAAATGTAGTGATTTTTTTCTGTTCTTCAAGGCAAGGAAGCGTAACAGGAATTCCTTGTAATAGAGAATTCGTCATGCCTACACGGTCATGCCTAGCACCGCCCTGATTGCCATTATGGTAAATATATGAATACCATGCCGGACTAGCAAAATAATATAACAGATACGGAGTAAATTCTTTGTTTTTTGGAGTTAGACAAAAATACAAGGGCGATACAATGCCTGGCTCTTTCCGCGTATAACAATTAAACGGACCATATGGAGCAGTAGACGATTTTCTTGGGTTGTAGACGAAATCTCCGTCCGTTATTATTGTATATTTACTTGTGTTTCCATCAACGGCGATATCTTTGTCAAAAAAATCCCTTTGTGGAATAAGTCCGTGTTCTGCAGAGTTTGTAATCACGTTCTTGTTCTGACCGTCTTTATTTGTTGTTTTTACTTTATCGAACAGATCATGGATCGTAAGCTCATCAGGGGCTTCAAAAGCATGTCCGTTTGCGTCCTTAAATCTCAATACAGGCATTCTTTTCTACGCCTCCAACCCTAGTTCTTTAAAAAAGTTTTCTAATTTTTTATCGATAGCATCTGATTTTTGGGTACATTTTTTTATCACAGTATTCTGTGCTTTTATGTCTATAATTTCCTCTTTTTCGAAACTATCTACATAGCGAGGAACATTGCAATTATAATCATTCTCTCTTATTTCATCTAGCGACGCCACATGAGAGAATTTCTCAATGTCAACTCTATTTACATATGCGTTATATATTCGATCAATATCCTCGTCTGTAATGATATTTGCATTTTTTTCAGGAGTGAAATATTTGCTTGCGTCTATGAATAGAATATTGTCTGAATTTCCATTACGCTTTTTCTTTAAAATCATTACAATGACAGGAAGTTTTGCACCGTGAAACATTTTTGCGGGAAGACCAATTATTGCATCCACAATATTTAAATGTTCTATTAGATGTCTGCGAATATCATATTCCGCCTCATTTTTTCCATCCTTCTTTTGTTTTCCACGGAAGAGAGTTCCACTAGGAAGCAGGACAGCAATCCTCCCATCATCGGCCATATGATATACCATGCTTTGCACGAACATTAAATCTGCTTTATCTTGAGGAGTGAGAACGCCACAAGATGAAAAACGAGGGTCTTCTAAAAGTTTTGGGGTTTTGTCATATGGCTGAGAATAAGGAGGGTTTTCTACTTGAATATCAAACTCCAAAGGCTTTCCGTTCTCATAATAGTTATCGGTTTTTATGGAATCGGAATTGAAACAACTAAACTGTTTATAAGGCACACCATGCATAAGGAGATTCATACGAAGTAAATTATAATTACTACCGTTCTTCTCTGTGGCGTAAAAATGTCCTACTTTCTTGGTAGACAAGTGGTTTTGTACTTCAAGCAGTAAGGAACCGGACCCTGCACAGCTATCGGCCACATTTTTCACCTCCTTTAATCCTACTGTAGCAAGCCGAGCTAAAAGTTTCGAGGCACATGTTGGTGTAAAGAATTCGCCACCTTTTTTACCAGCATCAGAAGCGAATAGAGAAATTAGTATCATGTATGCTGTTCCCAGGACATCCATCTCCGCATTGTCCACGTTAAACGAGATATCGTTAACTTTTAACATGACTTTTGAGATAAGGTCTGTCCGTTCTGACACTTCTTTCCCGAGGTCTTTGTCTTGTAAATTCATGTCATCGAAAAGTTTATCAAACGCCACTTCGGATTCTTGCCCAATGGTAGAGGCCACAAGAGCAGAAATGGCCTTGTCGAAATGTTCAATGGAGAACTCGGCCCCTTTAATTTCGTCTATAAGCGATGCCCATAGGTATTTGGGCTCTATGACGTACCCCAAGTGCTCGATAGACCAATCCATAACAGTAGATGCTAGTTTTTTGTTTTTCAGCGCGTCCCGATAGGAAATACCATCATCCTTTAACAAATCGTTCATGTAATTCTCGGTTTTTTCAGATAAGTACCTATAGAAAATAACTCCGAGAATATAGTTCTTGAATTTGCTGGCATCCATATTGCCACGCAAGTCATCGGCTATGGCCCAAAGTTGGGTTGCTAGTTCCTGAGACTGCTTCTGTACGGTATTTGCCATCTTTTATCTCCTTTTTTATGCATCTTCAGCGGTAAATTTGTTGCAACTGTTTTCCATGAATTCCTGCAATTTGTCTATACAAGTCGTGAGTCTAAGTATTCCTTTAACACCTTGCTTGCTTAATTCGACACGCAAGTATTCCTTAGTAATGGATTTGGGGTCCACGAAATATTTATGCAAAACGGTAGATACGAATTCTACGTCCAACTTGTTCTCTGTTGAGAATTCTTCGATATCTGTCTGCAACACTTCTTTTTCGTATTCGCTATAAGCCTCAATAATGTCTGCTTCGGGATCTAGGTCAAAGAAACGTTCCGTAACGAATGCTTTCATAATTTCACGTTTGTAGCGCATTTTTTCGTTATCAGAGCGTTCAATCTCTCGGAGTATCAGGTCTATAGACTTCTTCATTTCGTCCACACTATTGCGATTGATTTCTTTTAACAAGTTAAGAATATAAACCACATTAATCTTATCCGTGCGGACAAGTTCAATATTAAAATCGACATTCCCCAGGATGGATTCTTTCCCTTTGCCTTTGTGTTTATCGTAGTAATACAGATACCACGACTTGTAATCCGCATACTCGTCTTCATCCAAAGCCGGAGCGAGATCAGCCCAGTCAAACTTAGAGAAAGTCTTTAATGTACTCAAAATACCTGCTAGGGTTCTAAATGCGATAATAAATGCCCTAATGTCATCTTCGGATTGTAAATTCCCGGCATCACTGGCGGAAGCTACAACAGACCGGAGCGTCTTCACTTGCTTATAGTATTCTGCGACATAGTAGTCATAGGACTTAAGCAGATAAGCGTTCGGGTCTCCGTCTCCGGAATAGAGTTTAAGGGCCTCGTCCTGCGCCTTTTTGATATTACGGTAGGTAACAATCTGTCCGAATTGTTTTGTGACTTTATCGACACGATTAGTGCGGCTATATGCCTGAACTAATGAGTGCCATACAAGATTTTTATCGAGGAACAACGTATTAGTTGGCTTACTATCAAATCCCGTAAGGAACATGTTAACTACCAACAGCAAATCGACCTGTGGAAGGTCTTTTTGTTTCATCCTTTTGGAAATATCTTTGCGATAGGCATCAAATTTGCTGAGGTCATAGTCCGTCCCGAACATAGCATTATAGTCCTTCATGCAGGATTCTAGTTGCTCTGCGGCATGTTGATCGGGACTTTCTTCCATGTCTTGGTTGGCTTGATAAGTAAAGATGGCCGCAATCTTATATCCTTTCGGGTTGTGGGCCTTCATGTAGTTATAATACTTAATAAGTGTAGGAATTTTATCTATGGCAAAAATAGCCGTATAGACGTTATTGTTTTCCAGCCTTGTGTGTTGACTTAAATGGCCAAGAATATCGTCGGAAATGGCGGCTATACGAGCATCAGAATGGTAGAGTTCTTCAAGGTCTATGTGGTGTCTCCGGCAATATTCGGCGTCATCAAGCAATTTAGCGTCTATTTTAGAGTCCTTTACGCTAGAAATTGATAAGCTCCTCATGTATTCTACAGAAAAACGGAGCACGTTACCATCCGCAATGGCCTCTTTAATCATGTACTTGTGGATACACGGATCAAGAGTTCCCGACCGGAAGATATCAGCTGTCGTCTGTCCTTGTGGTCCTTTGTTTTCTGCAAAGATAGGAGTGCCTGTAAATCCGATATAGTTGGAATTCTCGAAATGTCGGCGTATTTGGGCATGCATCTTACCGAATTGTGAACGGTGGCATTCGTCAATAATAAATACGCATTTATTTGACTTAAAAGCATCCATAATGGTGGTATATTTTTCGGAGCGAAGAGCCGTAGCCATTTTCTGAATGGTGGTAACTATCAAGGTTTTAGAAGAATCTTGTAGTCCCTTAACGAGGTTGTATGTATTATCGGTCTGATCAACACAACCTGCTTCGAAAGAGTTGTATTCGTCTACGGTTTGGTCATCCAAGTCGTTCCTATCTATCAGAAAGAATACTTTATCAATTCTGCGGTCATCCCGAAGTAAAGAAGCGAGTTTATAGCTAGTAAGAGTTTTTCCACTACCCGTCGTGTGGAATACAAACCCGTTCACATTTGCCATAATAATACGGTCAAATGCTCGCTTTACCGCATAGACTTGGTACGGACGCATGATAAGCAAAACGGGCTCTGTATCTTTTATAACGAAATACTTACTCAACATTTCCGTCAAGTGAGATTTGGGTAGAAATGCGTTTGTAAAATCCATTAGCTTGTTAATTCGGACATTGTTTTCATCCGTCCAAAAGAACGTGAGTGATTTAAGGATATCTTGTTTATGGCCAAAAGCGTCATTTTCGTTGATATTGGCGCAGTACTTCGTCATTGTCGAGTTGGAAATAATAAAAAACTGAATGTATCTAAAAATCCCTCTAAAAGAAAATCTGCGGTATCGGTTGATTTGGTTTACGGCTTCGTTAATTTCGATGCCAGGGCGTTTAAGTTCTGTCTGCACCAATGGCAATCCGTTTATAAGGATAGTGACGTCATATCTATTCTTATACAGGACATCATCTTTGTGGGCGGGATCCATCGTGACCTGATGTGTTACTTGGTAGATATTACGGGTTTCGTCACCTGTAAAGAATTCCACATAAATTGTTTTACCATTATCCAATTCTAGAATCCATTTTTCCCGAAGGATTTTAGCGGATTCATAGATGGTATGGTTCTCAAGGCGAATCATTACCCTATCGAATTCCGCATCAGATAATTCGGCAATGCCTTTGGCGGCTATCAGTTCTTGGCTATTTAACTTACAAAATTGCTTCCTGAAGTTGGCACATACATCATCATAGTTTTTGAGATCTATGTAATCATATCCCATTTCGTCGAGTCTATCGATGTATAGTGACTCTACTTCGTACTCTGACATTGCTTTTGGCATTCTAAATCTCCCTCACAGGTAAAAACCTTCTAACTCATATTCTAACAATTTTCTATACAAGACGAGATAATATCTTCCCTAAAATCCTTATTTGAGAGCATCTTCTATTTCTTTACGGGTAATGATCTCATGACTTAAAGCACCCATTTGGCGCCTGACATTACTCGTAATGTTAAATTCAGTTATTGCCCACATTATCTTTTGCCGCACTTTAACATCATTCTTTTTAGCTGACAATTGGGATAAGAGGGTGTATTTAAAATTTGTAGAATCAAATCCAAAGTCAAAGATGGTGTGATTAATGCCATTCCAACCATCAGCACAAGGATAAAAGTATTGGGGCAGGAGTTTGGCTATTTCCTTTTTCACAATAACTCGAGGGTATATGGCATACTTTTCTTCCATTTCAACGGCCTCTACAAGTGCTTTTCCATAAACAATAATGTCGTTGTGGAAGAAATCACCTTCAGTCAGTGCCCCTCGTATTAAATAGCCATTATCTGCTGCTTGATGAACAAAATTGCTGACGAGATTGACTATACTTTTTATATTTTGTTCTCTATTGTCATTATCCGTTGGTAACGCTAATAAAATGTTATCGGAAAAGATCTTTACAAAAGCACCTTGGAAAAATATTTGAGATTCTTTCTTAGCATCTTCAAATATCATGTTGATTATGTTTAAATGCTTATTTTGATCATCATGTCGGATGATGTCAGTTCCACCTAAAAAGTCTAAATAGGCAACACAATATCTTGATGTCTTGTAATTCGTTCTTGGAAACCGTGCGTCACCAGTTCGTAAAGTCATAATATATCCTTTGGCTCTTAATTACTTCCATAGCGTTTTTGTTCCTTTTTAAACAGATTCACTTTTTTAGTTATCAAATCTATTAGTTCCTTGGGCTCCTGCACTATAATGTGCGGAATCCACTGTAAAATAGTAGGCACAATCTCTTCGTAGCGGCCCACTTCACACTCGATTACCAAACTACCGTCCTTGGTAGTTTTAACGATTTTTTGCTTTGGGAAATATACGCGTTTCTCGAAATATTTAGCTACTTCACTAGAAATTGTTAAACGCACTTTAATCTCACGGTTTTCCTCGAACCAAATCGATGCACTGTCGTCTAAAATCTTCTCAAGTTTTAGGGACATATTGAAAGTTGTATCTAATGGTTTAACCGCTTGGATCTTATCCAAACGTAATTTTAGGATAGTTTCATCTTTCCCATTGGCTAGTAAATACCAAAAGCCGTCAAACCATGCTATTTTTAGAGGAGAAATTGTTCTGCCGGACAATCTTGAATTTTCATACTCTATTACAACATGGTTCCGATTGTTTATGGCCTTTTCTAGGATTTTAACTAAATTTTGGTCCTTAAAAGCCTGTCCTTGGGTTACTTTGACGAAGAACGGATTTTGTACTTGTTGCCCAATAATCTTGTCATGGAGTAACTTGTATGTATGCTCAAAAGGTCCACCCAACGTATAAGCGATATCAGCTGTTAACGCAAGCATAGCGGCCTCCCTTGCTGTTACACTAGCACGCCCTAGGCTAAAACCTTCTACAAAGCAATATGTCCCCTTCCGAATGTTAGTCAATGGGAATCTTGCATCTTCTAAAATGTGCAAATCCCGCTGAATAGTACGTAGAGTAACTCCTAAATCGTTAGCAATGCGTGGCAAAAAGATTGCTCCTTTATCGAGTTCATTAAGAATATATATTAACCGACTGATTTTATTAACAGTATCGTTTAGCATATCAAGTTCCTAGGGATGTATATGTGGCTCCTTGCCTGGTTTGGCACTAAAAGCCCAAATTAACAAAATGAAATACACTATTCCTGTTCCGGCAAATAACAAGTTTAATAATAAAATCCAACCTCTGCCCTCTATTTTGCGATCATAAGCAACGACCGTTGGCAGAAAGTATATTACTGCAATGAGTGCAAGGATTAATAAACCTGCTAGTGCTCTTTCCATACCTTTATTGTATCAAAAGTAGGCGACAACATATGGTCGCCCAAAAAAATATTTTTAAGCGACCATATGCCTTCGCCTGGGTTATATACACTGTCCTTATGAAGGCTTACACATCAAAGGACGCCCTCAAAAATAAATTAATAAAGGAGCAAGACAATGGCAGTAAAGAAACTATTCGGAAATGTATATTATGCAGATTACCGTGATCTTCGCGGTATACGCAGACGGGTATCCTTACAAACCCAGGATCCCCAAGTGGCTCAGGCCAAATATGAGAAAATCATCCAGGCCCGTGACGCAGAAAAAAACCGCAGAGAGAACTCCATGCCTTGGGAACAGTTCAAAGACAAAGTGCTTGAACACCTGGCAAAAGAACGCTCTGCTAATACGGTTAAGCGCACCGAAATCGCTATCCGGTATTTGGAAGAAGTGTATTATCCGCGAGTAGTATGTGAAGTTACTCCCAAACTTCTTCAACAAGTAAAGGAGCACATGTTGAATCAAGGGTTAAGAGAGCACAACATCAACCGCTTACTCCAATGCTTAAAAACTATGATGCGCCTTGGCGAAGAATGGAAAATAGTAGAGTGGCAGAATTGGTGCAATATATCCAAGCTAAAAGCGCCCAAAAAGGACGTAGAAGTCCATAGCGAGGAAGAATTAACTAAGTTATTAAACGCTTGCCCTACTGATGATTGGCGCACGCTTGTGTTGCTTGGGGCAGAGGCAGGGTTACGTCGCGAAGAAATCAACAACTTGCGGTGGAGTGATGTGGATACCAAAGACGGCATGCTTTATGTGGATTCGCCGAAAGATGAGCATATCCGCACGATTCCCATGACTGACTTGCTAAAGAGTCATCTTGCCAAGGTACAGAAGGAAGCTGCTAGTGATTTCGTAATTAGTGAGGGGCGTGACAACCCGAATAAGGACTTCTTGACCATTAACTACGGAAAGATTGCTAAAGAAGCAGGGCTTCACAGTACCATGCAGAAATTGAGACACACCTATGCCTACCAACTGGCTAAAAAGGGTATAAATCTATATGCACTTGCAAAATTATTAGGTATTAGTCCATTGATAGCACAAGAAACTTATGGACCTTTTATGCCAAATGTGGATGTACATGCTATTATTAATGGGATACCTACTTGGAACTAGTAATATTTTTGCTAAGCAACTAAATAAATCCTCGATTAAAAGTCGGGGATTTTTTGTTTGTCAGACTTACGCCTAATAATACCATTCATTTTCTTTGCCCCCACAAACATAGCTCTTGGACGTAGACTTGGGTTGCAAGCCAATTTTGACAGGTTTAACTTAGCTTTTCAGTGCTTTTAAATATTTTAAGCAAGGAAAATGTCCTATAAATCTAAAAACTCAAAGGGGAGAAATACTTTCAAACCATCAAGTATGACAAGGAACAACTAATTCTGTAAAGAAATATCTCGACTGACAAGGAATATTATTTAAAAACATTACTTCACTAGCTATGGTATGTTTTTTAGCTGAATAATGGATGATAAATTCCATAGTCTCTAAGTTGTTATATAAAGCTTTAATTTGTTCCACATTATCATAAGTGATAACTAGTGGAATTGTAAGTCTTTGTATCGAAGCAGCCAATTTCGCGTGATCAGCATGTTGGTAAAAATTTGTGTATAATCTTTTCCCTTGCAGATAGTAAGGGGGATCAAAATATACCAAACATTTCTGTATTTTGCGGATAGAATTTATTACGTCCAAGGCGTCTTTACAAGTCACTTGTATATTATTCTTATGAGAAGCTATACATCGTATTTTTTTAATTAGGAGTTCTTTGTTAAATCGAGCATCTATCTTATAATTGCCTTTTTGTTGTAATCCTCCAATGGGTCCAGCTTGAAGCACTCCACTAAAATTGGTGCGATTGAGGAAAAAAGCAGCAAATCCTAAATCTAATTCAGAATATTTCTCGGGGCTTTCTAGAATTGATTTCTGTCGTTTCCATTCTGCTATAGATATACGAGAATGTTGGATCTTCTTGATAAAAGCATCAGTATTATGCAATATGGAATGCCAAAACGAATAGATGGATTTATCGATATCATTAATGATAATTTTCGATACATAGCCATCAATAAGCAACGAAAGCGCAACATTTGCTCCCCCGGCAAATGGTTCCACATAGGTAGTTCCAATTAAATGATTTTCTTCAAGAAGTTTCTTAAAGAAAGGAACCAATTTAACCTTGCCTCCAGGATATCTTAGAGGAGAATATATTTTTTCCATATCAATTTATATTTTATATCTTTTCTATGTTTAATTTATCGGCAATTTTATTAAATCGCAACTTAAAATCATTGATAAAAGTTTCAACCTGATTAGGATATTCTCTTTTCCAATAATCCATAATTTTACTTTTTTCGAACAGTTTTTTGTGATCTTTAAACCAATGTTTTCCTTTTTCTCTTTCTTTTGTTTCAGGATATGAGTTTAATAAATGCTCTCGAAAAAACTCTATTTTAACTCTAGGATTTTTATTATGTTCTTCTTGTAGATATGTTTTAGCCTTCTCAGAAAAAATAAAATTCTCTAAACATTTTTCAGGAGATTCTAATATTTTAGTCCCTTTTTTATCAAGATTAGAGGGCAATGTAAGATAATTGGATCTATTTTTTTTAATTCGTTTATGCTCTCTGAATGACAAATCTCCATCAAAAACAACAATATGATGGGCAAATGCAGGTTCGCAATTCATTAAATCAATAAGGGAAGAGCAAGATATTTGCACGGGCAAAATTTCAAGATATTTAGAAGGAATTTTATATCGTAATATTTTTTTAAGAAACCAACGTGCTTCCTCATCTTCCGTATAAACAATTATTTTTTTAATTGGATTATCTTGATAAAGAGAGACTAGTAAATCGTCTTTCATCTCTTCGAATTTAGGATTTTCTTTTATTTCTAATTCCTGGTTGGCTTTTGTAAAATAGTGATATGTTATTGTAGAATCTTCACTTTGTTTTTTGCGTGAAAAATGTTCTATGATAGTTAAACTATGCGTTGTAAAAACAACTTGAAAATTACTTACCCGAGCCTCTTTTATCAATAAATCTATAAGTTTTTGTTGAGCTTTAGGATGCAAGGAATCCTCTATTTCATCTATTAATAGTAATCCTCCTTTGTAAGAAGAACAATTTTGTTTGAGACTTTTAAAAGATAAAATTGCAAATAAAATTTGGCTTAAATTATCTTGCCCTGCAGAATTTGTTTGCCAATCATAGTATGTAGTATTAATTCCAGATGTTTTTTTACTAATAGATTGAAAATTGATACTAGTGATGTCGGTTATTTTATCATCTAAAGACAAGGTATTTTTATAAGTATCTACAAACCATTGCTTGTCTTCCTCGGATTTAAAAGTTTGAGAATTGTTCTTTAATTGCTCATCCTCTGTTTCTCCTATAGGGAACAAGCGAGAAAGACCCAAATAAACGACGGGAATATCAAATTTGGCCTCATTTTTTACACTTCCATTTTTGGCTAATTCTTTAGGTATTACCCTAAAACGATCTTTGCCATTCTCTTTCTGCCAACCAGTTCTGAAGGTTTTAGTGATATGTTTGCCATCTTGACATTCTAGAGTAATTTCTAGACGATCGGTCAAAGATTCATCAAAATCTTTACTGCCCTTTAGTATCTCACCAAATTCGGCCCGTAAAGATTTTCCATTATAAGCTTTACCAATACTGGGTTTCATTTCCGTTGAATTTGCCAATAATGCTAAAACGGTTGATTTACCGGTTGCATTCCAACCTGCTAGCATTGTAATATATTTTCCCAATTTTATACTTTTGTCTTTTAAAATCCGAAAATTATTTAATTTTATCTCAGTAAACATGTATGCCTCTTAATACTTGAATTACAAATTACATAGTATAAAAAAATTATAATTCTATTATTTAAAAATATTAGTTATATTTACATTATATCTCTTTATAAATATTATACTCATTCTTGGTATGCAAAAACATCTACTGAATTGTTTCCAAGATGTTAAAGCTCATGGATTTTTAATATATTTCTCTTGACTTCTAGGCCTATAAGAAGCGTATATGTACTACGGGGAGAAATCCCCGAATAGAAGTGCATGGCTATTGTTTGCTTGACTGCCGCATAGCACAAAGCTACATCGGGACTGGGAGCGGCAATAGACCCACGCCGACGGCAAGCCGAAAGGCAAACCTATAAGCGGCGTTGTTTAAGCGTTTCAACAGGGGCGGTTAGTTAATTTCTCGCGCTGACCGCCCCAAACATAAAGAGGATAAATATATGAGCACTAGAAGCCAAATCAAAGTAACTTACCTAAAACAGAGCGTCCTGCTTTACCATCACTGGGACGGCTACCCAAAAGGGGTCGGAAAGGATCTGATCCAAAGACGGAAAAAGTTTAATACGTGGAATGGAAATCTCTTAGTCAATGAGCTTCTTAAAAACAAGCGCAAAGACGACGGATACGAAATCGCCTTCCAAGTACATACGGACTTGGACTACTGGTACGAGATCGACTGTAACCGCAAAACTATCCGTTGTTGGAAAGTCGAAGGATACAATCTATCGGACCACGCGGAAGTAATCAAAGGCGAGGAAGTGCCTTTACAGTAACAGGAGCGCATATGAGTGTACACAAAATCAAAAAAGGACCGTATTATTACGCAGATTTTTACGATTTCAATGGGGTTAGAAGACGTCTCTCGCTCCAAACTGAAAATAAACAAGTAGCCCTGCTAAAATATCAGGAACTGATTCGCCGTAGGAATGCTGTTAAAGAGAGGATGCCTGTACATATTACTTGGGATGCATTTAAGGCCAAATTACTCTATCACATGTCTATTGATAAGGCCCGTAATACGTGTAACCGTATGAAATTGGCTATCCGGTATTTAGAAGAAATGAAAAAGCCTCGTTTTTTACAGGATATTACTCCCGAGTTACTACAAACCTATAAAGAGCATCTTATTAAGAAAAACATCAGTGCCAGGCATATCAACAGTTTAGTGATATGTATTAAAACCGCTATGCATAGGGGTGAGAAATGGCAATATGTGCCCAAGCGAGATTGGACTACTGTCACAAAGATTAAGACAGCCCGGGGTAGAGTTGTGTTCCACACCCCGGAAGAAATAGACAAACTCTTAGCAGCTTGTCCCTCAGAAGCGTGGAAGATTGTGGTATTACTGGGAGCGGATGCCGGACTTCGCCGAGGAGAAATGGCTAATTTAAAGTGGGAAGATGTTGATTTTGACAATAACCAACTGTACATTGCTCCGAATAAGACAGAAAACCACCGCTTTGTACCCATGACACAAGACCTTAGAAATGCCCTAGAAAAGGCCCATAAACGCGCTAAACACGAATACGTGGTCACTGTATGCCAGCCCATGAAAGGGAACCGCTGTAACCCCGATTATTTAACAACCTTTTATCAAGAGGTAGCCAAAGCGGCAGGAGTGGATAGTTTCTTGCATAAATTGCGCCATACATTCGCAAGCCTATTGGTGCAAAATGGGGTGGAACTCTATACAGTGTCTAAATTATTGGGACATAGTAGCATCCAAATGACGGAGATTTATGCCCATTTAGCCCCGCGCACTCTACACAAAGCGGTCATGAATCTACCCAAACGCGGGATGACGTTAGCGAGAGTAGAAGAAAAGACGGTTTGCGAGCCAAACAAAGCATGCAAGCAAGTTGGTCTAGATTTTGGGGATTTGATGGGGAAATAGCAAGTTATTTATGCTACACTACAAGAAGGAAAAACCCATGAAACAAAACGCAATAGATGCTACTAGTTGGGGCTATGCTCGGCGGTTATACGAATCGGACGATATTAAAAATGTGGAAGTAGGCACAACTAAAGGCCTACAGCAAATCCACGCCTATTTGTTCCAAGGATTATACCCATACGCAGGCCAAATCCGCGAAAAAAATATCTCTAAAAGTGGATTCCGTTTTGCTAATAGCCTTTACCTAAAAGATGTGCTCAAAGCCATTGATACGATGCCGGAAAGCACGTTCGCTCAAATTATTGCCAAGTACGTGGAAATGAACATCGCCCACCCGTTTATGGAAGGCAATGGACGTTCCACTCGCATTTGGCTGGACTTAATTCTCAAAAAGAACTTGGGTAAAGTGGTCAATTGGCAAAACGTGGACAAAGATCTCTACTTACAGGCCATGGAACGCAGTCCGGTCAATGATTTGGAATTACGCGCCCTTTTAGAGCCGAATTTGACCGATAAAACCGAAGACCGCGAAGTTCTCTTCAAGGGCATAGACCAATCCTACTACTACGAAGGATACGGTCAAGGGAAATAAGTCTTTTGAAAATATAAAAATTCCTTAAAATTTAAGCGTTTTCAGTAGTTTTTGTATAAGAAATATCGGATTGAATAAGGACCGACTCGTCGTGGTATCGAGGAGACGTTGGGCCGCAAATTATAATGGCCAAATAATAAAAACCCTTAAATTTTAAGCATTTTCAGTAGTTTTTGTATGAAAATTATCGGAAGGATTACGGACTGCAACCGTCGTAGCTACAGCCATGTTGGGGGGATTTTGATATGCCTATTGATTAGTACATTAACATTATGCGTATTCTTGTCCTTGAATTTCACATTAGCCAAATATCCCTTGAATTGGAACGTATTGATTATGGTATAATAATGTAAAGACGGGATATGAATATGTTTCAGCATTCAAGGTCCGGCATCAAAATACTGTGCAACCTTGTATAACAATTCACACAATCCATGTCCCTCTGTAAATTTTTGGAGGTATTGTATTTTATGAAGAAAACAATATTACTTACTTTTTTACTCTCCTCTGCTTTGCTAATTATGAATGTATCCGCTTTTGCAGCGGACGTCAATTCCTTCTCGGATTTGGCTGCCGGTGGTGATTTGACCTTTGCGCAAGACATTGTGGTTGAGTCCGCCACCCCCTCTGTTACGTTGCCAGATGGAACTGTGGTAGACGGAGCCCATCACTCCTTAACGGGCGTACAGGGAACCTACCTAAATATCGGTTCAAACAGTTCCACGGTCACACTCAAAAACATAGGAGCCATACAGGACGGATCCAGCACGGATAATACCTTTTCCTATCAAAATGCCGCCGGTGATACCGTGTATAAAAAAATTACAAATTCCTTTAACGGATTTCACAAAACAGAATGGGGCCAGGCACCCGCTCAAAATAAACTTCTGGGCACTGTAAATATAGACAACTCCGTTTTTTCCAACAATGTGTCTGACGAAGATGCCGGGGTATTTTTTGCTTCAAATGCTTTGCTAACTATTACCAATTCCACTTTTTATGATAACCATGCAGCCTCAAACTGGTATGGCGGCGGAGTGATACAGACACTCACTAACTCACAACCACTTACCATAGATTCTTCCCTTTTTGTCAATAATACCGCTGGGGAAGGCGGCGCCTTGGATACCAGCGTACAAACCTATATTTCCAATTCCGTATTTGCCAATAACCAAGCAATTGGATATGATGGCGGCGCTATTTGGTATGGTATGGCAGCCGTTAGCGCCCACTATGTTAATTATCTCATCAATTCCGAATTTGTTAACAATACGGCTACCGGACTTGGGGGTGCTTTGTCTTTGGACGGTCTAAATGACGGGATGAACATCATAAACACTTCGTTTAGAGGCAATCAGGCCGCATATGGCGGAGCCATTTATGCCGTCAAGTTTCGCGACGGTATTCCCCTCTCCGTGGTGGATTCTTCTTTCACAAACAATACCGCTAATGAAGGGGCCGGCATTTACAGTGGAAATATTGATTTGAACATTTTTGCCGTCAATAAAGATGTTGTTTTTGACGGAAACACAGCCACTAACGAAACAGCCAGTTATAATGCGGGTAGTGATATTTATTTTGACGCGGGCGGAAATGATGCTACTTTATTCTTAAATGCGGCTAGCGGTAAAAAAATTATTTTTAACGGTAGCATTGCTTCCTACACGGATGGTACCGTAGCATCCATTGATATCAACAAACCAGGTTTGACTTATTCCCCCGATACAGGCATCACGACCGAAATGGTCTCAGATGCAAGCAGCCAAATTCAATTCAATAACCGAGTGGGAGATGATACCTATAATTTTGATATCAACTTGTACAACGGCGTACTGGCTATCGGGCAAAATCCGACCATCAATGCCGGTGTAGATAACCCGGACGGTTTTATTGATGGCAACAACTTACATGTAATGGCAGAGGCCACCCTTTACACTATCAATAACGTCATCGGCTCTGTTAATTTGAAAGGATTAGATCTTTCTTCTAATCTCAACATCCAAGCTGATGCAGATTTAGCTACCTCTACGATGGACACCATCCATGTTGACACCGTGACAGGCACTGAGAAAATCGTTTTATCCGGTGTCAATGTATTATCCGATACGACGGGAGATAGTACCGTGGTTCAATTTACAGACAGCAATTTGGCCGACTACGTAGAGGTGAAAGATAATTTGCAGGCCGTCTCTCCCGTCTACAAATATACTGTAGCCAATAATGGGGATGGCTCCTTAACATTTACCCGCTTTAACGATAATCCGGACCCCGACGACCCGGGGAATTATAATCCGGCCGTCTTTGAGCCGACCATTGCAGTAAACACCGTTTCAAACGTCCAGGATTATATCAATAGTTTAGTGTTTCGCGATTTCTCTTTATTTGAACATAATGACTTCAAACAACAGGGCAAAGCAGCCGGAGATTTTGGAGAAGGAAGAAATGTCTGGCTCAAAGCATCTGGCTACAATGATAGAACGGATTACAGACATTTTTCTGACGTCAAAACCAGAATGGCCATGTTCTTTTTAGGATTAAGCCAAGACATCAATTTCTTTGAATCTGACGCCTCCAAACTCAACGTTTATGCCGGTTATCTGAACGGAAACATCCGCTATGATGATATCCGCGTAGATCAACCCGGAGAGTATTTGGGTGCCAACATTGCCACCAAATATGAAAACTTTATTGTAGCCCTTAATATGACTGGCGGATACATCCATCCGAAAACGCACGATATGTATGGCAAACACCGTACGAACAATCCTTGGGGCGGTATTGCCGCAGATATCGGCTATCAAATAGAAGTTTCCCCTTCGCTGATGCTGATGCCCAGTTTTGTCACTTCCTACACGTATGTCCACGGGGATGATTACACCAATCCTGCCCATATCCGTGTAAAATCTGATGACTTGCAAGTGTTTGAATTTGTGCCAAACCTGCGTGGGGATTATCGCTTAAGCCAACGCTGGGAACTCTTTGGAGATGTGCGCTATTCCTTCAGTCACAAAGACGGTGGGAACTCCCGAGTTGAAGGCGTGGCGATTCCTACGCTCAACATGGCCAGATTCGTAGAGTATGGTTTGGGAACAACCGCTCATTTCAATGATTACGCGTTTGAAATTGCCCTCTATCGCAGAGATGGCGGACGCGAAGGTTGGAACGGATACATCAACCTACGCTATCACTTTTAAGCAAACTTCGTATCAAAAGGCCCTTACTAACCAAGTAGGGGCCTTTTTTGTAGAATAACAGATATGAAAAAAATATTCTTGCTAGGATTATTTTTGCTAACTTCTTGCGCTACGGTGCCTGTGCCCCGTGAATTTGCATACAAACCGATGCAAACCAATCAATACCTTTTGGCCTCTTGGCAAAAAATAACCGATTCGTCCTCCTCCATCCGCATTTACCTGGAAGGAGATGGCAAGGCCTTTGATTACAGGGGGGTACCCACTCAAAATCCGACTCCTAAAAATAAATTTTTACGCAACATGGCATTTAGCGATCCCCACGCCAATGTGGTTTATCTGGCTAGACCCTGTCAATTCGTCCAAGATCCTCACTGCAAGGTGGAGGATTGGACTGTGGGCCGCTTTTCCGAGCAAATTGTAGAAGATACCGCCTTGGCTATTAAACAAATTTCGCAGGACAGAGAAATTATTTTAATTGGATATTCGGGGGGAGCGCTTTTGTCTGGTCTCCTCATCACCAGGCATCCCGAATTAAAAATACAAAAGTGGATTACGATTGCCGGCTTATTAAATCATACCGATTGGACACAATACTGGGGAGATACGCCGCTCTACTTATCCTTAGACTTACAAACACTTCCTTCCGTAGAGCAACAACATTTTGCTGGAGCTAGAGATAAAGTCATTCCGCTGGAACTGTCTAAGAAATGGATAGGTAAAAATAATTTGGCAATCTTGCCCCATGCGACACATAACAAAGGCTTTACCTGTAATTTCTAATCGTTAGCGGCAAGGTTGCGAGTAGTAAATGTTCCTTCAACGAAACACCCCTTCAATTGTTTAGAGCTAGTAGCAATAAAGATAATACCCTTGTTATTGAGTACACGGAAGTGTAGAGTTTAATTTCTAACACTTCTTGCTAGTTTCAACTTAAAATTCCAAGCCCCACGTTTGTGGGGCCTTTTTCCGCCCAAATAACCAACCTCGTAAATATAAGAATCCTTAAAATTTAAGCGTTTTCAGTAGTTTTTGTATAAGAAATATGGGATCGAATAAGGACTGGCTCGTCGTGGTATCGAGCAGAATTTGGGCGCACGTCTTAAAATATACCCGTTCTCCGTCGAGAGCGGGTTTTTTTCTTATACTTTCTCGTCGGTGTTTGCAAAAGCAAAAAACGCAAAAAAAGCAAAAAAGTGTATATTCTTAGTGGCCCCTGTATGGTGTACAGTAAACGCTAAAATTCTTCTTTTTCTCGTCGACAAAAGTGTAAATATACACGATTTTTCTGCAAACTATATCCGCACAGCTTAAATTCCCGAAAATTTTTGTCATACTATAATTATTACTTCTCGTCGAAGAAGTATAAAAACTACTAAAAAAATTTCCGAAAACTATGAATATACTGGGCACAGTTTGGACACTATATCCGCGTGATTTTTCCGGTTACTAGGAAACGATTTCTTGCTCTTTTATTATGCCTTGTGCGCTTTTTGGTCACAGCAAATAAGCAAGATTAAGCAAATAAGCTATACGGAGAATGGACAGAGTCTGGACACTAAAAAGCCCTCTGACCAGTGTATCATCAGAGGGCCTATCCCGGAATTAACTATCTAACACAATTCTGCATCACCAAAGCCAAATTGTTCTAAAGACCCTTCCTTGGCTTGGACACAGATGTACTGCATATCGGTTTTGGCTTCCATCGTGCGCACAGCTTCCGGTAATACACGCACACAGGATCCTTCTTTAACCGTTACCGTTTCTGCGTCTAGGGTCATTACCCCATTTCCTTTTAAGAAAATATATACTTCTTCGTTTTGTTTGTGTTTGTGATTAAACGGAAGTTTCATCCCGGCAGGCATGGAACTAATAGAAATTTCACAACCTGTTAAGCCCAATACATCGTGCAAAAAAGCTTTTCCATTTTCATATTTTGTTGCTACTTCCGATAAATTCCCTATTTCCGTCTTTTTATAATTCGCCATAAATAGCTCCTCTAAATTAAGATACTTTTATTAAAACACAAAATAGTTCTTTTTGTAAAGTAGGCACTATTTTGTAATATAGGTACTTATTAGAAACTATTGGACACAAAAAGATATAATAAAACTATGATAACGCGAAAGAATATGTCCCCTTGTTCTGTGGGGCTTTTATTACAGGTCATTGGTAATAAGTGGAAAGTGCTCATTATACGGGATTTACTGACAGGTACAAAACGTTTTGGTATGCTTAAAAAGAGTGTAGGATGCTCTCAAAAAGTGCTAACGGATAATCTGAGGATGTTGGAAGAAGACCGCCTGATTACACGCAAAGTATATGCCGAAGTGCCGCCAAAAGTGGAATATGCTTTAAGCAAAACCGGGCACTCCCTTAAACCTGTACTGGATGCTATGGCCACTTGGGGCGAAAAGTATAGGAAAACCCTTACAAAATAAAAACCCTAGCAAGATTACTAGGGGCTTTATGCAAGAAAGATAGATTTATAATTTCATGATCTTCTTCTTTTCATTTTAACTATCATGTAAGACGAGATTACCGCCATTAGCACAAGGCCCAACGGCCATGCAATGGTTGCGGGTAAGTGCAAGCACTCAGGTGCGATTAAGAAATAAGTTACGCTTACCGTTGTCATAAACATAGCGGGGATAAGCGCAATAAAATAATTACGCTTTTTACCGTACAAGTAAAACGTAGCGGCCCATAATACAATCATGGCGAGCGTCTGGTTAGACCAACTGAAATAACGCCATATAATATCGTAGGGTAACTGGCTGATAATCACACCCGCCAACAGTAGCGGCGCACTTAAATAAAAGCGTTTTAAAAAGGGCTTTTGGTCAATTTTAAACCAATCGGCCAGCACCAAGCGGGACGCGCGGAAAGCCGTATCGCCCGACGTAATCGGGCAGACAATCACGCCAATCATCACAAACAAAAGCCCAAAAGAAATCGTGCCCCATTTTAGCGGCCCAATGGTTTTTAAGCAAATATCATAGACAACGCCTGCTTGTCCGCTACTGCTTAGCATTTCTTGCAGGCCCGTCATGAGTCCCCCTGTTCGCTCATACACCGCACAACCTGCCGCCGCCCAAATTAGCGCAATAACGCCTTCCAGCACCATCGCTCCGTAAAACACTTGGCGGGATTGGTATTCACTCGTTACGCACCGCGCCATTAAAGGCGATTGCGTGGCGTGAAAGCCCGATATGGCTCCGCACGCTACCGTCACGAACATCAGCGGCCAAATAGGCAAATGCGTAGGGTGCAAATTGTGCAAAGTAATTTCGGGGATTTGATACCCTTGCGCAAACATGCCGCCTGTAACGCCAAGCGCCATCACTATCAAACATATCCCAAACAGCGGATAAACACGCCCGATAATTTTATCCACCGGAAGAAAAGTGGCAAAGAAATAATACAGGAAAATAAGTGCAAGCCAAAAATACATATTGGTCAGCAAACTGCCTTGTGCTGCGTGGCCTTTGAATAAAAACACGAGCAAATTGGCAGGCCCCACCGCAAACACTGTGCCCACCATCACAAGCAAAATGATGCTGAAAACACGCATAAACATATGAAGATGCGGCCCCAAATAAATCCCGGTAATTTCAGAAACGGATTTCCCCTCGTTGCGAATAGACAAAAACCCGCAAGAAAAATCGTGCACGGCCCCTGCAAAAATGGTCCCCAGTGTAATCCATAAAAATA
>CADBYN010000010.1:0-11674 GCA_902798835.1 Candidatus Avelusimicrobium bubulum | reverse complement strand
GCCGGCAATGGCGCCAAACACAGGCCCAAGCCCAGCAATATTTAACAGTTGTACAAGCACCATGCGCCACAAGGGCATAGGCACATAATCTACACCGTTAGCAAAACGGACGGCAGGCGTCTGGTCTGCAGTCGGGCCGAAAACGCGCTCCACATATTTAGCGTATGTGAAATAGGAGAGGATAAGTAGTCCCAAGCAAACAAAAAAGCTAATCATAATCCTTATTCTATAATTTTAAGAGATAAAAAACCGCCCCTAGTGCTAGGAGCGTGCGCTTTTTGGTCACAGTATTCTGCAAATATTTTATAATGGAAGTATGAAAAATATACCGGATCCCAACAAAGTGTTCCCGAACGAGAAGCTCCCCGACCTTTGCTATATTAAAAATGTAGTAAAGAACCCGAATATCATTATCGGCGACTATACCTACTATTACGGCGACGACGCCGACCAATTTGAAAAACACGTAACCCACCACTATCCGTTTATCGGCGATAAACTGATTATTGGCAAATTCTGCGCAATTGCCCAAGGTGTGGAATTTGTAATGAACGGCACCAATCACCGCATGAACTGTACAACTACGTATCCGTTCTATATCATGGGCGGAGATTGGGGAAATGCACTAGCTCCCGTAACAAAAGAACTTCCCTTAAAGGGCGATACCGTCGTTGGCAATGATGTCTGGATTGGGCAGAACGTTACGATACTCCCCGGCGTGCATATTGGCGACGGTGCGATTATCGGCCTAAACAGCGTGGTAACCAAAGATGTGCCGCCTTACACCATTGTAGCCGGAAACCCTGCTAAAATCGTCCGCAAACGCTTTGATGATGAACTCATTGACCTACTACTCAAACTCAAATGGTGGGATAAGAGCGCAGAAGAAATAAATGCGCTTATTCCGCTCCTATCTTGTAGTGATTTAACCAAAGTCAAGCAAGAAATTAAAGCCCTACTGCATTAAGGCCATGTGCGCTTTTTGGTCACAGTAAAAGTAATAAAAGCCCCCTAACAAGTAGAGGGCGTGGGTGTAAGAGTTTTGTAACTAATCTATTATCTCATTGGGCGTGTGATAAACTTCCTTAATATCCACATTATAATGATGTCCTGGAGCTATTCTATTTTTGTCACAAAGATATAGTAAGAAATAAATGCCATTTTTTCTAAATATAGAGTTAAACATGTGCGTTGGCTTTGTTGCCTGTTCTATCTCTTCTTCTGTAAGTTTGTCAGCATGAAACTATATCTTTTGTAATGGCTAAATAACAAAAAACCCTTAAATTTTAATCATTTTCAGTATTTTTTGTATAAGAAATATGGGATTGAATAAGGACTGGCTCGTCGTGGTATCGAGCAGAATTTGGGAGTACCTTAATCTTTCAACTGAATGCCTTCAAGGTTAAGTAATTTAATTTTTGTTTTTATACCCCCTGCATATCCTGTTAAATTACCATCGGAACCTATAACGCGGTGACAGGGAATAATGAGCGAAATAGAGTTATGCCCCACCGCTCCGCCAACGGCTTGCGCGGACATCTTCTTAATTCCCCTTTTTTTGGCAATCTTATCTGCAATTTCTCCGTAGGTCAACGTGCGTCCATAGGGAATTTGCAGCATAATTTCCCATACTTGTTTACGAAATGGAGTAGTGCGCATGGCGAGGGAGGGGGTAAAACCCGGATCTTTACCGCTAAAATAAGTATCCAGCCAACGACAAGTATCCTTAAAAACAGGCAAAGATTTTTCCTGTATAGGCCCCCGCAAAGAGTCAGCAAAGTATTTTTGCCCATCAAACCACAGGCCGATTAAATGGGTCCCATCGCTTGCCATGGTAATACCGCCCAAAAACGATTGATAGTGATATATGTAATCCATCGTCTACATTGTATAAATTTGTTCACCAAATCTACCGGGATTTTGGGGATTTGATGGGGAAATAGAAAGCCCCGTATTTACGGGGCTCTTTAAGGTTAAGTAAACGATTTTATTCGTCCTATTTTCCGGACAATACCGCCATCACAAACGTCCACGTGTTTTCAAAGGCGGCATGGGCTACGTTCTCCCAAAAATTTTCGTACTGTTGCGCGTTATTGGTTTCTTTACCAACCACGTCGCTAATTACGCGGAAACTCAAAAACGGCACCTGATACATATAACATACCTGTGCAAATGATGCCGATTCCATATCGCACGCCAACGCCTTAGGGAACCGCTGCACAATAGATTGCAACGCTTGCGGGTCAGTAATAAACTGCTCTCCGGTACAAATCAACCCCGTGTGTACCGGGCGAGAAAAACGCCCTTCTTTTTGCAACGCTTCCACGGTGGCAAGCAGATTTTTATCTCCCTGGAAAAAGGAAGGAAGTCCTTGCACTTGGCCCCACTCGTTTTCCGGGCCGCAAAATACGTCGTGATGAACGTACTGACTGCCGGCTACCACGTCTAACGAATTTAATTGGGGGTTCAATCCTCCGGCCACCCCCGAATTGATAATCGCATCCGGGGCAAAGCGGTTAATTAATTCTACCGCACACGCAGCCGCATTGACTTTGGCAATTCCGCTCTGTGTAACAATCAGCTCGTTACCATTTTGGCAAAAGCGGTAAAAAACAAACGGACCGAAGTTCCGTTGTTCAGCACCCGGTAGCCGGGCCAAAAGTTGCTTTTGTTCTTTTTCAAGCGCACAAATAATTCCTATTTTCATACTTATATTGTGGCATAAATTGGCACGCAAGTACAACAAACTTCTAGAAGATATACAGGTTACGCGTAAAGTCACATCACGCAATTTAAAAGACCGAAGGAAAACCCAAGTTACCCAAAGCGTAAACCGCAAGAAGTAGAGAAAACTCGCCGACAAATGGCAAAATGCCTCCGCTGGCAATAGACTTAACCTGAATTTTGGGGAGTTGATGAGATAGAAAGCCCCTTACTTTGGTAAGGGGCAAAACTTTAACAAACACGCTTATGCTTTTAGGGCTTGGATAATACCAATCATGCCAACGCCGGCTACATCTTTGGTAATTTGGCCTTTTTCGTTGAAATAATAAAAGTTCATAAACGTAGTTTTAAAACTCTTTTGCGTGGCAGGGATTCCCATAAAGTCGCCCTTGTGTGTGCCGGTACACTCCCACAAAACGGCCACCTTATTATCCTGTGCTGCCATGTCTAATGCATGCCACTGCACATCCGGGAACGACTGCCGTAGCCAATGTACCAAAGACAAATATCCTTTTCCGCCATACAAGGGCGTAGGGCTTGCAGGCGTGATAAATGGGGCATCTGGTGCAATTAATTGTTCGGCTTTTGTTTCGTCCGCGGTATTAATAACTTGCTCAAATTGTTTCATAATTTCAATGTTGTTCATACGTTACCTCTATAGATATTTTAACACATAAAAAGATTCGTGTTAGTAGTGTAGAGATCCCCAATCTTTCAAAAAAGCCCTCTAACAAGTAGAGGGCGTGGGTAAGATTTAAGTTCTAGCGATTAAAGAGAATTTTTTAAATTTACGTATAGTTAGGATAAATATATTGTGTCAGAATTTATGATCTTATAAATGCTTTATCCTTATTGGGAACATCTTGCTCGTTGGATATATAGCGTTCAACACGCATATGCAGGTCATATTTGTTACGCAGTTCCGTAATTTTATCCATCATGAGTGTTTGATGATGTAGATCTATGGCCGCTTGATTTTCCCAACTGTCTATCAAAAGTACGGTTTCTTTATCGTTGAACGGATAAAAGTATTCATATTTTAAGTTTCCTTTTTCCGCTCTAATAGCCGCCGCTGTACCACTTTGTTCCATTTCTTCGGCAAACTTACGAGCATTACCGTTTTCTCCGGTGTAGTAAATATTTACGGTTATATTCATATCTTTTTCCTTCGTTTTGTTTATGTTAAGCAACAAGGCCGATAAAATTATCAACATTGTTACTAAAGATAATAGTTTCTTTGTCATATAATATACCCTTTGTAACCACTCTTTTCGTCACAGAAAGGTTGTCGCCCAGTATTTTAATTCTTCAATGGATGGGTTTCCGTTTAGAACTTTGCCTGGTTTAATTTGGGCAATAGAGGCCACGCTCGGTTTTAAGTCCTCGGCGGTGTTTCCCATGCCGCTACTGCCGGATGTGGCAAACAGGACAATCTTTTTATTGGAAAAATCGTGTTTCTCTAAAAACGTTTTTACAATACGCGGAGCTGTACCCCACCAAATCGGAAATCCAAGATAAATCACGTCATACTCTTTGATGGAAATATCGTTTTCTGCCATTTCCGGACGGGAAGATTCATTACTCATCTCTACCGAACTTCTGGACGTTTTATCACGCCAATTCAAATCAGCCGCCGTGTAGGGAACGGCAGGTTTGATTTCATAGATATCTGCATTAAGCGCTTGGGCTAAATTTTGTGCTACTTTTTTGGTTGTTCCCGTGGCAGAAAAATACACTACTAAAACTTTTTGGGTACGGAATGTGGGCATAGGTTGTTGCTCCTTTTCTACAGTTACTTGTGGGGTAGGTTTCGTATTACACGCTCCTACAAACAGCGTGGCTATCAAAAATATAAGTATTTTTTTCATAAACGCTCTTATTTCTTATCTATATTCACTAAAGTATATTCACCTGTTCCCATACCGAGTTCCTTCATATAGGAAATTTGTCTGGGTCCTTCGCGGGATTCAATGCGTTCTTTTAAGTCATGTCCTTCGTGTTCCGGCAAGGCATATACTTGGTCAAGTGATGCTTGGTCCACGGCCATTAAATCCGTAGAGGCCAAAATACCAATATCGTGTGCTTTGGGCTCGGCGGCAGAAGTACCCGCGCAATCGCAATCTACAGACATACGGCGCAAGACGTTAATGTATACAATCTTCTTGCCAAAATGGTCCACTGTGGCTTTTGCCGATTCCACCATATTCTCTTGGAAACGGGCTCCTGTATAACCCCATTGCTCATCGCCTTTTTGGTGAATCATCTTTTTGCCGATTTTTCCATCCGCCATACCGATAGCAATGTTTTTTAAACTTCCGCCGTAACCACCCATAGTGTGGCCCTTAAAGTGCGTGAGTACGACAAGAGAATCATAATTTAATACATGGCTGCCCATGGACATTTCTTTGAAGTGTTTGCCGCCTTTGACAGGAAGCATAACTGTTCCGTCTTCGTCCAAAATATCCACTTTGCTGAATGTCCAACCGTTGATTTTAAGTGTCTCGCGGTGGCCTTTGGTGGTTTGGCGGGGGGAATCATAAAATACGTTCGTTTCCACAAGCGTACTATTGGGGATGTGTTCCCACAATGCTTTTACCATGGGTACCGGTAAAATGTTTGGGCCGTGTGGCTCACCCGTATGGAACTTGATAGCCACTTTGCCATCAATGTTTGCAGAAATCTTATCGTAGATTTTAACTAACCCTTCCGGGCTAATGTCCCGCGTGAAATATACCACGGGTTTGTTGGCGGGCACCTCTTGTACTTTAGGTGTGGTTTGGCAAGCTGCCAATGTTACGGCTCCTAGTAATACTGCAAGTAATTTTTTCATTATGTTATCTCCTTTTAGCATTTTTTGCCCATCTCATACGCCTTTTTATAGATGGGCAACTCCTTTACTTCGCCTATTTGCCAAGCCCCCGTACCGTGAATAATGCCTTTTTCCTTGGTGCCTTCCAAACAATCGCGCGTAAAACCGCGTAGGCCTTCTATAGTAGGAGCCAAATTCTTTTTGTCGGTATCGGCAGCGGAAACAATGAAATAAACATCCTTATCGGAAATTTCCGTGTACCGGGGTACGCAACGGTCAATGAACGTCTTTAATTGTGCGTCCATGGTATAGAAATAAACTGGAGTAGCCAAGACTACCACGTCCGCATCCACCATTTTATCCAATAACGCTTTCATATCATCTTTTTGTACGCAAACGTGTTTGGTGTTACACACTCCGCAACCCAAACAATAATTGATTTTATAATTACGCAAAAAGATTTTTTCCACGTTATGTCCGGCTTCTTTAGCACCTAATATAAATTGATCACACAATAAATCAGAATTTCCTCCCTTGCGGGGTGAGGCTGATATAATTAAAACTTTTTTACTCATATTTTCTCCTATAAATTATTTAGCCAATGTACAATTTTGTTATGCACAGCTTGATTATATTCAGGCCCGACATTATTAAAATTGGCATAAGTGCTCACTTGAGCATTTTTAGCACCGGACTTAAAATCTTCCAGAAAAGAACCCGGATTGCTGCCTTGTGTGGAAAACGGGATTACTTTTTTATTTTTAAAGTCCATTTGACTCAAAAAGGAATACATTGGAGTTGCCATTGTGTACCACCATACCGGGGCGCCTACAAATACCACGTCATAATTACTCACATCCGGCAAATTACCGGCCAAGGCGGGATAGATTTTGTGGTTTAGTTCTTTTTTAATGCGTGCATAAAAAGCCGGGGAAGATTTGAATTCTTCCTGCGTTTGGATGCGGTACGTATCGCCCTTTGTAAGAGCCGTGATTTGCTCGGCAATATCTTGCGTGTGTCCCGTCCAAGAATAATAAACAACAAGTACTTTGCCCAAATTGGCGGTATACGTTTCCGCGTGCGCAAAAGCGGTCAATTCTTTTTTATTTTTATGGGCTACTTTTAACTGATGCACAAGGGCGCAAATACCTCCGATCACTGCCAATACAAGCAAGAAAATCAGTATCTTTTTAATCATATACTCTCCTAGAATTTAAGTTCTTTTGTTTTAGATTTGATGGCTTTATCATAAACGGAAATTTTGTAATCTAACCGCTTGAGGGTGTCTTGCAGTTCGCTCAAACGCACTTGCAGTTTTTCGCGTTCCGCTGCCAGCAAATCCCGCCGCGTTTTCAGTGTGCGTTTTCCACGGGCAAAGAGTTCAAAGTATTGTTTTAATACTTCAATGGAAAGCCCGGCACTACGCATGCATTTAATAAATCCGATACGCGCACAATCTTCCTCCGTATAATTACGCACCCCGCTTTCTGTGCGGTTAATGTAGGGAATTAGTCCTTCCTTTTCATAATAACGCAACGTATCGGTAGAGATTTGATATTGTTTGCTTACTTCTGCGATGGTCATTACAAGCTCTCCTTGAGGATTTGCACCACTTCAGGGCGTTCAAGCACTTTATAACCGCCTTTTAAAATAAGCGTAGCATCAGCTATACCCTCTACCATTTCGGGCGCGACTCCCAATTCGCTGATTTTTAAAGTTAGTCCGATTTTTTTCATCCATGCTTCCAATTTAGCAAGTCCTTCATTTGCTATTTGCTCATCCGTTTTTCCGTCGCCATTTACACCCCATACATTGATTGCAAAACGTCTAAATTTGGCTAATCCATAGGCCATAATATGACGGTAATAGGGCAAAGATACAGCCGCTAACGTCATCCCGTGGGTAGCATCCGTATAAGCACCTACCGCTTGGCCTAGCATGTGCACCATCCAATCGGTTGTTTTTCCTTTGGCAATTAGGGTATTTAAGGCCCAAGTAGCGCACCACATGATGTTGGAGCGTGCTTCGTAATCTTGCGGATTTTCTACAGCGATTAAAGAACTGTGAATGACCGAACGCATGAGGCCTTCGGCTAAATAATCGCTAGTGTTATCGTCGGTTCCAGAAAAATATTGTTCACAGATGTGATTAAAAATATCATAGATGCCGGCCACCATTTGTTTATGAGGAAGCGTAAAGGTAAATTTGGGGTTTAAAATGGCGAACTTGGGCATTACTTCTTCGCCAAATACATGGCCAATTTTTAGGTGTTTTTCGTGATTGGTAATCACAGAGCCGCCGTTCATTTCCGAGCCTGTGCCCACCATGGTCAGCACACACCCAACGGGAAGTATCTTGCAAGAGGGTTCTTCAAAGCGGATAAAATATTTTTCCCAAGGGTCCTCATTGCAATGTACAGAAACGGAAACTGCTTTGGCATAATCACAACAGGAGCCGCCGCCTACCGCCAAGAGAAGATCCACGTTATGCTTGCGGGCGATTTCTATACCTTCTTTTAATTTTTCGGTAGTGGGATTGGGCATTACGCCGCTATCTTCCACAATCGTTTTACCGTTGGCCTTTAAGATGGCCACAACTGCATCGTAAATTCCGTTTTTCTTGATGGAACCACCGCCGTAAATAAGTTGTACGGTTTTGCCATATTTTGGAAGTTCGTCATTTAGGTATTTGAGAGAATCATCCCCGAAGTAAAGCTTGGTAGGGTTGGCATAAGTAAAATTTCCTAACATAATACGCTCCTTAATGAAAGATACTATATTGTAGCAGTTGGAGTTAGCTCTAGGTCAAGTAAAATTTGGACTATAAAGAACCGCCCTCGCAGTTAGCAAGGGCGGTATGGATTTAATACTTACTTATAGTTTCACAATCTTTTTCTGCTCTACGTTCAAATATCCTTCCGGGCAGTGGGTAGAACAGTAAACCGTGGGGTTTTGTTTGCAGAATTCACGTACGCGGGTCAACGTTTTGCGAGCCTTTTCTTCATCCTCAAATACGACGGATAATTCGTTTTCCTGCAAAGCCGCATCCGTATAGGTCACGTCGCCATGGAACATATAGTAAGTATCGCCGTCTTGAAGGATAGACACGGAGTTTCCTTTGATATGTCCTTCCGCGCGCACCATTACAAGCGTATCTGTAATGCGTTGGCTTCCCAGAAAGTTCTTGTAAGGGCCATCGGTAAAGTTCACACGAACAATATTATCCCCGGTTAATTTCATGGCGTCTGCTTCGGTTTGGGAAATATAAATCTTGGCGTGGGGAAACATCCGGAGCTCACCAGTATGATCGGGGTGTTTGTGCGTAACAACAATTTTCGTAATATCTTCCGGCTTGTATCCGGTTTTGGCAAGAGCTTCACTAACGTGGGGATTTTTCAAACAGGGAACGAATGACGCACTGGCTATAACTCAAAAGATGATTTTTTAGGGAAACGTTTGCGTAAGTAAGAACTGTGAGCTTCTAAATCGGCCTCGGTCAACGAAGGAGCATCATTTAAACAAAACATGCAGGGATTTTCCGTTTCTAGAGCAGACATATTTCTCATGATTAGCTTGCCCGCAACGCCACATTTACCTGGAATATTAAGCGCACTTTTGATGACATTTTTGCCTTTTAAATTGTCCGGTATAACAAAGATTCCGCGAGTTATGTCCTTGGAGTCTCTAAATTTGGAATAGGTAGTACGTGTTATGTAGTCTCCAAGGATGTGGAGATTTTCTAAGAAATCGCTTTTTCGATATGCAGTTATCGTATGCGTGCCTGAATAAGTTGGGGCATTATCGAGGTCTATCTTGTATACATTTTTTAATATATCCATTGCGAACTGATAATTGGCTTTAGGGATTTCATTTCCTGGGAAATTAAGGAGTTGTTCTAATTCTTTGGTAATACGTACATCATCATAATGAATAGGTAGCCCTTCTTTAGTAAAAAAGAAATTCCAAGTCAGAGGTTTGTTTACAAAGACGTCATCATTTGTATAGATAAAGTGCTCGGATAAATCGGGGATAAAAGGAAGACGCGTTTCTATAGCGGAGGAATTAAAAACGGGCAATGCATCAAGCGGGAAAATATCCGTATGGTCAATCATGCGTATTTTGGGATGTTGAGTATTGAGCCATTTAGGAATTTGATGGTCCGTCACGATAAATATCGTACGTACCCACGGCAAATATTTTTCCGTGGAGCGCAGACTATACTTTAATTCGTCCCTATCTCTGTAACGGGATACGCCCGCTGCATACTCATTGTAAATGCCGTATTTCTTTTGCCAGTAAATTTTCTTTTCCAGCCAAACAGGGTCATCTCCGTCTACCCATAAATAGACCAAATCAATGGGAAAAGGAGTAGTATGTTTACGTGAGATACTTACTACTGTAACCCCGAATATTAGCAGCAAGAGTATGCACGCTAAACATCGCTGCCAGAAACGGGGTAGTAATTTTTTTCCACACATATTTTACATAGTATAGAGTGTTCCACTAAATGCGCTACCTAAATCTGCACTGGTGGAAAGAGTACTGACTTTTGAGAACCCATACTCTGTACACAAACTGCCCGTACAGAACAAGTCCCCATGATTGGTAAGGCCAACAAGCAGGTTAGAAGATGACGTTGAGGAGCTGGAGCTAGAACCGGAACCCGAGCCGGATCCGGGATTTGGTTCATCTCCGGGTTCATCTCCTGGCTTTCCGCCGGGGGAAGCAAGTGCTACCAAAGGAGAGGGAAAATTGGAAAATGACGTAAGTAGTGCCAGGTTTTCTTCAAAGGAAGAATTAAAGACAGTGTGTAAGCTTCCAACGGTATTTTTAGCAATATACACGGTACGTCGGATATTTGTAACTGTTTTATTTGCTTCGCGCAGCGTATTTTGAGCCAACAAAGTAGTTTTATTCAGCCAATTTTTCCCTAAAGCAGTGGAAACTTCCGTACAAGTGGCTACATATTGAGCGTTTGCTCCAACAGGTAGAATACTAAATGAATATTCACAAATAACCCCTTTTAAGTCAACTCTACGATTGGATATAGTAATGTCAAAATCGTCCAAATTTACGCTTGTTAATCCGCTGGAAGAACCTGCCAAGGAATTATGCATTACATAGATTTCACCTGAATGCATAATTGTCTTTAAAGTACTAATAACGCCGGCCATGCGGCTTCTCTTAACGGCGCGTACATATTGCGGAAGCGCTATTGCGGATAGAATGCCAATGATCAATACGACTACTAAAAGTTCTATAAGTGTAAAACCATGTCTATTTTTCATTTTTTTATCTCCTGATATTTCTTTACGCATAATTGGTACGGTCGATAGATTTTGGTAAGGTGTTATTTGAACGACTGACCTAATTAATTATACAAGAAATTGAGCTAGAATTCAAAATAAAAGTACCACAACAAATAAAGTAATAAATCAAAATTTGCTCCACCATAGTACAAATACACAAGCGTAATCCAGCTGCGCTTAAAAATTTACAATAGTGTTTCGCCAAATTTTCTGTTATAATAATAAAAATGAGATTAATTATGAAGAAAATAGCAAAATTAGTAGCAATAGTTTCCCTGTTGGGAAGTTGTGTTTCCGGCTGGGCACAAGAGTATAAAACGCGCGAAGTACTAAACGCGCCCGCTTTCTCCGCGATTGAAGTGAGCGGAGGGGATGTGAATGTGTATTTTTCACAGGGGGAAAGCCATGCTTTTGCTATCAGCGGCCCTGCCAAACTAGTGAAAGCCACCAAAATAAAAGTAAAAGATAATACTCTTTTTATTGAATACAAGGAACCCTTTTTTACGGGAGATGATAATGATGTAACCATCCGTGTAACGGCCCCTCAATTGGTTCGGGTACGTGTTGCCGGGGAAGCGGATTTTGAATCTAAAACTTTTTTTCAAGGACAAGAATTAAGCATCAAGACACGTCAAAACGGTGAAGTTTCTATGAAAAACGTTTCCGTTTCTAACGTAAATTTGGATGCCAAGGGGAATTCCTCGATCGATATTGACTATATCACAGCCAACAAGATTCGTGTTTCTTCATTAGACCGTGCGGAAGTGGAACTATCCGGTAACACCGGTTTGTTCGAAGTGGTCAAAAAAGGTAGGTTTGCCGAAATTGATACT
>CADBYN010000009.1 GCA_902798835.1 Candidatus Avelusimicrobium bubulum | reverse complement strand
TTCGCCACAGTGCGGGGCCGCTTCCAGTTCTGCCATGGCTTCCTCTAAACGTTTGCCGCTACGGAACATAAGTTTATAAGCATTTTTAATTTCCAGGATGACTTTGCGGTCAAAACCCGCTCGGCGTAAGCCCACAATATTTAGGCCAATAAGTTTGGCCCGCTCGCCTTGTGCGATCATATATGGGGGAATATCTAAAGTGGCCATGGTTCCGCCCGAAATCATAGCCAATGTTCCGATGTGAGAGAACTGGTGAATACCCACCATGCCCGATATTACTGCGCGGTCTTCCACTATAACATGGCCGGCAATTCCGGTACTATTAGCGACGATGCAGTTATTTCCCATTTGCACATCATGTGCCAAGTGTGAGTTGGCCATCAATAAGTTATTATTCCCTAAGGTAGTGGGTTTATCCACAAAAGTTGAACGGTGGATAGTAACGCACTCACGGATTTTGTTACCGTTACCCATTACAACGCGGGTATGTTCGTCCTTATAAGATAAATCTTGCGGTTTCACACCCACAAAGGCGCTGGCAATGAGTTCATTGTTGTCGCCCATGGTAGTATTTTCAATCACGCAGAAAGGGCCAATTTTATTATTTTTACCGATTTGTACATCCGGCCCGATAACGGTATAGGGCCCCACAGCGGTAGAGGGGTCAATCTGAGCTGTAGGATCAATGATCGCAGTAGGGTGAATATTAGACATGTTTTTCTCCTAAAAAAAAGTTAAGTGTAGCTTGTGTACACAGTTTTCCGTTTACATAGGCTTCGGCATAAATTTTGGAAATTTTTCCGAGTCGTAAAATTTCAATGGGCATTTGCAAGGTGTCCCCGGGGCAAATCATACCTCGAAATTTGGCATCTTCGATGCTTAAAAATAAGGGGATGCTATTGTTTTTTCCGTTGGCAACTCGATCCATCACAGCGCCGCCATATGTCTGAGACATGCTTTCTATTACCAGTACTCCCGGCATGACAGGATTGCCCGGAAAATGCCCTTGGAAATAAAATTCATCGGCGGTAACATGGCGAATGCCTAAATATTTTTTCCCATCTTCCAACACGCGTATTTCGTCTACCAGAAGGAACGGATCTCTGTGCGGGATAGAAGACTTGATTTGTTCCTGGTCAATTACTTTTTGTACAGGCAACGTCAAAAAGGTATGCAAACTTTTTTTAGTGCTCATTTGTCCTCCGAATTGGCCAATAACAAGCGCGCAAAAATAACATTATGCTTATGGCCGCCACATTCGCAGCGGATATCCAGCGGGGGAAGTTTGCGCCCGGTTAAACTGATGTCGCCAATGAGGTCTAATAGTTTATGGCGTACCGGTTCATCTGGGAAACGCCGCTCATTGATGAATCCATCCTTCCCGATGATGACGGCATTTTCCAAATTGCCGCCTTTGGCCAGGCCGTGTGCTTTTAAAAATTCAAGTTCTTCTTCAAAGCCGAACGTGCGTGCACGGGCAATTTGTTTAATATAGTTATCTTGTGTGAATTCAAAGCTATACTCACAATGCGCCAAAAGAGGATGTTTGTGACGGTACACAAAAGTAAAGGTCAGTTTATCAGCGGGAGTGGCACTATAAGAAATATTTCCGCACGTATAAGTAATAGGTTTTTTAATGACCAACATGGGTTGTTCGTCGGTTAATTCCTGTATGCCGGCTTTTAATAGAGCCTCCACATACACATCGCTGGCCCCATCGGTTACCGGAGGTTCCGGCCCATCCATTTCCACGGATACATCGGTGATACCTAACGCATGCAGAGCAGACATTGCGTGTTCAATAGTCCATACTTCAGCCGTTTCATTTTTTAAATTAGTACCGCGTAATGTAGAGCCTACGTTATCTACGTGCGCCGCAATCGGTTTGGCGTTGGGCAAATCGGTACGTAAAAACGTAATGCCGTTTTGCGCGGGTTTAAAGGTCATTGTAGCAGGTACGCCGGTATGTAGGCCGGGGCCACTGACTACGGCGGGTTGTTTAATAGTTTTTCGCATAATTTAACGTCCTAATAATTTTTTCACGCGGCCCCAAAATGAGAGTTTTTGGAAAGACTGCGTTTCCTTTTGAAATTGTTGAAACTGTTTATACATATCGGGCAGTTTTCGCAAAATTGCCATTTGTTTAAAAGCTTCCCGTTGTGGCATGGCTGGGCAACCCAGATATGTTTGCCCTGCCGGGATGGAATTCATGACCCCTGATTGGGCTCCCACTTGGGCGCGATCTCCCACGCTCATGTGTCCGGCCAATCCTACTTGCCCTGCTAAAATAACACCGTTTCCAATATGGGTAGTACCGGCTACGCCAACTTGAGAGCAGAAAATGGAACTCATGCCAACAGTTACATTGTGACCGATTTGCACGAGATTGTCAATCTTTGTATTGTCTCCGATCGTGGTGCTGGCAATTTTGGCGCGGTCTATACAAGCGTTGGATTGAATTTCCACATCATTCCCCAATACTACGTTGCCAATTTGTGGGATTTTTTGGTGTTTGCCGTCATGAAAAGTAAATCCAAAACCATCACTTCCAATGCGTGCACCTGCCTGCAAAATGACATAATCCTTCAGTACACATTGCTCGCGGATAACTACTTGTGGGTAAATATAGCAGTTTTTACCGATAGTAACTTCCTTGCCGATATAACATTGCGGAAAAATAACGGTATTATCACCAATAACTGCGCCATCTTCGATTACACTATAAGCTCCCACGGAAACATTTTGTCCTAATTTTGCGTTGGGGCTAATGATGGCAGTAGGGTGGATGCCGGGCGTATGTTTTTGAAATTGTGCATCTATGTACTTCATAAGCAAGATGAATGCCCATTCAGGATTTTTTGCGTAGAGTAAAACTCCGTCAAAGGGGAGATTTTGTCCTTTAGCGGATTCTGGTACAAACACTGCTGAGGCTTTCAACTGGGCCAAAAGTTCTGGTTTGTCTAAAGAAGTGACATAACAAATACCGCCTTCGTGCGCATTTTCCAAGGCGCACAAGGCCGTAATTTGCAAGTCGGGCTGTGCATTAGCTTGCGTATCAGTAATTTTTGTAATCTGTTCAATAGATAAGGGTTTCATGAATACCTCACTTCCCGCGTTTGCGGTATTTTTTTGCTTTTTTTAAGCGATTAATAAAATCTTTAGTAACATTTACCGGTTTTTCGCCATATAATACTTCATCTTTACGCACCACCACCCCAATATTGCGTTTTTTGGCAAAGGATTTAATTTCCAGGTAAATATCCTTTAAAATTTCCTTCACTTCCTGTTCTTCTAGTTGCAAAATTTCTTCGCGCGTTTGAGCTTTATAATTATCAATAAAGAACCCGCGTTCTTCGATCACTTGTTTGTTTGAAGCGATGCGCGCTTTCAGATCTTCTAATTGGGCAGGGATGTTTAAGGGGCTGGAATAGAATACATCCGTTCCGGCGAAAGTTAGCCGGTTTAATATGTTGCCCAGTTCCAATTCATCTGCGTTTTCTATGGGGCGGGGGAGCATTTTGTGGGGTTCCACTACGATGCGTTCATAAAATGGTTTTAGTTGACGAATCAGCCCTATAAGACGTTCGTTTTCTTCGTGTAAGCGAGTAATCAATTCCTTGGCGTTGGCTACTTCTTCTTCTTTGGATAGAATTTTTTGGCGGATTTGTTCTTTTACAGCTATGGTGCGCGGATGCGCATTAAAAGCCTCGTCAATATCAACAAAGGCCACGGTTAAACATTTTTTGGGAGTGGCCGTATCCTCGACTTCATCTGCTTCCGATTCTGGGTCGGCTTCATCTATAGCTTGCTTAGCCTCCACTTGAGCCTTTGCCGGAGCGGTCAGATATTCGGGATCTTTTTTCTCGGTGCTTTGAGCTTTAGCCAAAATAGCGGCTACAGCAGCATTTTCTTCTTCGGTTAGCGTCAATTCTTGTGCGCTTAAACCGGCTGCCAAAAATAATAATAAAACCGCTAATAACCGTTTTTGCATAAACTCCTTACATCATGTTGGAGATGTTGAAGTAGAAATGGGATCGATCTTCGCCCGAACGGTGATTGAGGCCATACCCCCAGTCAATGCGGATAGGTAAGGACGGGGTCGTTAAGCGTAAGCCCACCCCTACACCGGCCTTGAATTGATTTTCATCCGGGCCCATGGAAAATTCCAAATCATCAAAGCGGTTCCAAGAGTTACCCAAGTCAAAGAAGAAGGCGAATTGCGCCATGTTACGCCGGCCCTCGCGTGCCAAGGGGAAGCGTAATTCCGCATTCATTACGTAGTAAGTTGTCCCACCGTATTTGGGGCCGATTTCTCCGGCACGTTCATATCCGCGGATGGTATCTGCCCCTCCCAGGAAGAATTTCTCAAACGGAGGAACTTCGTCTGTGCGGCCATAAGGGCGTACGGAACCGATTTTGTTTGATAAAACAAATACGATAGGATAATTGCCGCCTACGTTAAGTACGGTGTAGTTGAAGATAGAGCGGGCATTTAAGTACCACAGGTCAAGGTCTCCGCCGACGGGACCGCCGGCCAATGCCAATCCGATAGAGTTTCTCCATCCGCGTGTGGGATCCCACATATTGTCGCGGGTATCGATGGCAAAATCTGTACTGATTGTAGAAAGATTTGTTTTTCCTTTCTCAATACACTCTTCATAACTTTTCCCCGGGGTGCATTGATATTTGGCATCAATATCGTAGATGTTGATGTGTTCGAAGGAATACCCGAAAGAGAGCTGATAAATGTCATCATTGAAACGCGGCCCTACTTTTAAGCGTCCGCCGATACGTTTTTCGGTGTAGGCTTGGTTTTCAGTGGCGAATGAACGGTAACGGCGTGTGTTGAAGGCATCGATCCCCAGGGAAGTAGGTTTATCAAAAATCCATGGCGTATACCAACTGACAGTATAGTCCAAAATTTCTTTTCCGAATAAGGTGCGCAGAGAAAGGCGTTGAGCGCGGCCAAAGAGGTTGAGATGGTTAAGAGATACTTCTCCGTACAACCCATCCATAGAGCTCATAGCCAAACCGGCCGTAAACATGCCGGGGCGTCCTTCCTGGACGTTAAAATCGAGGTCGACTTTATTGGGATCCGCCGTAGGTTGCAGGCCAATTTGTACGTCGTTAATAAACCCTAAATTCATAATTTTGGTTTGGCTGCGTTTAATTTTAGCATTATCGTACAAATCACCGGGGTGGATAGTTATTTCGCGTGTAAAGACATACTTTTTGGTATGTTCGTAGCCGGTTACATCCACGTGATCAATGTAAAATGTATGCCCTTCGGTAATATCGAAGGTAATATTTAACAAGCCATTTTGGATGTCTTTAACAGGAACAACCTGCGCTTGTAAGTAGCCGCGATCGGCGTATTGTTCTTGGATAGCGGAGATAGTATCGTCAAAATCTTTCTGATTATAACGTTTCCCGGTACGAAAATAAATTTGTTTGTCTAACTCTTGTTGGGTAAAAACACTATTTCCCTCAAAGCTTACAGTACCAAAGTCAACTTGCGGTCCTTCGGTTAATTCATACGTCAGGGTGGCTTCGGTTTTCTCATCATTGTAGGCGATTTGCGGCTGAGACAAGTTAAATTCGCTGTATCCTTTGTTGCGGCCGTAAAGCATCATTTTTATCCAATCTTTTTGTAGATTTTGCGGTTTAAAAACCTTATGCGGACGGTTAGAAGCTTTTTTGGCAATTTTCTCCAAAGGAAGTTCGGTTTGTTCCCCATGTGTATCTAGGTTAAGTGCCGCCACACGCACGCGTTCGCCTTCATCAATGATTAATTTTACATATACCACGCCCAATTTTTCATTACGTTCAAGCTCATAAGCCACTTGGGCATTGACGTAGCCTTTTTCGGCGTATTTAGCGGTAATACGAGGCAGATCACTTTGTAATTTTGCTTCATTGAAGGGATCCTTAATTTTTAGCGTCATGGCCTGAGTGATGGCGCCTTTTCCCAAATGTTTACGTCCTTGATAGGTAATACGGTCAAAAATAGGCTTTTCTTTCACTAAATATGTGATGCGGTGGCAGTTGTAAGCCGTGCCGGTTTCTTTTTCTTTACGAGTACCAGGCATGGGGGAAATATCAATTTCTACAGAATCAAAGCTGCCCAAGGCGGAGATATCTTGAATATCTTCCGACACACTCATCCGTTCATACAGTTCGCCTTTTTTGGAATGAGCGGCTTTGGTAACCGTCTTTTTGCGGATATTTTGAAGCCCGTCCACCGAAATGTTACAGATCATCCAAGGCCCATTTGGGTCTAATTCGGCAGCAGGTTCTTCCGCGCGCGCGTACGAAAAAAAAGCAAATAACAAGCCCAAAACCAAAGCCAAGGACCGCTTTAAAATTGTCATTTCAAACCCCTATACTATCAAAAAAATCAAAAAGCCCGCACTACGCATAGCACGGGCTCAAGTTTGGTACAAAAAGATACTTATTTAGCGGGTCTTTTGGCAAGTCCGCTTTTGATACAACCCGTGCACACGTAGGCCGTTTGGGTCTTTCCATCCAAAACGATTTTTTGTTTCTGCAGGTTGGGTTTAAAACTTCTTTTTGTCCGCAAGTTAGAGTGGCTGTAAGAACCGCCGGAGACGGATGCTTTGCCACATACTGCACATTTATAAGCCATAAGTTTCCTTCCTTAACTAAGATAAATTTCGTTACTACTATTTTATAATTTTAGGGGGAAATTGTCTAGTCCTCTTTGGGGGTTTGAGGAAACAGTTTGCCCGCAATAATTGACAAGAAGAGCACCCCTACAATAACGCCCAAAGAGGCTAAAATCGGGATCTTGACGTAGTGCGAGAGGATCATTTTAATTCCCACAAAGAACAAAATGACCGAGATCCCATACTTAAGATAGGGAAATTTGCCTGCCATGCCGGATAGTAAGAAATACAAAGAGCGCAGCCCGATGATGGCAAAAATGTTAGATGAATAGACCAAAAACGTATCTTGTGTGATGGATAAAACCGCAGGGATGGAATCGACCGCAAAAATCAAATCGCTCATTTCAATTACCAGTACCGCGGCAAAAAGCGGGGTGGCAAACCATTTGACTCCTTCTTTAATAAAAAAGTTTTCTCCGTGATAATCAGTTTTTAAGGGCATAAACTTCTTTAGAACTTTAAGCGGCAACGAGTTGGAAGGATCAAATTCATCGTCTTCTTTTTGTAGGAGCATTTTAAGAGCTGTAAAGATAAGCAGCGCGCCAAAGACGTAAATAGTCCACGAGAATAGCGAAATCAACTGTACGCCCACAAAAATAAACACAAAACGCAAAGCAACCGCCCCTAAAATTCCCCATAATAAGGCTTTGGGTTGCAAATCGTGCGGGATGGCAAAATAGCTGAAAATGAGGATAAAGACAAACATGTTGTCTATAGAGAGGGAGTATTCCAGTACGTAGCCTGTATAAAAAGCAAGTGCATGTTGGGGCCCTTCAAATAACCAAATAGCTCCGCCAAATACAAGCGCTAAACTAACCCACGCACAGACCATTACGGCCGCTTCTTTGATAGACACGTGCCCGTGATGCTTGTTAAGCACGGTTAAGTCAATAAACAAGGCAGCAACGACGGTAATCCAAAATGCCACCCATAGACCAATTGAAACAGAAGTAGATACGGGTTCCATATATGTATATTATAGATAATTACGTGAAATTTTTGAAAAGTTGTTCTTGTTGTCCGTGTTGTTTTTTATCAAAAAATAAATACTGCTTGAATCATTTTTTTTTTTTTTTATAATGGGTTATACGCGTAGTTTGGTTTGTATAAATAGGGGGGTATTTGTCTGGGTTTAAAACGCCGTATAAACGATTTTAAGGAGAAGATATGGAAAAAAAGAATAAGGAAGTGACACGAGGAAAAGGTTTCACGCTCATCGAATTACTTGTTGTTGTGCTCATCATCGGTATTTTGGCGGCCATTGCGCTTCCGCAATATCAACGTGCTGTTGAAAAAAGCCGTTTAACAGAAGCATTACATAATATCAAACTTATTGAAGAATGTTTTGATTGGTATAAACTAGAACATGGGTTGCCAAAACAAGGTGAATATGTGAGCTTGGAAGATATGAAATGTCCAATAGAAATTAATTTAGGGCATTGGGATGAAGAAGAATCCTCTAACGTAACCGAAAATTTTGGGTATTATGAAGTTTCATGTGCGAGTTATGGTTGCGTGATAGAAATTTACAGATTGGGGCCTTCTCACCATTCTTTGTATACCTTAGCAGGTAATGAAAATAACAAACCATATGGATGTTTTACACAGGAAACGGAAGTTGGTCGTTATATTTGTAATATTTTAAGAGGACAAGGGTGGATTTATAACGATACCGGATATTAATGATTTGTTGTCATAAAAAGCCCCGGTTTGTGCCGGGGCTTTTTATGAGTAAAATGGAAAAAAGAGCAACAAAATAGCTGAGGATGGGAATCGAACCCACAACCTACGGTTTACAAAACCGTTGCTCTGCCAGTTGAGCTACCTCAGCATAAAATAAGTTCATACTATTCTACCATTTTTGCCTACGTCTTGCATTTCTTTTTGCTACAATAACGTATATGAAAAGACTCCTACTACTTTGCGTATTATTGGTATTCGCCTTTCCGGTCTTTGCTCAGACAATATGCCGCGTACAAGACCAACGGCCGCTGCAGTTAATGTCCAAAGAAATTAACCGCAGCATGAAAACGTTCAAGAAACAAAATCCGCCCATTTACTATGTGGCTTATAACTTTGATGATTTAGATGTATATGGTATAGATGTAGAAGAAAAAGGGGTTACCAATCATACCAAGCGGCATGATGCTATGTTGCAAGTGCAAGTACGCGCCGGAAGTTTGCAAATGGATAATACCCGCACATTGAAAACGGGGAATACGTATCGTTCTTTAGAAATAGCAGATATGCCCGCCATTGGGGAAGACGGGAAGGCTTTTTCGGCAGCGGTGTGGCGTTTGACGGAACAAGCCGCCGAAGATGCCCAACAGGATTTTAACCGTGTCCGTGCTGATTCACAAACAGGGGCGAAACGATTAGATGATTCCCCGGATTTTGTGTTTCCGCCCAAAGAAATTTTTTGTCAAGAGTCCCCTTCATTGACATTTGATATGGAACAAATCAAGGAACTTTTGTTAAAAGTTTCTAATTTGACACGCGGGAAACCATTTGTGCTAGGAAGTTCATTTTCTTTTGAAGTACAAAGCGGAAGTCGCTATTTTGCCGATTCGATAGGTACGCAACTAAAAACCCCGGTACGTTTAGCTCGCCTGTCTTATTCGTTATGGGGGAAAACAGCTGACGGAGCGTGGGCAGATCGTTCTCAAAATTATGACGTATTGACGCAGGAACAATTGCCGGATGAAGCGAAATTAACGGCCGACATCAAGCAAAGTTTGCAGGAATTGGAGGCGTTGTTAAATGCTCCCGAAGCTGATCCTGTGGCTGTGCCGGTATTGCTCAAAAACAAGGCTATGGCCGTTTTTGTGCATGAAGTGTTAGGGCACCGTGTGGAGGGGCATCGCCAAAAAGAAGATTCGTTTGGGAAAACTTTCACCGATAAAGTAGGGCAAGAGGTGACTTCTCCGTTGCTTAGCATCGTGGATGATGCCACGTTGGCAGAATTTAACGGGCAACCGTTGCGTGGATTTTACTTATATGATGACGAGGGAGTAAAAGCACGCCCGGTTACGTTGGTGGAAAACGGCATCTTAAAAGGATTCTTGATGAGTTCTAGTCCTATTAAAGGATTTTCTGTTTCCAACGGTCACGGCCGCGGCGATATGGGCAAGCGCCCCGTGGCCCGTATGGGGAATACGCGGGTAATTGCTTCTAAAACTGTTTCATATGAAGCATTGGAGCAACAATTCTTAGAAGAAATCAAACGCCAACAAAAACCCTATGGGTTTATTATTGAAGATTTATCGGGTGGTTTTACAATGACGGATACCAGTTATCCGCAAACTTTCAAATTGACACCTACCCTAGTGTACCGGGTTTATCCGGATGGTCGCAGAGAAGTAGTGCGCGGAGCGGACATTGTGGGGACCCCATTGGCTGCTTTTCACGAAGTGATGGCGGTAGCGGATGATTATGATGTTTTTAACGGCAGTTGCGGTGCAGAGTCCGGGTGGGTTCCTGTTTCCAGCATTGCGCCTAGCGTATTATTGCGCAGATTAGAAATCGAAAAGACAGGCAAATCCAATACAAAGCCTCCGCTTTTGCCGCCACCGTTCGGGGAGGGTAAATAAAATGAAAAAACTCAGTTTGCTTTTTTGTTTTTTAGGAATGTGTGGACTCGCACAAAGCGCCGCTTTGCCGGATAATATGTATTTTAAGGCCATGAGAGATGAAATGTCCCGCACTGTCAAAAAACTTCATCGGCAAGGGGTGCCCGCGCCGTTATTTATAGTTTATAAGTTGGAAAATTTGCGTGCGGCTTCGTCGGTGGAAGCTTCTCTGGGGGAATTGTACCCCGTTTCGCAACGCGATGATAAATTGAATGGCAGCGTGATGATTTCTATCGGCACAAACAAGAACGATAGTTTGGGTTATAAACACGATTCCTATTCGCCTCGGTATGCTTATGCTCCGGAATATTACAACAATATTGCCAAAAGTTATGATGGCATTCGCCAAGCTTTATGGAAAATGACAGACGAGAGCTATTTGTTTGCAGCGGAACTTTATCAGCAAAAAGAAGCTTATAAGCGTACTAAGCAAGAAGAAAATGAAACAAAACTTCCTGATTTTATGCCTTCTAAACAAGCCCATTATGTAGAGGAAATTCAACCTGTTGAGAAGTATGATATTGAGCAATTGCAAAAATGGGTAAAACAATTATCGGCTATGGGGAAGGCGTATCCGTTTCTGGAACAGTTTTCGGTGCGCATTGAACCCCGTCAGCGCGACACCTATTATCTTAATAATTTAGGCGGATTTTATCAGGTTTCCCAACCGGCGGTACGAGTACGTCTCTTTGCTAAGTTTCGTAATACAAGTGGGTATAAGCAAGATTATGAGAATGAATTTTGGTGGTCCTCTTTGGGGAAAGATGCTTATGAAAAACTAACCCAGCAGACTGCGCAATTTCTAAAAGAACTCGAGCCACTTCAGCAAGCTGTAAAGCCTGCGCCTTATTTGGGACCGGTGTTATTGCGCCCGCAAGCGGCCGGACAGTTTATACATAATTTACTAGTTGAAAATCTACAAAATCTAAATCCCTTACTCTCTAGTCGTAGTGAAGTAGATATAACTGCCGGCAAGATGCGCACCCCGGGCCAACGGGTTATGGCGCCTGGGATAACTGTCTATGATAACCCACAAGTGCGTTCGGTCCCTGGCTCTGTGGAAAATATCCCTTTAGGTGGTTTTATGCCGGTAGATGATGAAGGAGCAGCAGCACAAAAATTGACTTTGGTAGAAGCTGGGCGTTTGCAGCAGTTGCCGCGTACCAGCCGTCCGTTTGGTGCTAAGCTTTCCAGTAACGGACATGCGCGTTTTGCCCCTCAATCTTTTCCGCGTGAGCGGCTGACCAATGTGCTGGTGGAGCCACAAGTTGCGTTATCAGACCGGGAATTGGAAGAGAGACTATTGAGCCGCTGTCGTGAATTAGGGTTAGACTACGGATACATATTGTATGATTTCCCTGCAAGCGATGATGGCATTGTGTCGCGTGCGGTACGTGTTTATACTACTGGAAACAAGCGTGAAACCGTGTACGGTTTGCGTTTGGCTAATTTGACTACACGCGCCTTGCGTGATATTACCGCGGCAGGGAATCAAGCCAAAGTTTTATGGAGGCAGACGGAGCCGTCTTCCAACGGACTGCCTAAACAAAGTGTGTCTTCGCCGGCATTGCTAATAGATGAGCTGGAATTTGTTCCTACTGATAAAAAACCAGACAAGAAACCATTTGTTTCCAAACCATAATCATTTAAAAGATCGCCTTTAGGGCGGTCTTTTTATTTCCATTCTTGTAATAATTTAGAAGCTACTTGCCCGGTAAAAGAGTTTTCTTCAAAGGCTGTTGCTTTTTGTAGATGTGTTCGCGCTGAGGTGCGTTGATTTAATTTCCACTCGTTAAGAGCCAGCAGTAACCAGCCAAGTTGATTGTCAGGGTTTTTTTGGATAAATTGACGTGCCCAGCGGGCTGAGTCTTTATAATGCTGGGTTTGGTAAAGACCAATAATTTTGTAAAGTTGCAGATCGGTACGATCCGGAGCTAAATCCAAGGCAGTATCGATTGCGTTTAAGGCATCATTATAGCGCCCCAACCCAAAAGAGGCCTTAGCGCTAATAAGCCAATAATCAGGTTGGTAAGCATCTTCCGACAAAGCCATAGTGATATGAATGAAGGCCTGTTCGAAATTTCCCTGATTTAAAAATGTAGAAGCATATTTTGCGCGGTATTGTGGGGAAGCACTTGGATTTAGTTTAAAAAATTTATCATAATAATTGCGGGCTTGTGAGAAGAACCCGAAAGCGCGGTAATTTTCAGCTTGCCCGGCCAAGGCTTGTAAATTGTTCGGTTCTTGTTCTAGAGCCCGTTGATAAAGGGCCTGGGATTTATCAATGAGTTCGGTTCGTTGGTAGAGCGCGGCAGCTGCTATTAACAACGGGACATTATTGGGGTGAAATTCGAGTGCCTCCAAATATGTCTCCAAGGCTTTGCCCAATTGGTTGAGTTGTTCATAGCTCATACCTAATAAGCGATAGGCGCGGGCTTCCCGACGATTGACGTTCCCAGCTTTGTAAATATAACGGGTTAATTCGTTCACAGCTTCTTCATACTTTTGTTCATTATATAGATTGCGAGCACGTACATACTCTTGCTTATCCCCAAAAGGAGCTATGCCCAAAAACCCATTTTGGAGCGAGCTGCATCCTTCTACAAACAAGAAACAAAGTATCATGATGAAAACGTATTTACTTTTTAAATACATAAGGCAATGCATGAAGCAAGATATCTTCTTGCAGCGCTCCTAAATTAGAATAAGTTTCTTTAACACCTACTTCTCCGGCCTGATGAAGTTTCTTTAATTCCAACGTTCCTGTATCTAGCACTCGGTTAGTGAGTACAAAGTTCGCTTTGCGGGCGGATTCCTCAATCATAGCTGCCGCGCGTACATCATTGACGCGGTTGACGTACCCCAAAATGCTGGTAGGGGTTTTGGAGGAAAAATCGAGCGGTGTGACGGAAGCAATAATGTAATCAGCTCCCATTTGTTCTACTGATTCAACGGGTAAATAATCGACCACGGCTCCGTCTACCAAAGAACGGTGCCGGTATTCCACCGGTTCGAACACCCCCGGTAAATTCATGCTAGCACGTACGGCAATAGCCAAGGGACCCGAGTTAAATACTACGCGCTCCCCCGTTTTTACGTCCATGGCCGAACATGAAAACGGAATAGGCATGTCTTCAAATTGCATATCGCCTAGTTGTTGTTCAAAGAATTTAGATAAATTGGCCGAAGTTGGTAATTTGCGTGCGAACAGAAAACGAAACAATCCCGCCGCATTCCAATCAGGAGTAATGGTATTGAGTTTGATGTGGTTGCCCAATTCCCACAATTTATCCGTAGATAAGCCTGCGGCGTAGAAGCCTCCCACTACTGATCCCATAGAAGTTCCGGCTAAGTAGTCAATCGGCACTTGGGCATTATCAAGCACTTCCAATACTCCAACGTGGGCAAAACCACGCACCCCTCCGGCCGAAAGTGCCAAACCGATCTGGGGCCGTTCGTTTTTGGGCAAAGCCACAAAACGTTGCCACATAAATTCACGTAAAATTGCATCATCGGAGGGAGGAGTTAAGGCCTGGGTCGGCAGACATAGCAGTCCGCTCAGTAACAGAAGAAAGAAGCGCACGGACTTCATTATAAGTCCTTGCCGATAGCCCATTCCAACTGAGCTTTGGCAATGTGATTTTCGCGCAAGGCTTCTAAATAGGATTGCCCCATTTGGAGATATTCCCGGCGAGCTTCCAAGGAGACCAGATCATCCAGGGGTGCATTCTTAGCGTTACGATCTAGTAAGGAAGTCAATTCTTGGTAAATGGCTTGACGGTCCAAAACTTCTTGCTGCCAAAAGATCATTTGCTCAAAACTGGTAGCTACTTGAACGTGAATTTTGTCTTCGATGGCGCTTCTGTGTAACGTGCTTTTGCGCTGCTCTGCTTTCTTTTGATTGACTTGTTGCGAGAAAGTATACGGAATGGGCAAGCGCACGGCTAGCGATACTTGTTTGTTTTCGTCATCCAAGTCGGAATCGCCTACACGCTCGTAAGAAGCATTTAATAAAATGTCCGGATAGCGTTTAGAAAGGGCCAAATCAATGGCGATGTTATCAAGTTCCAATGCATAAATGGCAGATTTTAACTCCGGGCGAAATTCGGTAGCCCATAATTGGAAATGGGGTAAATCTCCCTGAGTGGATACCGGCTCTAAGCTCCCTGAAACCGTAAGGGGGGAATTTAATTCCTTGTTTAAACTAACTAACATTGCTAGTTTGGCGCGATTGAGCTCGCTTTGGGCTTCCTGGTAGCGGGCTTTTATCTGGGCCACAATTGCTTTTTGTCGTATGCGCGTCCACGGGCCTGACGAGTAGCGCCAATTTTTCACTTGTTCATAAAGTTTTTGTGTGAAAGCGACATTTTCTTGTGCATAAAGCAAATTGGCAAAGGATTTTTTGATCTCCAACACGACGGCGTTTTTAACGGTTTCGTAGCGGCTTTGGGCCTGTTTTAAATTAGCTCGTGCAATCTTCAGGGATCCGTTAATGCGGCCACCGGAATAGATATACTGCGTGGCCGTTACACCTACGCCGTAAAAATGTTTGGCGTCAAGCGATTTTGTGTCCGGCAAGAAACGGTTGATTCCCGGTTCCGGGAGCACCATGGGGGAGTCTGCTTCGTACCAGGTTGCTGTGCCTTGCAAGGCAAATTGGGGCAAATAGCGAAATTTCGCCTCACTTACCTTTTGCTCAGCAACGGTAATTTCTTCCTTGGCGGATAAAAAATCGGAGTTGTTTTCAAGGCCCAAACGAATAGCACTTTCCAACGAGAGGTTATCGCTAAGCAAACTGGAAAATTCCACACCATAATTGCTTTGTGCGGCAACGCTAAGTGCACCCAATAAGCATCCTATCATTAAAAGTTGTTTTTTCATAAGTTTTAAGATTTTTCGTTCAAGCGCTTTTCTATTTCGTCCATCATGGTGTTAAATTCTTGCTGTAGTTCAGTTAGTTGATCCCCTTTACGCAAATGTACCCGCTGCGAAAAATCTCCCTTTGCAATTTGTTTGCAGGTTTGTTCGAAACGATATACGGGGCCGGCCATTCGGTGGGATACAATAGCGGAAATGATTATCACCAGTAATACGTAAATGGAAATTTTATAAAAGAAACTGGCAACAATGGGGATGAATTCATCATAAATGGGTTGTACTAAAACAGGGTAGTCATCAAACAGATCATTGAGTGTGGCTGTCAGTTCCAAACCCATGATGGCCAGGCCGCACAGTACACAAGCTACCATCAAAATCATATAACGAATCTGCAGATTTCTTTTAATAAAAATTGTGCGACGTTGAAAACCTGATTTGATGGCTTTGTTATCCATAATTTTCCTCAAAACGTAGTAACATAACGCAACTGCAGGATGCGTTCGTTTTCATCTCCGCGGCCAACCCGGCGGAAAGAAGCATCCAAAGCCAACGAGGGGTGCAAGTAGAAGCGAGCCCCTAAGTTCAAGCGTGAGTCGCGCATATTACGGATATTATCCCATTCACTTAACAATGTAATTTGCGGAATAATTTTGTAATACAAACCGGTAAACATATAGATTTCATTCCAGTCAAAATCCGAGAAGTTGACCCCACCGTTTAGCGTAAGGTTAGGAACAAAAATTTCGCGTGTTAAAGTTACATACCCGCCTTTTCGATTGTCCAAATAACGTTTGGAACGGATATACTCGCGTGTTTCCGGATTGTATCCGTAACCATAACGGCGGCCATCGTATCCGATAGCAATAGCGGGCAAGTACAAACTGCCGTCATATACTTTCCATTTGGCTTGAAATTCGGGATTTAATACTTTTACGGTGTGGGAAGAACCTATCCAATTGTCAATCGCCACGCTGACTCCAATATTAATACGCGGATAAACCCCAAAATCGATACTTTCCATAACAGTACCATGTTCATACACGCGAGTATTAAAAGACGCTTGATAGCGATCTAATACCTCTGCGGTGGGAACATCAATGATAGTTATTTCAGTGGAGATGGGATCTCCTTCCGCAGCCCAGGCGGGCGCTGCCATACACAAAGCGGCAAATACGACTGAGAAAAAACGAGAGAATTTCATACAAGCTCCTTTTACTTTATGAATTTGCGTACATCTTTACCCTTGGGGGAAATAATATAACGTACATTATGTGCGTAAACACTTTCCCGTGCAGGGAAAAAATCGTTTCGATCGCGCGGGAAGCCCAGGTCAATAATTCCTTGTTTGGCGCGGCTAGTTCCCATCACAACACCTACGTTCCAGTGGTCGGTAGTATCTTTATCGTAGGGTTCTTTGGGATTATCAAAATTACGCAGTACAGCGGTGCCCGTGGGAATAAGGGTGGCATCATCTACGGGGCTGGTTTTCAAAATAACATCCGAGGTCCACACGGTAACCCCTTTGCATGGACCGTTAACAAACGTAATTTTATATTCAGAAGAATTATCGCTGGGGCGTTGCAAAAGCTCGGCTAACGAGTAGCGGGCGTAAGGATGTCCAACTGCCTCACAGGCAGCAAACACGTGGGAATTAATAAAGCGTTCGTAATCTTGGTTGGGGTCGTTGCGGTCATATTCGGTCTGTTTGCGGCACGCAGCGCACAAACACAACAAAATTGTTGCCAAAACAACATATTTTTTGGTCATAAATTCTCCTTTCTACACCTAATTATACCCATTTTAAACTGTAAAATAAACCTCTATTTCATTATCGGCAATCCATTATTTTTCCAATATCGTTTTTAACCGCAGTTCCGTTGCCTCTTGTACAGGGTTTTCAAAAACCTGGTTTTTTATTTCGTTACGCGTGATGATGTCTTCAGTTACATACTTGGCAATCTGCTTTCCCATTTGTTTGCTCTCGCTATATTCTTCTTGTTTATCCTGGGAGTTGCCGGATTTGAGGACGCTTTTCTCGTGGGGTGTTTGTCGCTGTCGTGCGAATTCTTCTTCTTGAGTTATAAAATTTCTCTTCATGAATGTTTTGGAAGATCCCGTCGTTTGTCTAGATGAAGACAAAGGGGATGGTAGCGAAGATACCAAGATGTTTTCAAGGCCCACGTTTTGGCCATACCATAATGCTACTTCAGAGTCTGATGGCAGAACATGTTCAGGGCGGTCTTTAAGTTGTTTAACATCTTTTTCGTTATAAGGGATCCAGTTGATAGGTGTTTCCAATATTTTCTTATTCGCTTTACTCGCTTCTTGTTTTAATTTTTCCTCCACGCCCAGGGGGTCACCTTTTGGCAGACCGACAGTAGAAACCGCATCTTTTAAAGTAGGGTCCGAGGGGGCGGAGCTAGGTACCCAATAACAATTTTCTTCATAGCAGTTCTTGGCCTTTGCAAGGTATTCATATTTTTCTGCTACTTCAGGGGCACTTCGCCTAAGATCATCAAAGTTAAGGTCCTCCATAGAAGGTCCTAGGAGTACTGTAATGCTGTAATTGTCGTCAAGTATTGTTCCGGTTTCTTGGCGGATGTTGTATCGGTTGTTGTCTCTTTCTTTTTCCAAAACCTTTTCTTTCTGCGTCTCTTGCTCCTCGCTTAGAGTAGATAGATTATCACTATTATCTGGAGTAAGATTGCTACGGCATCCGGTTTGTTGTCGGACTCCGTCCGAACAACCTACCACATTATCCACACCAATCTTCTGCGGTCTGTTCTTTGAATTTGTCGTAAGCACTTGCAAGAGTGCTTCGTCCATACGTTGTAGTAGCTCGGCTTCTTTTTGGTTGATAAAATCTTCTCTCTGCTGGCGTTCTTTTGGTGTCTTCGGGTTGGGGAATTTGGCATTGCCAAGCGCTTCTGCAACCTCGCGCGCATTGGATTTGTCAGATGAAGAGTCGCTTTTTTCAGATTCCTGTTGTTCTCTAGGGGTCAGCATGGACCACTCTATAGGGGTGATGTCAGGTGTAGGCAAGCGTACTTGCGAAAAACTGGAAGATTCATTTCCCTTGTTAGAAGCCAATTTATCGGATCCGGCCCCCAGGGAAAGGCCTTTTTCATTATTTGCGTGTTGCGCCGCACGAGTACTGACGGAAGGTTCCTCAGAAGATTTGCCAAAACCCAGGAGGTTTTTGACCGGTTGAATAATGCGCGCCCATTTGGAATCGGGAATTTCTTGCTTGGGCATTTGCGGGCCGAAGCTTCTCGCTCTCTCTTGGTGGACATATTGATCATATGGATTCTCGTGCACATTTACTTCGTGCATGCCCGGGGCGCTATGTTCGGGGGCTGTTTGTTGTACAAGTACCCACTCGCCATCGTCGGTTTGAAAAGAAGCATTTTCATAATCAGCGGCAGAGTTATGAGGAGGCACTTCGATAGTTTGTGATTGAGCGGCATTCGGTGCCTCTCTGGTAGTTGCCGACGTACGGGGAGTGTTTGCGGATGCTCTCCAATCCGCAGAAGCGGAAGAAATATTGTTGGCGTTTTCCGTCGTTCCATCTGCGGAATTAGCGGCAACATTGGTTTGCCCCGGCAATGTTTTTTGTTTGCGTTCTTTGTTTAAACCAAACAAGGAAGCTATACGTTTTGAGATAGCATTTAAAGGGTTTTCAGTAACTACCTGAGCCTGGTCCATGTTCGAGGTTGAAGGGGCGGGTGTAGTGGTTTCCAAAAAAGGCAAAAGTAAGAAGACCACAACGCCCACACATAAAAGAATGAATCCGGTTTTAAAAATAATTTTTTTCATAATTTTGTCCTATATGTATAGTTTAATTATTTCCTACCTGTTTTTCAACTTCTTGGCCGGTAAACCACCGGCGAAACAACCGCTTTGTAATTTCCCATGATTTTTTTACATGTTTTACTAGTCTGTTTTCCTGGGCGGTTGTGGCTGGCTCGGGAAACGCAATGGTATTTTTTTCAGCTAATTCCCGTACATAACGTATAGGTATAGCGAAATTTAAGTTTTGATTTCCTTCTCCGGTCATACTGGCAAAGGCTACGGAAACAACTTCCCCTTTGTCATTAAATACGGGGCTGCCGCTAGAACTAGGGGAAATGGGGGCACTGATTTGGTGCCATACAGTTCCGTCTTTTTGTTTGCGTAGTTGACTGATAATACCCGAAGTGACGGTATTTTGAAGTCGTCGCGGGTTGCCAATGACGGTAATGGTTTGCCCTATTAGCACATTGTCATCATTGGATAAAGTAACATGTGGCAGATTTTTTGCTTCAATTTTTATAAGAGCAATATCTAATAGGGGATCTTGTGCTAGCGTGATTGCCTCGCCGGATGTAATGCCATTATTAAAGGTAATGTTGGCATAAAGGGACTGTTCAAGGACGTGACGATTGGTTACAATAAGCCCTTTAGGGTCGACTATAAACCCTGTCCCGGTAGAAGTTTTCCCATCGTTGGACAGGACGTTAATTTGTACGACAGCCGGCATATTGCGTTGGGCAATGTACACATGATCGTACGCTTGGGCGTTTGCAACGATGAGTAACCAACCCGCAATAAGTACCGCTCCCATTTTCTTCATATCTGTATTATAGCAAGAAATAGGAAGGTATGGGAAAGCTAGTTGAAATCTGCGTTTTGAAATTGTACACTTAGATAATAAGTAAGGAGTGAATTATGGCAGAAGTATTTTATGTAAGCAGGAAAAAATATGAAGAGTTGCTCGAAGAACTCAAAAATTTAAAAGAGATCAAACAACAATTATCCCAAGAGATTGGCACCGCTGCCGCCCAGGGAGATCTTAAAGAAAATGCTGAATATCATGCTGCCAAAGAAAAGCAGGCAGAAACACTTTCACGTATCAATGAACTGGAATTGCGCTTGCGCAATGCACAAATTACGGATGATTTAACAGTAGATAAAAGTGAAGCCCGTATCGGAGCGACTGTTACCATTGTAGACCAGGCGGCAGACCTTGAATTTACTTATACATTGGTAGGACCTTCGGAAGCAAATCCGGACAAGGGCCTTCTATCGGTTAAATCTCCATTAGCCAATGCGGTATTGGGTAAAAAACAAGGGGAAACTTTCGAAGCACAACTTCCTCGCGGCCCTCGTACTTACAAATTGATTAAATTGGAATACAAATAGAACTTCCCCTTTTAGTAGTAATTGAAAGGAGGGGGAAGATGTTCTGTTTTTATCGTCCGACGCAAGAACAGATCGTTAAAATGCTTCTGGAAAGCAGGGCTTTTTCGTTTCCAATATTCTATTGACGTGTAGAGCATGTCTTCGTGCTCGCGCGGTTGCAGTAAATCACGCACTTCTACACTTTGCGGGAAATCATTATATTTTTCTATAAATTTATTAAGCTCTTTTATAGTTCCGGCTTCATCATAAAACGGGGTAGGGAATCGCTCCAGTATAGTATACAGTCTGCGTATTTGGGGAAGTGCTTTCTCAAAGCGATTAGCCTCATGAAAGTATGCCAAGACGTTGAGTAAATTATAAAATTCGCGTTCTTCTTCAAATCGAAATTCGGGCAAGCGTTTGTGAGTTGTTGTGAAAGTTTCCAGCTCATCAGCTAAATATTGATAAATAGCTACGGTAGCTTGAACAGTTCCATCTGCTTCGCTTTCTTTTAAAATATGCTGATATTGTAAATAAACAGTTTGTAAAACTTGCAAAATATGATTCACGCGATTAGGCGGCACCACCCCTTTATTAAACACATCGCGAATTTCTTCCTTCAAAGCAGGATCTATCCCTTCTGTTTTTAAAATATGACGTAAGGGCCAATTAGGTTTGTGAGGGTGATTTTGTAAATATTCTAATGCATGTCTGGCAAACAGTTCGGCCGGTTCCATGGAAGCATAAAAAAGCGGGACATGATTGGGCGTAAGGTGGTAGTAATCTTCTAACTCATGAAGCATAGAGGAGCGATGCCCCTCTTCCATGTGCTTTAATAAGCTAGCACGCAGCGTTTTATTAACAATAGTTTTTTCAATACTACGGCGCAAATGGGGAAAAGTATTAGACAAAAGGCCTGTATGACGAATATGATCGTATAATCTGCCAGCTTCTTTAATTTCGTTAAGATAACGCAAACGGGCATTTAAATTTTTTTTGGCGGGGGTATACGAGGTAGCCACCTCATACATATGAGCCCGGCGCGTGAGGCGTATCTCCGGTCTTGTATCGTGGAGCATATCCATTACGGCATGTCTTTTGGGAAAGAATTTGCTAGGAGAGGGTGTTTTGACCTTTTTGAGTTTAGACGGCCCTCCCCACGCGGGTAAATTTGCTGAAATACCCACGAAGGTGATAAAAGATAAAATAACGGCGGTTAAGGACCTCATTACTAATACTTTAGCAGTATTTAACAACGAGAGCGAGGGTCTTTAGGCCTATAAAAGCGGTGGGTCTTTTGAATTTAGGGGACCCGGTTATTTGTCGGATCCCCTTCAATTTGAAGTTTAATATTTAGCCAAAACAGCTTCTTTTGACGACGTAGAATATACGTTATAATCTATCTGCTGGAAGATAGAATCACGCATTTCCAAGCTATACACATAGCCCTCATCAATACGATTGCCGATAATCTGTTCGTAGAGTTCGTTAAACCGTTTGATGTGATCTTTGGTGCGCTTGGTGGAATATTCTTTGGCAGTACCCGTGGTCATTAAGAAGGCCCAATCGGACGATTGCATGAGTACCAATTCGCGCGCCAATTGGTTAAGTGCTCGACGTAAAAGCCCTTGCGCATTGGGGAAACGATTGGCCAAGTTCATCATGCGTTCGGAAGATTTAATTAAATGGCGGTAAATCCAATCATTTCCGCTATTAAGCCATACGTCATGATACCCTTTATCTCCCCAGCTGGACATAGACGGTTGTACTACCTGATTTTCCGGGTAAATTTGTAAATATTCCATGGGGGTAATAAGTTTGATTTCATTTTGATCGTAGTAGATCTTTTTGAATAAAAACTCCAAGAAATCAATTCCCTCATACCACCAATGGCCGTATAACTCCGCATCATACATAGAAACAACCAACGGTTTGCGGTCGATAATAGTGCTCAAATACTCAATTTGTTTTTGGCGGTTGAACATAAAGTTGCCGGCGTGCTCGGCGGCCACATCGCGTGCTTCCCAAGGGTTATAAGCCTGTTTTTGGTTGAGGGATACTTTGCCGGTAATTTTATGGTATTTCATGCCGATGTTGCGGCGAACCCCGTCGGAATGAAGATAGGGTCTGATATAATCATAATCTAAGTCGTAACCTAAATCGCGATAGAATTCACGATAGCGGTGATCGCCGGGATAACCGGAGTCGGCACTCCATACTTGTTGGGCTGATTCCATGTCGCGTGCAAACGCGGCTACTCCCGTTTCGGGGCAATACACAGGGGCATACACGCCGTATTTCGGGCGCGGTGTTCCATGCAAAATGCCATGCGTTTCGGTAAAGAAAAAACGGATTCCTTCTTCACGTAAAAACTTATCATCCCCAGGATTATAGGCACATTCAGCCAGCCAAATTCCGCGCGGATTTTTACCAAATCGGCTGCGGTAATCATGAGCGGCAATTTTAATTTGGGCATTAACACTTTCTTTGTGTACCATCAGTGGCAAATAGCCGTGAGTCGCACAACAAGTGATAATTTCCAACTTGCCCATATCCTGGAATTTTTTAAAACCTTGCAGCACATGTCCGTGATAATGGTTTTCAAATAAGTCTTGATAGCGGCGGAATTTATCGAAGTACATCCTTGCTACGCCTTCGAATTCGGTTCCTTTTGTGCGGTGGATTTCTTTTTCGGATAATTCTACCCGTTGATTTAAGTAATGACGGAAGCGGTCAATGAGCAGCGAATCTTCCATCATATTGCACAAAGGCGGAGTGAGTGACATGGTGAGACGAAAATCACATCCTTCTTCCGTGAGCTTTTCAAATACGCTGAGCAGTGGAATATAGGTTTCCACCATGGCTTCGTAAAACCAGTCTTCTTCTAAGAAGTCCGGATATTCCGGATGTTTGATAAACGGCAGATGCGCATGCAATACGAGCGCGAGATAACCCTTTTCTTGTCCCATATTATTTCCCCTGTTCGCGCAGAGCTTTTATCTCTATATGTCTAGTTTTATCACCGCACGCGTTACGCGCATGGATAGGCAAGTCAACAATATCTCCGGCCGATAAATGACGATGGATTGTGAATTTTCCGTCTTTAAGTTCGATATCTTTACCGTTGATAGATACAATAGCGTTTTTGGAAGCTGACCCGTAGATGATAATTTCACAGTCGGCATTGAGCCAAATATCTTCGTCTTGTACTTTGTCTAAATGTAAGGCAAAGGAGGACCAAGAAGTGGGAGCGCCTGAAGGGGTCAACTCGGTAAGTTTCCAACGTTGGCCAACTACTTGCATAAGTTCGCTGGCTCCCAGACCGATGTAATCGGCACCAGAAAGTTTTAAGAGTTTTTGGAAATCTCCTTCCACAATCATCCACTTGTCGTCAATTACATTGGAAATGCGACCGGGCGGCAACGTGGTCGCGTTGCTGCGGGTAATCAAAATAAATCGGCCATCTTCCGTAAGATATCCCAAATCGGCGATATATGCTCTTCCCGACTCGGGGGCGTTAATGTACCAACTGCGTGCTTCCAACAGCACGGGCATGTCGTAGTATTTTACGGAATTGGTGCCATTAAACAGAGCTACATCAGTTACATCATGCAACCGGATGATAGTGCGGGCTGCTTTGAGTACAGTTTCGCCGTATTGACTCCTGATAAAATCAAGTGTGCTTTGAGTAATTTCCCAAAACAAGAACATCCACGCCGGATCTTTGGGCAACAGATAACTTTCTGTTTTGCCATAGCCCGATGGAATATCAGTTTCCATTTGGCGGTCTCGCAAGAGCGGCTTGAGTAGCGAGCTGGATGATAAATTTTGTGCCATAACCCTTTTCCCCTTATATAATTTTGTTTCGATAAAAAGACTGTAAAACTTTGTAAATATATTTTAGCATATTTAGGGCCTTGTACAAGGGAAAATATTAATTAGTTTAGCAGATTATATTTTTATTTTTTGATATACTATAAGAAAGGGAGTAAGCAAATGAACCATGAAACAAATTTGGGTTTTACCCTTATCGAAATATTAATTGCTGTCATAATTGTGGCCGTATTAGCAGCAGTGGCCGTTCCGCAGTATCAAAAAGCTGTGTACAAAAGTCGTTTCCGCACCCTGATGTCAATTGCCCGAGGGATCAATCAGGGAAATGAGGACTTTTATTTAACGAATGGTCATTACGCAACAGATGTATCATCATTGATGATAACAGGTGCCAACGAGTATCCGGACGGAACGAGTGTTCAATTGGCCACAGATGACAAATACAGTTACGTGCTTGTAAAACGGGATAATTTAAATAATAATTACGTTATGTACCAGGCCCGCAGCAAACGTTACCCTTCCAACATTCACTGTGAAGCTAAAAAAGGCGATGAAAAGGCAGCTTGGTTATGCGGAGAGTCTTTGGGAGGAACTAAAATTTCCCGCGGGAACCTCACCAAGGGATATGATACCTATATTCTTAAAGGAAGCGAAGCCGACGGGACACTGTCTTCTAGCTACACAAACGAATCAAACCTTACGCTGGAAGAAGGGGATACGTGCACGGCCACACAAGCCAATGGCTGTCAACATTTGGAAGCCTCCGGTGCTGGGTGTGAAGCGACAGGAGTCAACGGGGGTTGTGCCAATTCTTCTTACAATGATGGCTCTACGTGTAGTACAGCAAATGGCGGAAAGCAGGGATGCGCGAATTCCGAATTTTCAAATAATTCTACTTGTGCCGCCGGTCAAACAACAGGCGGAACGAGCCCGGTAGCTGGATGTCAGCAAAGTGTCTTTACAGAAGGATCTGTGTGCGTTGTGAACCAAAATAATGCCAACGGCGCAGTTAATACGGCGTGCGGCGGAAACGATAAAGGCGGTAAAGCAGATACCACGGGCGCCAATTCGGCACAATACTATCATTCCGAATGTATTAATGAATCTACCAACTCTTTTGGTTGCGGACGCAGTTGGTATAAAGAAGGTTCTACCTGTACATCAAGTACCAATAACGGGGGCTGCGGAAATTCGCGTTTTGATAATTCGCGTTGTATAGGCAGAGGGGGCAACGCCTGCGATAAGAGTAACTTTACAAACGGGTCAGTTTGCGAGGCGCGGGCTTCGGGTACTTGTCCAAGTGATCAAAGCACGTACGATAACACTTCTTATTGTGCGGGGAAAAATAATTCCCGATACAGTTACTGCCCTGTCGGTACGCCGGCTCCACCGGCAACGCCTGGCGGTGACACAACCGGAAAACAATGGCGTCAGTGTACTGCGAGCGATGGAGCTCCTAAATCTGGTATGAGTTGTTACGACAATTAAAAACACAAACCCCGGGCATTGCTCGGGGCTTTTTTTAGAGCCATTCGTGTACTTAATTCGCTGTTTTGAGCAGACTAAATATTCTATTTTAATTGTTTTTTTGCTATACTAAAATGCAACAGGAGAACAAATATATGAACAAGAATATAAAATTAGGTTTTACCCTTCTTGAGGTGTTGGTGGTTGTTTTGATTATTGCTACGCTGGCATCTATTGCTGTTCCGCAGTATCAGCGGGCGGTGTATAAAAGCCGTTTTCATGCGTTGATGCCGGTAGCAAAAGGCATTTATCAAGGAAACGAGGTATATTACTTGGGGAATCGCCGATATGCTACCAATTTATCTTCCCTCATTGTAACAGGCCAAAATGAATATCCTGATGGTACGAGCGTTCAATTAGCGGATAATGATAATTTTAGCTACGTACTTGTAAACCGGCCGGGCGTAAATAACAATTATGTGATGTATCAGTCTCGCAGCAAACAATATCCTTCTAACATACATTGCGAAGCGAAAAAAGGCGATGCCATGGCCACTTGGTTGTGCCAAAATGCGCTGGGAGGAACCAAAGTATCTCACGGGAGTCTTACCAAAGGGTATGATACCTATATTATTCAAGGGAATACGGAAGATGGCGCGTTTGCCATTGCTTATACCAACGAATCCAACCTTACACTCGAAGAAGGAGATACCTGTTCGGCCACACAAGCTAATGCATGTCAAAATTTGCAAGCCTCAGGTGCTGAATGTGAGGCTACGGGGGTCAATGGAGGTTGTGCTAATTCTTCTTATGATGACGGATCTGCGTGTAGTATAGCCAACGGGGGAAAGCAGGGATGTGCATTCTCTGAATTTTCAAACAATTCCACTTGTACCGCCGGTCAAACAGGAGGAGGAACAAGCCCGGTAGCCGGTTGTCAGCAAAGTGTTTTTACAAATGGATCGGTGTGTGTTGTGAACCAAAACAATGCAAGTGGCGCAGTTAATACGGCTTGTGGAGGGAACGATAAAGGCGGTAAGACAGATACCACAGGTGCCAATTCTGCACAATACTACAATTCCGAATGCGTTAATGAATCTACCAACTCTTTTGGTTGCGGACGCAGTTGGTATAAAGAAGGGTCCACCTGTACATCAAACGCAACAAATGGAGGATGTGGGAACTCTCTTTTTGATGGTTCGCGTTGTATAGGCAGAGGGGGCAATGCGTGTGATAAGAGTAACTTCACAAATGGATCTGTTTGCGAAGCCCGGGCTTCGGGTACTTGTCCAATTAGTCAAAGCACCTACGATAATACGTCCTATTGTACGGGAGAAAATGATTCTAAATTTAGTTACTGCCCTGCTGGTACGCCGGCTCCGCCGACAACCCCAGGTGGTGACACAACGGGCAGACAGTGGCGTAAGTGTACTGCAAAAGATGGAGCCCCTAAATCTGGTATGAGTTGTTACGACGATTAAAAATAACCCCCGGGGAAAATCCCCGGGGTATTTTTTTAAAGTTCAAAGTTTATTTATCCTTCTACTTTTTTCTGGATGAGCCACAGACTTACAAAAATAAATCCCATACCTATTAACTCTGCTCCGTGTGGCATACGCCCGCGGAATAAGATATCTGTACCCATAGCGACAATAGGTGTGAAATAAGTCACGGATGCCATGCGTGTAGCACCCCAGTGTTTGAGTAGTGCAATCATTAGTAAAAATGCGACTGCAGAGGAAAACACGCCCGCGCTAACGATAGAAAGTACCAGTTTTGTGTTGAAAATGTGCAAGGTGGGGGTCGGCTCTGCAAGGACGGAAATAATTCCCAGAATTACCGCGGCAAACAGGTACTGGTGGAACGTATTTGCTTCCCAACCGACGTTTGTATTGTCCACCATAATTTTTTTGGTAAGAACGTTTCCTAAACCGTAAGAAAGTGCCATAAGTAAGAGGGCAAAATATCCCCAAAGAGCCATTTTTCCGGTCGGCACTTGCAAGGCGGCTTGCAATTGGGGGTGCATAATAACGAGCAGTCCCACTAAACCGATAAGTACGCCGACGGCGCGCCTCCACGTAAAGCGGTCGATCCCTTTTAAGATAATTGCCCCGGCAATAAAACTCCAAATTGGCACGGTTCCGTTAAAAATACCTCCAACAGTAGGGGCTGTATACTGGAGTCCCCACGACAGCGCCGCAAACGGCAGCAAAATAAGCAGCAAACTAATGGTCCACGGACGCCATAACTCGCGTGCGGGACACTTAAAAGAGGCATGGCGTATACCGAAGAAAATTACAAAGAATAGAAGTCCTGCGACTACACGCAAGAACGTGCCCCAATAAGGCGGAAGCACGTCCACAATATTTTTAGAGGCCAAAAAAGCCGTGCCCCAACACAGGGCTAAACAAAATGCCAAAAAATAATTCATAAACTTATTGTATCAAAAAAACGTATAGGAGGCTTTTTGTATAATATATGTATGCGTAAACATCTTTTACCTATTTTATTTTTGGTGGTAGCCGGGCTGATTTGGTGGGCTTCCATTTCTTCTACGGTACGCAACCCCTATACCGATAATAATAACCCCGTTGTAGTAGTGTCAGGGTACGTTCCGTATACGCTTACCAAGCAATTAGCCGGCGATACCGTTAATTTAATTATGCTCTTACCACCGGGCGCGGAACCACATGCTTTTGAGCCTACGCCGGGGGTGTTGGTCAGCCTAAAACATGCTAACGCTTTTATTTATGTATCCAACGAGTTGGAGCCTTGGGCCCAGGAATTGGTACAAGCTGCCGACGAAAAAGAGAATGTGCTGGAGTTATCCTCTACACTGCCCATTGCGCAAGATCCACATATATGGATGAATTTGCAAAATACTAAAATATTGGCGGGGGAGATAAAGAAAATGCTTATAAAGATTAACCCCGGTCAGCAACTTTTCTATACTGAAAATTTGAAAAAATTTAATGAAGAAATAGACGCGCTAGATCAAGAATTCAAAAACTCGTTAGCTGCTTGCAATTCGCGCGAAGTAGTACATGTGGGGCACTTGGCTTTTAAAAATTTAACGGATGCCTATGGCCTTACACTTACCGCCTTATCGGGCACGAGCCATGAGGGTGAACATTCTGCCAAAAAACTAGCCGAATTGGTTGAGCAAATCAAGGGGAAGCATTTGTCGGCCATCTTTACGGAAGAGATGCTTTCTTCCCGTTTGGCAAAAACAGTTTCGCAAGAGACGGGAACTCAGGTTTTGCCACTTTACCCCATTGAGCATATTTCTAAAAAAGACTTCAATGCCAATGTGACCTACGCGCAGTTGATGCGTCGCAATTTAGAAAGTTTGGTGCGGGGGCTTAAATGTCAAGCGTCTTAAAAGCGCAAAATGTATCTTTCGCTTACACACGCGTGCCTGTGTTAGAGCATGTTTCTTTCGATGTGCAGGCTGGTGATTATGTGGGTATTATTGGTCCTAATGGCGGGGGTAAAACTACGCTATTGAAATTATTGTTAGGACTCGAAAGAGGCGAAGGAAATATTGCGCTGTTTGGAGTGCCATTAGCTAATTTTAAAGATTGGCATAAGATCGGGTATCTGGCGCAAAAGAGTCCTGTTTCGCAAAGTCGTTTCCCTATTTCTGCTGAAGAAGTAGTACTGATGGGGTTGCCCAATCGATGCGGTAGTGAAACCTGCGTGAGCGAATTAAAACAAGTACACGAAGCTATGCAAAAAACTCGAACCCGTCAGTATGCGGGTACGATTTTTCACGATCTATCAATTGGCCAGCAACAACGTGTTCTTTTGGCGCGTGCTATTGTCAGCCAGCCGGAGCTGCTTATTTTAGATGAACCTTCCACTGCATTAGATGCGCAAAGTCGTGAGATGTTTTTTGATTTATTGGGGGAACTCAACAAGAAACACGGCGTAACTATTTTACTCATCACACACGATACCGGCGAAGTAGGCAAGCATATTTCCAAATTTATGTACGTGGACAAAACGGTAATTTTCTTTGGAACGAAACAAGAATTTTGCCATAGCGAAGCAGTTGCCAAGCAACTGGGGCCGTTTGCCCAACATACCATTGATCACCTGCATAATCATCATGGGCATTGCCCGTTAGGGGAAGATTGCGAAGAGTGCGCGCATGGAGGAAAGCATGCTTGAGTTTTTAAGTTATTCCTTTGTGCAGCGTGGATTGGTGGCGGGAACGTTTGTGGCAGTGGCATGTGCGCTCTTGGGTGTGTTCTTGGTACTCAAACGTTTGTCTTTAATCGGCGACGGGATGAGCCATGTATGTTTGACCGGAGTGGCGGTAGCACTTCTTACGTCTACCAGCCCTGTGTATATGTCCGTTCCTATTGTCATGGCGGCTAGTGTAGGGATTATGAAACTCACGCAAAAATTTAAAATCTACGGGGATGCCGCTATCGGAATTGTCAGCGCGGCAGGTTTGTCCGTGGGATTGTTACTTACGTCGTTAGCTGGCGGATTTAATACCGATTTACTAGGTTACTTATTTGGTAGCATTTTGACTGTGTCTTTTTCTGAAGCCGTATTGTGTGCGGTATTGTTGGGAATAGTTCTACTCTGCTTGTTATCATTTTATCGCTATTTGGTTTCGGCTTGTTTTGATGCTCCTTTTGCACACACGCGCGGAATATCCGTGCAAACTGTAAATACAGTACTGGTAATGATTACCTCTGTGGCGGTTGTATTGGCCTTTAAGGTGGTAGGCATTTTCCTAATTTCCGCTTTGCTCATTATTCCGCCTGTAGCGGCACTCTTAATTTCTCGCACATTTAAACAAGTATTATGGCTGGCGGCGCTTTTTGGTGCAGTCAGCGTATGGGTGGGGGTTTGGATTTCTTTTGTGTGCAATATCCCATCGGGCGCTTCCATTATTTTAGTCAATTTGGCAATTCTATTAAGTAGCTATCTGTGGAGCAGAGCGGGGGGAACAAATGCCCGCTAAACAGGATGTGATTGCACTACTAAAAGCGCTCAAAAAATTATATCCAAAACATGTGATACCGTTACACCATAAAAATGCCTGGGAGTTGTTGTGTGCGGTCATTTTGTCCGCCCAATGCACGGACGCGCGCGTAAATACAATTACTCCGCATTTATTCAAAAAATATCCAACCGTGTATGATTTGGCCAAGGCTAACCTAAAAGACGTGGAAAAAATTATTCATTCTGCCGGATTTTATCACAGTAAAGCGCTTAGTCTTATCGAAATGTCTAAGCGTATTTGCGAGGTGTACGGTGGCGAGGTACCACAAACCATGGAAGATTTACTCACGCTTCGCGGCGTAGCACGTAAAACCGCTAATGTGATGCTGGGGGATTATTTCAAAAAACCAGCTGGGATCGTGGTGGATACACACGTCAAACGCCTGGCGTTTCGTTTGGGACTCACGAAGAACACCGATCCCGTCAAAATAGAAAAAGATCTTACAAAAATTATTCCTTATGAATACTGGGGTTGGATTGCAATTGCGCTTATTTTACATGGACGTAGCGTGTGCCCGGCTCGCAAGCCGGATTGCGAAAATTGTACTTTGCAAAAGTATTGCTCGCAAAAAGGCGTAAAAATTTCCTAACAAAAACCCCGCCGATTGGCGGGGTTTTTTCATGCAGATATTTTATTTTCCCAAGATTGCGAGCAACACACCGGCCGCTACTGCACTGCCGATTACACCGGCCACATTGGGGCCCATGGCGTGCATGAGGAGGTAGTTTTGCTTATCATACTCAAGGCCTACTTTGTTAGACACACGCGCTGCCATCGGCACGGCGGACACGCCGGCAGAGCCGATAAGTGGGTTAATTTTCTCTTTGGAAAACACGTTCATCAGTTTGGCTAGCAGTACGCCCGAAGCGGTGGCTACGGAGAACGCAATAATTCCTAGGGCCAAAATACCCAGTGTTTCGGTAGTCAAAAAGTGATCATATTGTAATTTTGATCCTACTGATAACCCCAGCAAAATCGTAACAATGTTGCAAAATTCATTTTGTAACGTTTTGCTTAAACGTTCCGCTACGCCGGATTCTTTGACTAAGTTACCAAACGTCAAACAGCCGATTAACGGTGCTGCCGAGGGCAACAAGAGCGTACACAAAATGAGGATTACTAGCGGGAACAAGATTTTTTCACGTTTAGAAACCGGGCGCAACTGTGTCATGCGGATCTTACGTTCCGCATCCGTAGTTAAGAGTTTCATAATGGGCGGCTGGATAACCGGCACGAGCGCCATATATGAATACGCCGCTACGGCAATAGAGCCCAGCAGTTGCGGAGCCAAGCGTGCGGTTAAATAAATAGACGTTGGTCCGTCTGCCCCGCCGATAATACCAATGGAGGCGGCTTCCTTGAGCCCGAAGGCAAACGGGTGGGAATCCCCAAAGGTAACGTAGGAAAGCCCAATGGCACCAATCAAGGTGGCGAAGATACCAAACTGTGCCGCCCCACCCAACAGAGCCATTTTTGGGTTAGCGATTAATGGCCCAAAGTCCGTCATAGACCCTACGGCCATAAAGATGAATAACGGGAATAACCCGGTGTTAATCCCGGCATTAAATACAATTCCCAAAAAACCATTAGGGCCGGCAATCATTTCACCGGGCGGCATGGGGATGTTGGCCAAAATACCGCCAAAGGCGATGGGGACCAACAAGAGCGGTTCAAATTGCTTTTTAATTCCCAGCCACAATAGGAAACAACACACGGCAATCATCACCGCCTGTTGCCATACCATCGTGTAGATACCGGTAGTATGCCAGATTTGAGTAAATGCTTGTGCGAAGTCCATAACCTCTCCTATTTAATCTCCGCCAGGGTGTGGCCGGTTTGTACCTGGTCGCCTTGTTTAACGGCAAAGTGAATCGTGCCTGCGGCCGGGGCAGCAACCGGGGTTTCCATTTTCATGGCTTCCAGAACGATAATTTCTTGTCCTTCGGCTACCGTGTCGCCGTCTTTTACGCTAAAGCGCAGTACCGCACCGGGGACCGGGGCTTTTACGGTAGCACCGTTGCCGGAAGCGGCAGTCTTTGCAGGGGCTTTTGCATCGCTGGCGGCGGTGGAAATATCGTAGCGTTTTCCATTAACAGTGGCGGCATTGTCACCGTCAAAAATAACTTCATACGTTTGACCGTTGATGGTTACTTTGACGGCCCCTGTATCGGCCGCGGCAGCTTTCTTAGCATCAGCGGCCCAGCGGATACCGTTCACTTTGGCCTCACCTTTGAGGAACAAAATGCCTTTGTCGGCACAGGTAGCCACGATGAATTTATTTTCATCGGTTACGGGCAAGCCAGCTTCTTTGAGCTTGGCTTCGGCTACTTTTAAGCCTTTTTTCGGGTCGGCGTCATTGATTTCCAAAACAGTTTTTTTCGTTGGTTCTAAGCCGAGTTGTTCACTGGCAAATTTGACAACCTTCGGGTCCGGCTCTACCGGGGTTTTACCAAAGTATCCCAGCACCATTTTCCCGTAGCCGGGGGTAATTTTCTTCCACGCTCCGGCCATTACATTGGAGTAAGCCTGTTGAAAGTAGAACTGGGAAACAGGCGTTACCGAAGTCCCAAATCCGCCGAGTTTTACGCATTCTCCCATGGCTTTGACTACTTCGGGGAATTTGTCAAACGTACCGTTGTCACGCATCATTTGCGTGTTAGCAGTTAAAGCACCGCCGGGCAGAGGAGAGAACGGAATAATCGGATTGACTTTGGTGGCCTCGGGCGGTAAAAAGTATTTGGCCATACAATCTTTAAACACGTTTTCGGCTTCTTGAATTTTTTTAGGGTCAATATCTAACGTATAATCGCTTCCGCGCAAGGCGTGCCACATTGTCAAAATATCGGGTTGGCAGGTACCGCCGGAAACAGGTTGCATGGAAAGGTCCAAACTATCGGCCCCGTTTTCGATAGCGGCTAAACAGCAAGCAATGGCGTTGCCGGCTGTTTCGTGCGTATGGAAAACAATTTTCGTACCTTTGGGTAGGAGCTTGCGTGCCATGGCCATCGTTTTGCCGACGGTATGCGGCGTAGAAGTGCCGGAAGCATCTTTAAAGCACACGGAGTCAAACGGAACGCCGGAATCTAGAATTTGGCGTAAAATTTTTTCGTAGAAAACTTCGGTATGAATTTTGCCGGTTGTATCCCAACCCGGGGCTAACGACATCATGGTCACACAGATTTCGTGTTTGAGGCCTGCGTCGTGGATGCATTTACCAGAGTAGATTAAATTGTTTACATCGTTTAAGGCATCAAAGTTGCGGATGGTGGTGGTGCCATGTTTTTTAAATAGCTGGGCATGCGCTTTGATAACGTCAGAAGGTTGGCTATCTAACCCCACTACATTTACGCCGCGTGCGAGGGTTTGCAAGTTAGCATCCGGCCCGGCTGTTTTGCGAAAGGTATCCATCATATCAAAAGCGTCTTCGTTGCAATAGAAATACAACGCTTGGAAGCGTGCACCGCCGCCAAATTCCATGTGGTTAATTCCGGCGTGGCGGGCAGCTTCTACGGCGGGCATAAAATCTTTGGTCAAAACGCGTGCTCCGTAAACGGATTGGAATCCGTCGCGAAACGCAGTAAGCATAAAGTTAATTTTTTTCATAAATTTCTCCTATTTTCCTTGAAATCTTTTAGCGGCAGCAATAGCTACGGCAATCATTGCATTGTCTTGTACGGCCGGTACAGTTTGTGGGAAGTACTTTTCCAACGATTGTACCGCTATTCCTAATAATTTCATCAATAAAACGAGGATGATTAGGAATACAAATACTACGGACATACCGATCAATGTGATGTTTACGGCTTGTCCAATTAAACTTTCATTCATATAATTACATCTCCTATTAAAATTTCCTGCGTGTCACAAGCGGTTTGTAACAACAACGTGCCACGTGGGGATAAATCGTGTGCCACTCCCATGAGAGAGGAAGTCCCGTTTTTAACGGTAATCTGTTTGCCAATAAACGGGAAGCGTTCCCGGTAGGCTTGACGTATCACGCCAAATCCTTCTGAAATGACAGCGGAGTAGCTTTGAAAAAAAAGCTCTAAGATGTTTTGCAAAAAATCTTGTTTGTTTATCTTGATTCCCAATTCACTTAGGGATATAGCTGGCTGGCCCACATGAGATAAGTCCTTTTGAGCAATATTGACACCTGCCCCCAACACAATAGAGGTAACATGCCCGTTTTGCGTTATTGTTTCACTTAAGATTCCACATAATTTTTTGCCATTTACTTGCACATCATTGGGCCATTTTAGGTTGGGCTGTATGCCGTATTTTTCGACTGCTTGGCATATAGACAACGCCATCAGCTGGGTCAGATTGGCTAAGAAGTCAATTCTAGTGGGTTTTAATAAAATCGAAAAATAAAGTCCGCCCGGTTGGCTAATCCATTTGCGGTCAAAACGGCCACGGCCGGCAGTTTGTTCGTCAGCTGTTACGACGGTTTTATCGTCTAGTGTTAAGAAGTGGTTTTTGAGGTACGTCTGTGTGGAATCCAACGTCTCAAAATGCAAAATATTACTCATAAAACCCATCTCTTATATTTTACAAAATTTCACTCTAGTTCGGGAGGGTTATTCACTATAAAGTGGATTTGGCGGCAAACAGTATAGCGGCGATCATGCTGCTGGGGTCGGCTTTATGTTGCCCGGCAATGTCAAAGGCTGTCCCATGTGTAGGGGACGTGCGGAGAAAAGGGAGCCCGGCGGTTAAGTGTACAATGGGCTCTTGGGCGGCTAGTTTTAGGCCCAATAGCGCCTGATCGTGGTACATACACAATATCCCATCGTATTGACCACGGCTATGAGCCATCCACGCAGCATCGGTAGGCAAGGGGCCTGCTATCAGGTACCCTTGTTTTTGCAGCGCATGTATGGCCGGGATTAAAACGCTATTCTCTTGCCTGCCAAATTGTCCGTTATCGCTGGCATGCGGATTTAAAGCGCAAAGCGCAATTTGCGGCTTTTTGATTCCTAACTTTTGTAATGCCTGTATGAAATGTATGGCTGATTTTTGTACGCGCTTTTTGGTAAGCAAACGTGGTAAATCCTCTATGGCAAAATGTTCTGTTACTAACGCGCAGCGGATATTTCCGGCGCAAAACATCATAAGTCCATCTGCTCCGGTACGTTCACGCAAAAGTTCGGTGTGCCCGGTAAATTCAACTCCGGCCAAGTGCCAACTTTGCTTGGAAATGGGGGCTGTTACTAGCGCAGCGCCCGTCTTAAGAGCCAATTTAATACCGGTTTGCGCTGCTTGGAAACTTACGCGACCGCCCAACGCTGTAGGACGTGGCCTGCCGACTAACGTAGCAGGCATATCAATGGAAAGAAGGGGGGCCAATGAGGGGGTAAAACCTGCTTTTTGCAAGGAAGATGCTTCCCCAATTACAACCGGAGCACATGCTTGCTTGATCCGCGAATCTTGCAAAGCTTTGACGGTAATTTCGGGGCCGATACCTAACGGATCTCCGGCGCTGATTAAAATAACAGGTTTAGTCATATAAAATGATCCCCCACGTGGCGTGGGGGATATTAAAACTTATTTCATTTGCTTGGCTTGAGGTTGTTTTACTTCCTCTTTTTTAGCTTCCGCGGGCTTAGTTCCGTCTTTCTTTATTTCTTCTTTTTTAGCTTGTTCGGCTGCAATGACCTTATCTACCTCAAATTCTTTGGTCACTTTAATATCTGCTTGTTCAGTCAACTCACTTAAAAGTTTGATTTGCGCTTCCATGGCACGTGTCTGAGTAATGTATTGACCTAATTCATCTTTAATTTGATCATAAGAAATTGTGCGCGCAGCTTGTTTCTCATTTACTTTAATGATATGATAACCCACTTCTGTTTTAATGGGATCGCTCACTTTTCCAACGGCCAAGGAGAAGGCTTTGGCATCAATTTCTTTAAGCGCCATACCTTTAATTAAAATTGCCTGGCCACCGGTAGTAACTAAAGCCTGTTTGTCTTCGGTGTAGTTCTTGATGAAGAAATGGTATTCCTTGGCGGCTTCTTCCCACTTCTTGGCGTTACCGTAAGCCACAGGAATGCTGAAGGCAGCATCGAGGGCGTAGGTGCTCTTGGGATAGTCGTGGACAAGGTCCTTGGAGCAGCGAATGGCTTCGTCGGTCATCTGGGCTTCGTCGTAGCTCAAGCAGGCGCTATAGAGGAAGCTCGGAGTACGTTCATCCTTGGGGTAACGCTTGTAAGCCAGTTCGTAAGTCACAGCAGCCTGTTTCTTATCCGGGATGGAATCGAAAGTCTGGGCAGCAAAACCAATTGCCTGGAAGGCCATGGAATCTTGCGGGAAGTTGTTGGTGATGAACAAGAAGGTCTGGGCAGCCTGACGGGGGTTACCGGCTTTCTTGTAGTTACTTGCCGCACGCAAGATACCCTTGATAGTCAGGGACGATGACGCATAGCTCTTGGGGAGC
>CADBYN010000008.1:40511-66993 GCA_902798835.1 Candidatus Avelusimicrobium bubulum | reverse complement strand
AAAAAAAAACAAATCAAGCGTTTTCTTTTTGGATAGCAAATAAATGACAATAAATAAGGAGGAGATCCTGAATCAAGTTCAGGATGACATCTTGTTTAAATAAGCCGTCATTCCCGAAGCGACCGTCCGCAGGACTCTTCCACACACGTTGTTTGTCGTTGCATAACACGGGAACAAAAAGTACTTTTTGGCTGGGCCCTTTTTCCCTTTGAATTTAGGTCTTTTGGTCCTTGTGTCGGCCAATACAAAAACACTATAGTATAGGTAATGAACCGTAAAAGTATATTTTCACTTGTATTACTATTGGCACTACCCTTACTTGCCCAAGCGCTACCCGCACCCATTAAGTCGGGCGCGCGTTTGCGAAAATTCGGCAAGCGGGTTGTTCGGCCTGTTCGGATGCCTTGCAGTAAACCAGAAAAATTTACCCGCTGGGAGATGAGTTCGCGTACAACGAATTGGGATCTTCGCCTAAATAGCCGTGGCTTTAAAGAGCGTGACATCGTTGCTTATACGCCTACCCGCTTACAAGTAACGAGAAAAATTTCTACTCATAAAATCAACAAAGCAGAAAGACAGTCCGCGCAAGCAAACAAAACGGCCCGCGCCGCTAACGGTGTAGCTGCCCGCTCTGCCCGTGCGAATAGACTTGCCCGATTGAAATTAAAAAAGATGACACTGCGCCCGGAACTTTCCAAGCAGTACAATTTTCAATCCGGCATACCTACCAATTTGTCACGTACTGTATTTGAAGTTCAAATTTCAAAAACGCCCCGTAATACGGCTTCTGCTTTTGCGCTGAGTATAAACGGTAAAACTTGGGGTGTAACCGCCGCACATGTAATGGAAAATATTCGTCATAATCCTTTTGTCAAAGTCAAAACCAACGGCGGAGAAATTGTAGCACCTATTTCTTCTTTTCGCATAGGAAATAAGAAAGGAAATGACGTGGCTATTTTTGAAATCCCGCAGGAAGTTTTACCGCATATACAGGTTTTATCTCCGGCTGAACAATTGCCTGCCGTAGGGACAGAAATACAATCCCCGCGTTTTGTGTGGGGACAACCTGCTTTCATACCGAAAGAAGACATCCTTTTTGCCGGGCAGCACCGCATCTTACTGCGTAACCAAGTTCATCAGGATATAACAGGCTCTTGCGGATCGCCGATATTGGCCGACGGAAAAGTAATTGGTATACATGTAGGCTCCTTTTCCAGCTCAACCATAGAAACCATCTCTTGGAGCGAACTGTTGCGAGATAATCAAATTTCATTGGCATCCACTTCTTTCCATGTGGTTTCCCCCATTGAACAGGCATTGCAATTAGCTGCGCAAGAAACGACTCAAGCCGGCACAACGCTTAAGGTAATGGGCTATCCGGTACATTTAATGTCCCCGCAAGAATATATTTCTTCCATCTCGCTTTTGAGAAACGGGTTTGTAAAAAAAGAGATCCCCGCGCACCCGTTTATGAATTTTGAAAATTTAGGAGAATTTTTTGAGCTGCAGGAAAATGATGTAGTGCGCATTACGCTGCAAAGCCCTAAACCCTATTCCCCTAAAATGGTTACTAAAATTTTTGATGTAAATGTTTCTAGCGGAGAAATAACGCAGACAGATCGATAACTTTTGATAAAAATTATGAAAAAACTTTTCGTTATTTTTTTAACTTGCAATTTACTCATCCCCTTATATGCCGCTAAGGTTAAACGGCCGAAAAAATATCGTGTCCGGCCCAAAGCCTCCCGTCAGTCCGTATCGCAATTATCCCAACGGGCAAACCTCTCGCTAGAGAGACGAATGAATCAAATAATCAAGCTAACCAATCGTACTGTCACGAATGTCCCGCGCAAAGGGCATCCGCTGCGAACTACTTTTCAAGTGCAACCCTCGAACGTGGCATTTGGGGAAACAGCCTCCGCCTTTGCTATTAAGCTTAACGGAAAAACGTGGGGCGTAACCGCCGCACACGTGATGAGAAATATTCGCCCTAAACCGCACATAAAGGTAGAAGTGTCTCCTCATAATTTTAAAATTGCCCCGATAGAGAAATTTTTTGTTGGAAACCCGGCCGGAGCAGATATAGCACTTTTTGAAATTCCCGAAGAAGTAAAACCGCATGTGACCGTCCTGGAGCCTGCCAAACAGCCTGCCAACATGGGAGAAAAAGTCAGCATCCCCGGGTTTGCGGCTGGGCAACCGTTATTCATTGCCAATGAAAAAATTTTATTTTCCAATTCCATGCGTCTGTTTATTCAACGAACTCCGCTGGAAGATTTAACTGGGTTTTGCGGATCTCCCATCTTCGGGAAAAACAATACTGTCTTGGGCGTTTATAGCGGGTTTGTAAAAAAGAGTCTTCTGTACGAACATTCCTGGTTCTATGATATCCCCTGGGAAATTCGAGACGAAATACCAAATTTGCATTTTGCCATCCCGGTGGAAAATTTAGAAATTATGGCCAAAGCAGCCGAAAAAAATTCTTTGCAAGCCGCCGGGAAAATGATGAAAGTGTTTGACCACCCCATTGCGCCGCTGCATCTTAATGAATACATCCTATCCGTGGAACAATTCCGAAACGGAGAAATGATTGCAAAGGTACATAAGAATTTGATCGTTGAACCGAAAAAATTAGAACAATTTTTTGAACTGCAAGAAAACGATGTGTTGCGTGTTATCTTAAGCCGGCCGCAAACAAAAGAAGCTCCCACCCCTTATGTGATTTACGACGTAAACGTAACCACCGGCAAAGTAACCGAGGTTTCGGAAAAAGAGGCCTTTACCCCTATATGGGGCCGCTAAATTGATTAGTAAATTAGGCTGCTAATAATGCTTGGGCAGATTCATTGCCGTTAGCGGCGGCCTTTTCCAGCCACTCGCGTCCTCTGGCCGTGTTCTTTTTTACGCCAAGCCCTTTGGTGAAAATTTGCCCGAGCACATATTGCGCGGAAGCATCTTCCTGCTGGGCGGCTTGTTCAAAAAAGTGAATCGCCAGCGGAACGGATGATTTAGTCCCCTGCCCTTGCAAGAGCATAAATCCTGTCATATATTGAGCTTGCGCGTGCCCTTGCGCAGCCGCGTTGGAAAACCACGCAAACGCATCTTCAAACCGGGCGGGGTTTTCGGTATAGGCCAAAATTCCCATTTGATATTGCGCGGAGGGATTTTTGAGTTCTGCCGCTTTAGCAAAGAGATTATTTGCCGTCGTTTCGTCCTTCTCTACCCCCTCGCCTTTGGCATATTGACCAGCCAGTTCATAAGCTGCCTGAGATAATTGCTCATTGGAAGTTTCCCACGCTTTTTTAAACCACTGGGCAGCTTGTGCATCATCTTGCAATATCGGGTCACCTTGACGATACGCTTGGCCAATTTCCAACTGGGCTTGCGCATCATTTTCAGCGGCCTGCAGCGTTTGCATAAATTGATTTAACCCCGCATATAGGGCAGGATCTTCCGTGCTAAGGGCCTCCACTTTGGCCTTGGCCGGAGCCGACCCGTTGGCGGCGGCCTTCATATACCAATAATACGCCTGGCCTTTGTGTTGAGGAACTAATTTCCCTTGCAAGTATTGATTGCCAAGTTCATACTCGGCGGCGGGATAATTATCTTGTGCGGCCGTCTCCAAGTAAGTCAACGCCATCTGCGGATCTGCCTGGGATAGTCTGCCTGTATTGTAAATTTGAAATAATTGCCACACTGCCTCGTCAGAGCCATTAGCAGCGGCTTGCTGGTACCATTCCAGTGCTTGCACATTATCGGGCTTTGTGCCTTCACCTTTTTCATACGCTTGAGCTACAGCTAATGCCGCCGTTGCATCCCCGGCTTGGGCTAGCTTTGAATTTTTAGTAAATGCCCGCTCCTGCGGCGTACGGTAAAAAGCAAACGTAAAAAGTCCTACAGCTAGCAGCAACCCAAAAAATATCTTCAAAAATGTTTTCATATTTTCTTTATTATATCTTTTTGAAAGGGAGCACGTTGGAAAATTGTTTCGCAAAGAGCAACAAAACCCAAAACGTTGTGTTTTGGGTTTTGTGTATTAAAACGTCACTTCGCAATAAGTTGTTATTTAGCCATCACAAAGGGCATCTGGTCGCCGGCCAAATACGTCGGCATCCGCCCATCCCATTTATCAATCGCTTTGAGTTGTGCTTCCACTTGGCGCAACTTAATCAAGTTATCCGAAACCACTTCGCGCTGTAAGCGCAAAGATTTGGCTTCAGCCTCGGCCTGCAAGATTTTTTGTTCGGCTTCTTTTTTTACTTTTTCGACCAAGTTAGTGGCGCGTTTGGCTTCTTGCTCGGCGATCTGTTTTTCTTCAACTGCTTTTAAGAATTGTTTAGAAAATTCAAAGTTCGTAATGGCAATATCGGAGACAATCACTTCTTTCTCCGCCATTTTTTCTTTGAGAATTTCGTTAAGTTCTTTGGCTACTTCTACACGGTTAGCAATCAAACTGTCGGCAGAATATTTGGCAATTACGGCCTTGGTCCATTCTTCTACCATCGGTTTTAAAATGGTGTTTGTATATTCCGGGCCTAAGTTGCGGTAAATTGATTCGACCGTGTTGGGCAAAATGCGGTGGTTGACGGCCAGTGTCAAACCGACGGTCTGCAAGTCTTTTGAGAAAGCTTCTGTATTAAATGAGTCCTTTTTGATACGTACAGAAAATTTTTCCACGCTATCAATAAACGGAGCTTTGAAGTGGATTCCTTCGCCATACGCACCTACTAGTTTACCAAAGCGCAATTTAACAGCTACCGTTCCGGCGGAAACCGTGAAGAACGAGCTAAACGCTGCTACCACTAAAACAAATAGCAACACGGGAACAACAATTAAAAATGCACTAATTTTAGTTGGGGTTACATCCCTCATAACATCCTCCTTTGTAAGATAATTTATTATATCTTTTTCGTATGTTCTTATACAAAAAGCCCGCTCAAAAGAGCGGGCTTTGTCAGTTAGGTTGCGTTAAACTTATTTGTCTACTACTTCAGCCTCTACGACGTCCTCTTTGCCGCCGTTGGCACCGGCTTGTGCTTGCTCGGCACCGGGTTGCGGACCGGCTTGTTGTGCACCGGCTTGAGCACCGGCAGCCGCACCTTGTTGCGCTTTGTACATAGCTTCACCTAATTTTTGGCTGGCTTGCAAAGCTGCGTCGGTGGCGGATTTAATGCGGGCTGCATCGTCGCCTTTGAGGGCTTCCTTAAGGTCGTTCAAGGCCTGTTCGATCTTGCCGCGTTCTTCCTGGCTGACTTTATCGCCGTATTCTTTCATGGCTTTTTCGGTCTGGAAGACTACGCTGTCGCCCTGGTTTTTAGCTTCGATAATTTCTTTTTGTTTTTTATCTTCTTCGGCGAATTTTTCGGCCTCTTTTACAAACTTATCTACTTCGGCATCACTTAACTTGTTAGAAGAAGTAATGGTGATGTGTTGTTCTTTATTGGTGCCCAGGTCTTTGGCGGTTACGTTCAAAATACCGTTGGCATCAATATCAAACGTTACTTCGATTTGCGGCACACCGCGCGGAGCCGGCGGAATTCCATCCAAATCGAATTTACCCAGCGGCACGTTGTCTTTGGCCATTGGGCGTTCACCCTGCAATACGTTAATGGTTACGGCAGGTTGATTGTCCGAGGCGGTGGAGAAGATTTGTGTCTTGCGCACCGGGATGGTGGTGTTGCGTTCAATTAAGCGCGTGCACACACCGCCCAAGGTTTCCAAACCAAGTGAGAGCGGAGTAACGTCCAACAAAAGAACGTCTTTTACTTCCCCGGTTAAAATACCAGCTTGCACGGCCGCACCAATGGCCACGCACTCCATCGGGTCGATACCGCGTTCAATTTTCTTGCCGACAAGGTCTTCCACGTATTTTTGCACAATCGGCATACGGGTCGGTCCGCCGACTAAAATGATGCGGTCAATTTGGCTGGTAGTCAAATTAGCATCACTCAAGGCCTGATTGACGGATTTGCCACAGCGTTTGACGATATCGTCTACTAAGCTTTCCAGTTTGGCGCGAGAAAGACGCATCTCTAAGTGTTTGGCCCCATCGGCCCCGGCCGTGATATACGGCAAGTTAATATCGGTTTCCATGGTGGTGGAAAGTTCGATTTTGGCTTTTTCGGCCGCATCTTTAAGACGTTGAGCTGCTTGTTTGTCGTTAGACAAATCAATACCGGTTTGTTTGCGGAAATCGTCCGTCATCCATTTAATGATGGCGTTATCCATATCTGTTCCGCCTAGCTGCGTATCGCCAGAAGTGGATAGCACGTCAAACGTACCTTCTTTACCCATTTCCATAATGGTTACATCGAGCGTTCCGCCGCCCAAGTCGAACACCATAATTTTTTGTTCTTTACCGGCTTTGTCGATACCAAAAGCTAAAGCAGCAGCCGTCGGTTCGTTTACCAAACGAACGACGTCCAAGCCTGCAATGCGTCCGGCATCCTTGGTGGCCTGGCGTTGGTTGTCGTTAAAATAAGCAGGCACGGTGATGACGGCTTTTTCAACCGGCTCACCCAAAAAGGCCTCGGCATCTTTTTTCACTTTCTGCAATACGAACGCAGAGAGTTGCTGGGGCGTAAATTCTTGCCCGCGCAAGTTATATTTAAAGTTTTCCCCCATTTTGCGTTTGAAGGCGGTTACAGTGCCTTCGGGGTTGGCAATCGCTTGGCGGCGGGCAGGTTCCCCCACTAAGCGTTGACCATCCTTGGTAAACGCCACATAAGACGGAAATGCTTTCCCGCCGATGGAGCTACCTTCTGCAGAGGGAATAATCGTTCCTCTGCCCCCTTCCATCACAGCTGCTGCCGTGTTAGAAGTTCCTAAGTCAATACCAATGATTTTAGCCATAATACTATCTCCTTACTATGAAATTTTTAAATTACTTTCCTTCTTTTGTTTGACCTACTACTACATTAGCCGGGCGGAGCACTTGGCCATTGATCATAAAACCCATTTTCACTTCGTCTATGACAAGGCCTTCTTTGTCTGCCGGGGCCGGGATCGTGGCCACTACTTCTTGAGTAGCGGGGTCGTAGGGTTTATTCAACACATCCATTTTTTGAATCCCTTCCGCCCGAAACGCTTTATCTAACTCGCTTAGAATCATGCGCATCCCATCTTGCAAGGCTTGCGGATCTTGGTCCTTTTTATCTTGCAAGGCTTTCTGCTGGCGAAGTAATACTTCATACATCGGCAGCATTTTCAAGGCAAAATCCTTCTTGCCATAGGCGATCAGGGCCGCTTTTTCGCGCTCGGTGCGTTTACGATAGTTGTCAAACTCCGCGTATAAACGAACGTACTGCTCGCGATAATCGGGTTCTTGAGGCTGGGCTGAAGTTTCATCGGCAGCACAGGCCATTTCTTCGGCTTGTTCCTCTGCCGCTTGTTCTTCGGCTAGTTCCTCATACCCGGTTTGATGTTTCTTATTATGTTTACTCATAAATCGTCATCCTCTAAGGGCAGCGCGTGCCAATTATTCATAGAAGCCTCTAGCAAACTGCCTATGTAGTTTACCAGCGACATTACACGCGTATATTCCATATGTTTCGGGCCGATAATTCCCAGCATACCTACGGTTTTATCCCCTACGCGACACGCCGTGGAAACGATGCTTAGATTTTTTAATTCCTTAATTGCATTTTCACTGCCGATGGAAACGCTAATGCGTTTATCATTTTTATCCAGTTCAGCCAGCTTTGCGTTTAATAAGGAAGAAAACCGGTCGCGTTCTTCCACCACGCGCATCATTTGTTTTAAATCTTCGTAATCGTCTTGGGTGGTGTTTTCCAAAAGTCGCCCGATCCCTTCTACATACAATTCATCGCCGCCGGTTTGCGGGCGCTGCATATCTTTGAGCACTTGGCTGGCTACATCGGCCACGCCAGCTAATTCCCGATGACCCGAGTGCAAATACTGCCATAAAATCTGGCGCGCTTCTGCTAGCGTGTGGCCGGCAATTTCATCATTAATAAACCGGCTAAGCACTTGCAGTTTAGCGGGAGAAATTATCTCCGCCATACGTACCGGCCAATGGCGCACCGCCCCGGACTCGGTTACTAAGACGGTAAGCATGGCCCCAGGAGCTAAGGGAATAAATTCCAAGCGCTGGATACGTTGGTCATCCACTTGCGCGGTATAGACAAACCCGGCTGCCCCGGAAAGCATCGCTAATAGCCGCGAGGTTTGCACCAGCATATTATTGACCTCGCTCACGCGAGCATCGTACTGTTTTTCAATCTGTTCGCGCTCTTTGGCGGCCATTTTTTGCACGTTGGCCAAATAGTCCACATAATAGCGGTAGGCTTTATCGGTTGGAATACGTCCGCCCGATGTATGAGGCTGATACAAATATCCTTCCTCTTCAAGCTCGGCCATAATGTTGCGAATCGTAGCGCTGGAAACGTCTTTCAAAACGCCGTCGGCAATCATTTGTGAGCCGACCGGTCGGCGGGTTTCCACATATTGCTGTACTACCCATCGCAAAATTTTTTCTTTACGTGCTTTAGCAACTTCCGGTTTTAAAATACGCATGATGCTAATCTCTCTTAGGTGATTTTACCGTCGAAGCGTTTAATTTATTTTAGCACTCCTAAAACCCACCTGCTAAAATTATAAGTAATTATTTTATTTTTGTCAACCCCCTTTTTAGAGTGCTAATTTTGATTAGTTTGTGGTTATATAAAGCTGGGCCCTTTTGGCCTAGGGTTCTAGGACTAAAGACCCTCGCAAAGGAAGTTGGCAAATTTCTAAAATAGATTTATGAAAAAAATAGTTTTTGCATTATTATTAATCCCAACTCTTTTTTCGTTGCCGCTAGATGCACACCGCAAAATCACACTTAAAAAAATGCGCTTTCAAGCAAAACGATTTCAAGAGCGAGCTACTCACCAACTGCGCGACAAAATGACCCGCTTGCAATACCAACTTATGAAACCGGTAGGAGTCACTCCTCGTCAAGTGGAACGTGCCGTTTTTGAAGCGAGCAGACACGAACCTTCTTCGTTGACGTTAAAAGCTTCTAAAGCGATGATCCCCCTGCGCGAGCGACACCGTACCATGCGCTATTTCAGAGTAAAAGGGACTGCTTTTGCTGTTGAGGAAACATACAAAGGAAAAAGGTACGTATGGGGTGTAACGGCTACTCACTATGGCTATCAGTTCCCGGCCATACCCAAAAAACGTTTTGTATATGAGCCCATTTCTTTCCGTGCGCAAGGGAACCGGCACGCCAATGATGTATCCATTTTTTCGATCCCCGAAAGTTTAGCTGACGCTTTTAAACCGTTAAAACTTGCCGATCATTCCCCTGAAGTGGGAGAACGTTTGTTTTCGCTTTCTTTTTTTGACAATCAATTTCAATATACTCCCCGGCGCAAAGTATTGGAAACGGCACCGTTACGTTTTACAACGTCTTTAAAAATAGAGCCGGGCATGGACCGCGAAGGGGAGTGCGGCTCGCCGTTGTTAAATCATAATGGGGAAGTGGTAGGGATGATTATTGGGGCTTCTTACACCAAAGAAATCGGCTTTGCAACTACTGTTGAGAATATCCGTCAAATCATCCAAGCATATCATCAGCGGGAGGAAGCGTTATCTTCCGCGTTGGCCAAATCTCCCTTGCTTGTCAACGGAAAGAAAATTTTAGACTTGGATGTTACCGAAGCAATTACCCAAGTTTCGGCAAAACATTTTGATAATTCCATCCTTGAAAAATCTACGTATCATAAACATAAAGGAGGAGCGGCGGAGCCAGAATACAGACGGGTAACCTATGACTTGCAAACCCAACAACTAACGACTTCTCCTTTCCCGTAATCTTGTTAAAAAGATACAATGTATGTATGCAATTTATTGACTCGCACGCTCACTTGACCGACCCGGCTTTTGATGCTGACCGGGATGTTTTAATTACGCGCACCTTGCCGGCGGCAAATATTATTAAAAGCGTGGAAATCGGTTGTGCGCCCGACGAGTGGCAACCCTCTTTGGCTTTAGCCGAACAATACCCCGGCCTTATTGTACCGGTGCTGGGCGTTCACCCGGAATATTGCGTTAAATTCACAGATAAACACATCAAAACTTTTCAACAATTTCTCAAGGGCCCGCGCGTGGCCGCCGTAGGAGAAATCGGTCTTGATTATACATGTTTGCAGGAAGCCGACAAACAAACTCAGCAAGTAGTATTCGAGCAAATGATTACTTTTGCCGATGAGGCAAAACTCCCGCTTGTGCTGCATGTGCGCCGCGAAGCGGAAGATTACAGCGTATATGACGATACCTTTTCTTTGCTAAAACACTCCTGGAAAAAATCTACCTCTCGCCCTTATAGTGGGGTATTGCATTGTTTTTGCGCCCGTTACGAAGAAGCCAAAAAAGCGCTTGATATGGGTATGCTCTTGGGAATTAACGGTTGTTTTACGTATAAGAAAAATGAATATATCCGGCAGGCCGTTAAAAAAGCGGGCGTCGATAAAATTATTTTAGAAACCGATTGTCCGTACCTTTCCCCGCAAGGCAAGCGCGGCACCCGCAACGATCCTTCTAACATTCCGCTTATTGCCCAATTTGTGGCAGATTATTTAGATGTTCCCCTAGAAGAATTGGCCGAAAAAACAACCCGCCAAACGAAGCTGCTGTACGCTTTACGCTAAAATTTGTTATATTGTTTCAAGAGGAATCTTATGAAGAAAACACTTTTATATATCATAGCTGTAACTTTTTTTATAGCAGGTTGTACTTCGAAAGAACAAGATGAACAAATCAATTCTTTTTGGCAACAACAGTTCGCAAAGGTATTCTCCAACCGCCAAGGGATGCGCCCGCCCGAAAATCCAAACATGATTCCGGAAAAGTTGCTACTGGATAAGGATGGAAAACCGATATTCCCTCAAGAGGAAAACCCGCAAGAACAACCTGCGCAGCAGCCCGCTCAAGAGGCTTCCTCCGTCATTACCCCCGAAGCAGCCGCGCAACCCAGCACAACTGTCGCGCACGACCCGGCCGCCGGAAATACAGCTATGCCGGCTCCCAATCGCGCCCCTATAAAAGCGGTCCTGTTTATACATTCTGATTCCCCCGTCTGCAAGCGCTTAAAAGCGGAAAACTGGGACAAGAACTTTTTGGAAAAATATCAAGGCCGCGTATTTTTGGTAGAGTACGATATGAAAAATCCCGATAGCAAAGCGCCCCTGCAAGAAATGATGCGCAAATATAAGTTGTCCACCATCACAGTACCGATTTTATTTATAGGGGATCAAAGCGTGCAAGGGTATCCGTTTAACGGAATAGACCAAGCCGTGCAAAAAGCGCTTACCGCCCCTGCACAAACTCAACAACGCGCCACTAAACGCAAGCAACAATCTAACCAATATATGGAAATCATCATGGAAGACGCGCCCAAAACACCCAAGAAAAATACACGAGCTTCCGCGCGTGATAGCCGTGCTATACAACTGGCGTTGGCCAGCGTAGAGAAAAACAACCAGGCTACATTAGCGGACATGGGCTCCTTCTTTGGCGAGGACACCAAAGCGCAAGCTTATCTTATTATCTCGCGCACGGAACGGTTGCTACGCAATAAAGCGGCATCCAGCCCGGATTATAAAACCTATTTAGCTACGCAAAAATCATTGTTGCAAATACAAGAGAAAGAATTAAATGAGCTTATGCGGCAAAATGCCAAAAACTTACGTTCTGTACGCGGATAGAAAAACGCATATTTACCATCTAAAACCCCCGGCACAACCGGGGGTTTTAATTTATAATTCTTCGTCCCTATATCGCCAACCTTGATCTCTCAGCGTATTACAGATATAACGGCCTGTCTCTGTAAACTCCGTAAAACAATCACGAACTTCTGGAGAAATTTCAGTAGAAATCTCAAAAGAGAAGCTATAATACCAATTAGAACGATGAACCTCTGCTCCGCAACCTCCCGTCCAACAGCCAGGCCACCAATATTCAAAATTTTGGCTTACGTATATATCATTCTCTCCCTCTCTCTTTTCTCCCAAATTAATTTCTATTGGGCAGTTCATATCGGTCAATTTCACTCTTCCGCTAGAGGGCAGTCCATGTTCTAATATATACCAATTAAAACATTTTTCCATAGATTTAAAATTAAGCATCGCTTCCGTTAAGCGACTCTTTTCCACGGCTTTTTGATATTGCGGCAACGCAATCGCGGCTAGAATACCGATAATGAGGACTACGACAAGTAGTTCAATAAGCGTAAATCCTTTTATACTGCTTTTACAACAAATCTTTTTCATAGCCAGGTACCCCCCTATTTATACAAAACCATTTTAGCATATAGCCCATTATAAGAAAAAAAAAAAACGATTCAAGCGCTTTCTTTTTTAAATAGCAAATAAACAGCACGAAAAAATGAATAACAAAAAGCCCCTCTTGCGAGGGGCTTTTCACTTACTAAAACACGCTTAAGCGGCTTTTTTAGCGGTGTCAACGAGGGCTTTAAAGGAAGCCGGGTCTTTGATCGCCATTTCGCTTAACATCTTGCGGTTGAGCGTGATGTTAGCTTTGGTTAAGCCGTTAATGAATTTAGAGTAAGACAATCCTTCTTCACGTACCGCAGCGTTAATGCGGGTGATCCACATTTGGCGGTAGGTGGTCTTTTTGTCTTTGCGGTCTACATACGCGTGTACGCCGGATTTACCCAATTGTTGGGTAGCCATGCGTAAGCGGCGGGACTTATCCCCGTAATAGCCGCTGGCAGATTTCAATACTTTTTTCTTTCTTGCGTGTCTGGGAACGCTGAATTTAATTCTCATGTTTCAACCTCTTATTTAGCCATCGGCAAATACTTGGCTAAGATTTTGCCTTTGTTGGACTCAGGCGTGATTACACCAACGTGGCGCATATCATGCTTGCGTGAGGCAGAAACAGGCGTTAGCAAGTGTTTTCTGCCGGCTTTTCTGTGGGTGAATTTACCCGTAGCGGTTTTGCGGAAACGCTTTTTACCGCCAGCGTGGTTTTTTAATTTTGGCATTTAATATACCTCATTTTTTAATTAGCTCTTATTTATCCTACCTGCGGCAGGAGCCGGTCCGCCCCGAACGCAGTCACTGCAAAAAGAGCCTAAAAATCTGTTATTTGGGAATCAGGGTGATAAACATCCGGTTTCCCAAGGTTTGCATACTTCCGTCTACGGTGGCAAGTTCTTCCATCCGTTTGGCGGTATTATTCAAAATTTCAATTCCAATATCTTTGTGTTGGTTTTCACGTCCGTGGAAAACGACCACAAAGCGCACCTGATTTTTCTTACGCAAAAATTCTTCAATCTGGCGCATACGCACATCTAAATCGTGCGGCGCAATGTGCGATTTAATACGCAGCTCTTTCATGGTTACTTTGGCTTGTTTTTTCTTAGCTTCGCTGGCTCTTTTGCCCTGTTCATAGACGTATTTGTTATAGTCTAAAATCTTACACACGGGCGGGTTAGCGTTGGGGGAAATTTCCACCAAGTCCAACTCTTGTTCTTTAGCTAAGCTGACGGCCTGTGCGAGCGGTAAAACGCCGATCATTGATCCGTCAGAATTAATCACGCGCACTTCACTTGCGCGGATATTCATATTTCTGGGGTAGAGATCTTTTTTGTATTCTCTTTTTCTATCGAATCTTGCCATGTAACCTTTTCTACGAAAAAAATTGCCCCATCTTTGGGACAATTTTATTATATCACTTTACCAATACAGGTGTCAATGAAAACCTAGGCTTTGTCCGGCCCGGCTGTATAAACGGCTTGCCCGTCTTGAAATAACTTCCAGCCCTGGATTTTGTCATACGTCAGTTTCCAAGTGCCGTATGTATCCGTCCAGGTGGAATCCCCGGGGGCCGCTTGCAAAGTGAGCATAAAACTTCCTTCCTGTCCGGGTAAAAAGACTTCGGCATGTTGCCAATTGGCTGAGCGGATTACATACGCAGCCAACACAGGTTCGCCTATTTGGATAGTTGGCATAAGCGCGGTTCCCACTTCCCACACGCGCACGCACTCTTGGCGGACCACGCTATAGGTATATCCGGCCGAGGCAATACAGCCGTGTGCGTCTTTATCAGCGCCCACCAAGGGAGCGGTCGGCTTTTGGCCTACCCCTTCTTGCGGGGAGGCGGGTGTAAACGGTACATACACCACAATCAGTACACCTAATAAGATAGCAGCAGCAATGAGTAAGATCAGTTTCTTCATAGTTTCATTATAACAAGATTAAGCCCCCTAAGTGGGGGCTTTTTTGGGTTAGATTTAATCTTCAAACGCGGGCAAAATATGTTTTACGTTTCCGCTCTGCGTTAACACGGGACGGCCGTGATAGACAATTTTTCCGCGCCCTAAAGCTTCGGCTTTCAAGGTTTCCATAGCAAATACTTCTGCATCCCCCGAGCCATTAATCTGTACATGTGCTTGTTGAACACGTAAATCCGCGCCGTCTATCTCTTTAGAGCCATTATTGACCATTTGGGCTTGCTGCGCCGAGCCGGAAAGTTCCATTTCTGCCTTATTAAACAGGGCCCCATCCAACGTTTTTACTTGAATGTGTTCTAAATCCACTTCCGCCTTGTTGGTAGCTTGCACGCGCAAAAGGTCTGCTTTGAGCCCCTCTGCAGTAACATAGGCGTTGTCTCCCGCGGAAATAGCCATTTGCGTCGTTTCAAAAGGGCCGCGCATACGCACGCGCCCTTTCCCGCGCACCGCCACAGACTCTAGTTTTGACATCCCTATTGCCACGTGTAATGCGTGCTCTCCTTTTATACGAACAGGACGCTTAAAATCGATAATGAGCGTCTCATCTTCTACGTAGATATTTGCTAATTCCACCAAGTTCGCTTTGCCGCTTACCGACACGCCGGGATTGCTCCGCTGCCAAATATCCACTTGCACATCCGCGCGCACATCTATAGAAGTAAACGGGTTTAAATGCGTAAGCGTATTGGACATATAACGCCCTTCTCCACGCACGGTTTGGGCTTGCACGCCAACGGCCAAAAATATGCCTATCGCTGCAAAGGCCAAAAATACGATTGCTTTTTTTATCATATACTCCTCCTTTGTGGTGTAGGTGCAGATATCCTAACAAAGCGCGGCACTTTTGCAAAGTTGAAAAATTAGTTAGTTTTAACATAAAAAACCCCGGTCGTTAAACCGGGGTTTATATTTTAGAATTTAGCTATTTTACCAAAACCAGAAGCCAGATCGTTTCTGCTGCGTTTTCTTTTGTGTTTTCTTTTGTGCTTTTACTTGCCGTTCCGTAGCTCTGAGTTTTGCAATCTTTTCTTCTGCGATTTCTTGTTTGCGTTTAGTATATTCTGTATTCAAACTGCCATACTTTTTCACAAGATCCTTTTGCCCTAAATATTCCGCCAACATTCTCATTTCGTTGTACGGAGCAAGGATCGGTTTTAATTCTGCCACTTTTTGGAAATTCTTTAAAGCAGCCTCGGCCTTTGATCTATCTTTAAGGAACTGTTTAGCGTTACGTTCCCCAATCGCATGTACGAAATACATTTCTCCGATCAGCAAATTCATATACGGAGATTTATCATAGCCGCTTTTCTTGCCGATATCAACTGCTTGAGCAGCATAATGTATTGCTTTGTCAGCATATCCCTCCCATTTAACCGGTTTAAAGTCATCCGGGTCATAAGGGTAGGACCTGTTAGCATACGCAATTGCAGCATTGTAAAGAGTGTTGTAATTCCGGCTCTTTTTCAGTTTTTCTTCAGCAGCTGCTATAACCGCTTGTTTTTTTGCTCCGTCCGGATAAGCCATTTGATAGCCAAGCTCCAACGGCAAATTTCCCTCTTTATTGATAGTGGAGATCATTTGTTCTTGAGTCATATCCGTTGCGCGTACAACAAGCGAGTCCACAGTAGCTCTGTAACCATTCTTTCTGTAGATATAGTTATCGTAAGTTAAAGAAAAGCTAGGTAGACAAACCCCCATACATAACAACATCATTAGTAGTTTTTTCATAGGAACATCCTCCTTGTATATCCTAAGTATAAGAGAAAACGAAAAAATTTCAAGGGTTTTTGGACCTATATAAAAATAGGTCCTTAGACCTATAAAATTTGAAAACTGATTTCTCCATCGATAAAAAGTGCCTCCTTCCCTTTATAAATAGTTTTTAACTTCGCACTCCCGCCCTTAAAAATTTGCTAGAATAGGAGTAACTTCTTTTCCAATTTGTGTAAGGGGGCTTATGAGCAACCGCAGACAAGCACGCGAATGTGCCTTACAATCTTTATACTATGCCGACAGCGCCGACCTGGCGCCCGAAGTAACCGCCAAATATATGGCTCAGTTTAAGGGAGAACTTGCAGAGTGTTTCCCGTTTTGTGAAGATTTAGTACACGGCACCGCCAATCATTTGACCGAAATAGACAAGCTTGTTTCCGCTTATGCCAAAAACTGGACGGTGTCGCGTATGTCAGCGGTGGACCGCTCGATTTTGCGTATGGCCACTTACGAAATGCTTTTCAGCCCCGACAAAACACCTGTGCCCGCCATCATTGATGAAGCAATTGAGCTGGCCAAGAAATTTTCTACCGAAAATTCAAGCAAGTTTATTAACGGTCTGTTAGATCAACTTAAAAAAGAACGCAAAAAATAGGGGTTGTTATGCACCCGAAAGACGAGATTGAGCAACTTAAAAAGTTAATCAATTACCACAACAATTTGTATTACAATTTGGACAACCCCGTCTTGTCGGACACGCAATACGACGAGCTTTATAAAAAGCTCAAAGATTTAGAAGACGCTTACCCGCAGTTTCGCACCCAAAATTCCCCCACCCAGCGTGTGGGCGGCAAAGCCAGTAAAACATTTAGTGAAGTAGTCCATGCTGTGCCAATGATGTCGCTAGATAACTCGTACAACGCAGATGACATCCGCGCCTGGCACGAACGCACCGCCAAAGCGTTGCAACGCCGCGATTTTGAAATGGTGCTAGAAGCCAAAATTGACGGGGTTTCCTGCTCGCTTACCTACGAAAACGGGCAACTCATCCGTGCCGCCAGCCGCGGGGACGGGAAAGTCGGAGAGGATATTACCGCCAACGCACGCACGATTAAAAACATCCCGCACACGCTGGGAACAAATGCACCGCAGGGTCTCTTGGAAGTACGCGGCGAAGTGTATTTGGATAAAAAAGATTTGGCTGCTTTGAACAAAATTCAGCAAGAAAAAAACGAAAATACCTTTGCCAATACCCGCAACGCCGCGGCCGGGTTTTTACGTCATAAAAATGCCGATATTGTGGCCCAGCGGCCGCTTAAATTTTTTGCCCACTCTTTTGGCGTGGGGAACATAGCGGCTAACTCATTTAGCGGATTTATTGACCTATGCAAAAGCTGGGGTTTTTCCGTGGGGCCGGTACGCACAAAAACCACCCGTATCGAAGACATCATCACGTTTTATAATAAATTTAGCGACTCGCGCCACCAACTCCCCTTTGATGTGGACGGGCTGGTGGTAAAAGTAAACTCATTTGCCGATCAAAAAATTTTAGGGGCTACCGCCAAGAGCCCGCGCTGGGCGATTGCGTTTAAATATCCCGCCCCTCAAGCTACTACCAAACTTAATAATGTAATTTTTTCTGTGGGGCGCTCGGGCATTATTACGCCGGTGGCGGAATTAGAGCCTGTTAGCGTAGGCGGCGTTACTATTTCCAACGCTACCTTGCATAACTTTGATGAAATCAAACGTTTGGGCGTGCGCGTGGGAGATAGCGTAATTGTAGAACGTGCCGGGGAGGTAATCCCCAAAATCGTGAAAGTAGTGGAGCAAAAAGGCACACAAGAGATTCTCCCCCCCGCTGCGTGCCCGGTATGCGGCGGCAAAGTTTATAAAGAAGCCGAAGAAGTAGGTTATTATTGCGTTAATCCCGCCTGTCCGGCGCAATTGCGTGCGCGGTTATTGCACTTTGCTTCGCGCGATGCGATGGATATTGACGGCTTGGGCGACGTGATTATGGACCAACTTTTAGAGCGCAAGTTTGTAACGGACTTTGCCGATATTTATAAACTAACGTTTTTTCACGTCTTAAATTTGGAAAATTTTAAAGACAAAAAAGCAAAAAATTTATTGGACTCTATCGAAGAAAGTAAACATAAACCGCTTTCCAAACTCTTGTTTGCGCTGGGAATCCCGTTTGTGGGCGAAAAAACGGCGGAAATTTTGGCAGACCGCTTTCACACGTTAGACGCACTTAAGGCCGCCAGCTTAGAGGAATTGCAAAGCGTTCGCGAAATCGGCGAGATTGTTTCACAAAGTGTGTACGATTTTTTCCGCGACCCCAAAGTGTGCGAGCAATTAGAGGCCTTACGCCAAGCCGGGCTTAATTTCGCGCAACCCAAAAAGGAACTCTCCGGCAATATACTCGAAGGAAAAACGATCGTTTTTACCGGCGAACTTACCACCTTAAAACGCACCGAGGCCGAGCAACTGGCCAAACAGTACGGCGGTTACGCCAGTAGCAGCGTTTCCAAGAAAACATCGTTTGTAGTGGCGGGCGAAAATGCCGGCACCAAACTACGCAAAGCCAATGAACTGGGCATTCCCGTTATTACCGAAGAAGAATTTTTAAAAATGATTGGAAGGTAACTACCTGATTTTACAATAAAAAGCCCCGGCTTCTTGCCGGGGCTTTGAAAGCGTACTTATCAAAACTCGTAATCTCCGTATTCCCAGCCTTGATTTCTTAAGCCATTGCAAATATACCGGCCCATATCAGTCTCTTCGGTATAACAGGCACGTGATACCGGACGAGAAGAAAAAACACTGAAAGAAAAAACGTAATCCCAAGAAGGAATCCTGTAGATTTCCACATAACATGTATTTCTGTAACATGTGGGCCAATAATATTCGAAATATTCGTTTATGTAGTTCCCATCTTCATCCAGCTCCCCCAAATTGAGCTCAATCGGACAATTCATGTCCTTCAAATGTATTACACTTGAGGAAGACCCATGCTCTAAGAGATACCAACTAAAACATTCTTCAATAAGCTTGGCATTGTGTAGGACTTCGGTAACGCGGCTTTTTTCCACCGCTTTTTGGTATTGCGGCAGGGCAATCGCCGCCAATATCCCAATAATCAGCACCACAACTAACAGTTCAATCAACGTAAAACCTTTTATATTCTCTTTACAACTATTCTTTTTCATAACAAGTATCCCCCCATTTATACAAAAATACTTTCGCCTATAGCCCATTATAAGAAAAAAAAAAACGATTCAAGCGCTTTTTTTACAACAAATAAACAACAACCATATTCTCTGCGAAGTTTATTCGTCCACGTCTTGTTCGTCTTCGGGTAATGTCAAATTCCCGTCACTCAAACAAATTGTATAGTTGTAATATTTGTGATAGTCTACGGTTTTATTTTTGGGGACTTCCAACTTGGGGTTACGTTTCTTGCGTGCCGTCATTACATAGTAGTATGCCACGGTTTTTAAATCTTTCGGGCTGGACGTAAGCACAAAATAGCGGTGATAATTTTTGGCTATCGGCAAGAAATAAACCCCCAACTCTTCTCTCAATGTTTCTTCGGAACATAAGGTTTCCGTTTCCAACATTTTTAGTTCGGCACGGGAAATTTCCGTATATCCTTTTTGGGTAAGCATTTGTATCCGTTGATTTGCTTTTTGGATTTCTTTCGACGTAAGCGGAGCCTTTTGATAAGAGAGCAAATATTCCTTCTTACCTTGTAAAGCTTTTGTATACACGTAGAAACCTTCTTCGGTAAGCGTGCTTTCTTTGGTAAACACAGGCTTGCCTTGTTTATCCCGGAGTTCAAAAATTTCCTGTATAGGAATATTCATCTTGCGGAAAACAATGACAGCATCTTGCCCCATACTTTTTTGTAATGCATTATAACCTTCTAAAGTTAATATATCACGGGAAAAATCAGAGTCTTTATTTAGCGTAACAACGTAATTTTGAACATGATGAGCCCCATATTTATTTTTGAGGTACTCTACGCCTAAACGTTGCTCTGCTTGGTGAATTTTAGAAAATAGTTCACGGTCTTTTTCCGTCAACTCGGTAACTTCCGGTTTTACGGCGTGACGCTGTTTAAGCGCCGTGAGCATATCCGCATCCGTCAAATAATCCGGCTCCAACACGATCAAGCGTTGGCGCGCAATCACATTTAACGGCTCTACAGCCAAAGCAGCTTGGTACGCATCCGCCGCCCCCTGCACATTCCCCTGTGTTTCCAACACAACCCCTTTGCCGATTAAAGAATTAACGTTGGCCGGGTTATACTGCAGCGATTTTTGGTACATATTTAAAGCGTCTTTTTGTTTTTGTTCCCGCAGTGCAATATCCCCCAACATGGAATAGGTGTAAGACCAATAGGGGCTGGAGCGTTTCATATTTTTAATAGCGGCTTCAAAATGCTCTTGTGCTTTGGACAAATCATTTTGTGTGAGCAAAACCCCCGCTAGGGACAGATGTGCTTCCACATTATTGTTGTCCAAATCTAAACAACGCTCAAATGTTTTAGCAGCCTGGTCATATTGCGTGTTGGCGTACTGCGCTTTGCCTTGTTCTAAACAACTTGATAAGGTGGTTTGCCCGGCCGGTGTTTGCGCAACTAGCGCCGTCGAAAAGAAAAGAAAAACAAGCCAGCCGTTTTTAAAAAAATGTTTTGATAAATGCATAACCTACCATCTGTATTTTTTCAAATTTCGTTAATTTAACGGGCGCACCGCTTAAAAAATTTCCTTCTTCTATTTTAGCAAGATTTTTTTGATAAATATATCCCATTATGCGGCAGGGAATCATCTTTGTCGGCCAAAATTCATCCATCAGCTCGAAAGCCAGCGCGTATTGCTCTTTGGCTTTTTGAGCCAGTCGCCCTTGCAGCTGCTTGACCAATACCGGGTTTTTACCTTCCAAAATTTCCGCCGCGGTTAATTCACAAGGCAAATAAACCCGCCCTAATTTAGCATCTTCTTGCACATCCCGCACAATGTTGGTCAATTGTACCGCTGTTCCCAAGGCATTAGCCAGCGCATCCGCTTTTTCGCCCTGCACTCCTAAAATATCCAACGTGGCTTTCCCCACGATGACAGCGACGCGATACAAATACCATTGCAAATCCTCAAGCGTGGGATAACGTTTTTGCTCCAAATCGGCTTGCATGCCTTCCAACAAGAGTGTAAAACGATCTTTGGGGATATGAAATCTGCGCACCGCTTCTACTAGTTCTTTTCCCCAATCGGTTTTTGGAGCACCCAAATAAATAAATTCTACTTCTTTGGCTAAATCTTTGAGCGCTTGCGGCGCGTTGGGTTGCGGCTCATCGGCAATATCATCTGCGCTCCTACAAAAAGCGTAGTAATTGGCCAGCGCACGACGTCGGCTTTTCCCTAAAAAGAAAAAAGCCGGGCCAAAACTGGATTTTTTGTAGGCGTCTTGTTCGTTCATTTTGCTTTGCCTTTTTTGTGTAGGTAAGATAAAGCTGCTCCCGTAGCCGTAGCATAAATGGCATTTTTAGGAATAATAAAATTTACCCCATGCATACTGTGCAGCATTTGAAATGTTTTTTTGGCCGAAGGCACTTGCGAAAGCGTGCCGGTTAAAATGACATCTTTCATACTTTCGTTGCGGCACGCAAACACGGCCATCATTCCGATTGTTTGAATTACCATATTGAGCACACCCGCAGCTAAATCGGCGGGAGTAAAACCATCTTCCATTTTCCCAAAATTGGCAGCCGTAATTTCTTTTGTCAGGTTAGAAATTGCACGCGCGGAAATATCCCCAATGTTTAAATCTACTTTGTTTAGTTTGCCTGTTTGCGCCATAGCAATAAGCGTTTTGAACGATTTGATGCCGCATAATTTACCGCCCAAACCTAACACGGTTCCGCCACCCACACCTGAACCGCCAATATGAAAAATCCCTTCTTCCCCCGCGCGTACGAAAGCTGTGCCGGTTCCCATGCTGACAACCAGCCCCTCTTTTTTGTTGGAAAGCGCTAAGCCCCCCAGGCCGATAGCCTGAAATTCATCCACGGTAGAGGTAGCAATGCCGTACACTTTTTTCTTAAAAAGATCCGCGCCGACACCGGTTAAAATAATTTGCTTTACGTCTTTTAGCGCAAGGCCGTTTTCATTAATAAATTTTCCCAGTGCTCCGTAGGCCGAGGTGAGTGGGTCGGCCGCTTCCACTTTGAGCATTCCTACTAGTTTAGCTTTATCGGTATAACCGACAATTTTAGTAGTAGATCCTCCGACATCAATCCCAATAATTACGCTCATTTTTCCTCCAAGCCGATGGATTTTAAGAACGGGCCGTTATTCACCTTGCGGCCCAAGAAATTTTCCACCAGTTTCTCTTCGTCTTCGCTGCCGCCTTTTTCCAAAATTTCACAGCGGAATTTAAGACCAATCTGCGGATTAAAAATACCGTTCTTTTCAAACTCGCTGAAAAAATCTTCCGCAATTACTTCCGACCATAAATAGCCGTAATAACCGGCATCATATCCCCCCATAATATGCCCGAAGGCAGCTTGCGGATATGTGTTTTTGGTAAGCGGTAACGCGCGGATTTTTTTAGTTAAATCGAAGTACAATTTGGTGGTATCCGGCGTTTTGGCGGCCGTATGCAACGTCATATCATACTGGGCAAAAAAGTTTTGCCGCAAATACGTTCCGCCGGAGCCGAAATTTTTGGCCTTGAGCATACGCGCGATGACATCATCAGGCAACGGCTCGCCTGTTTTGTAATGCTTGCTGATTTTTTTGAGTACCGCCTTGTCCCACGCCCAGCGTTCGAGCATTTGGCTGGGAGCTTCCACAAAATCCCAACTTACGCTCGTGCCGCTAAACGCCTTATATTTTGATTTTGTCAGCGCATTGTGCAATACGTGTCCAAATTCGTGGAATAATGTTTCCACCTCTCCATGTTTTAATAAAGAAGGTGTTTCTTTGGACGGCTTATTTAAGTTGGCCACAATAGCGACAAACGGCATCTGGTATGTGCCGTCTTCTTTTTCGTATCCTTCTACTAAATCAAAACAGGCCGCGTGTTTATACTTTCCTTCGCGCGGATAAAGATCCATGTAGAAATATGCCACGGGGGCGCCGCTTTGTTTGTCTTTGATGAGAAATGCTTTTACGTCTTCATGCCACACAGGAATATTTACCGGCTCAAACGTAATGCCAAACACTCCGCCGAATAAATCGAGCATCCCGTCAATGACTACTTGAGAAGGGAAATACTCTTTGATTTTTTCACTGTCTAACTGTAGATTTTCTTTGCGATATTTGTTGGCCCAATAGCCCGACTCCCACGGATAAATTGTACGAGCTTTTTTGCCGGTTTGTTCGTTTTTATATTCAATTAAAAATTTATCTTCTTTCTTGCCCATGGGTTTTAATTTGTGCTGCAAATCTTTTAAAAAGGTCATTACCGTTTTGGGATTTTTAGCCATGCGATTCTCCAGCTTTAAATCTGCGTGGGTTTTGTAGCCCAAAAGTTGTGCAATTTGTCGGCGAAGCGTGAGCGTCTTTTCCAAAAGTTCTACATTTTGCTCTCCGCCTCGACGGTTATATTTAAATTCCAATGCTTTGCGCGCTTCTTCATCATCGGCATTAAGCATAAAAGGAACGTAGTCGGGGTAATCCAGCGTGACCAGATATTTCCCCTCTTCCGTTTTTTCCAGCTTGCCGATATAATCTTCGCCCAGTCCTTTTAATTGTTCGCGCGTTACGGTAAGAGGATCTTTGTATTCCTGGACATTTTTATCGTATTCGATAACGTACTGTGCCTCTTCTTTATTAAGGGCCTTAAACTTTTCTAAATCTTCGTCGTTCAAATCCATCCCGCTATGCTTAAAACCGATGAGCATTTCTTTGACGAGTTTTGCTTCCACAGGGCCAAGCTGCGGGTTTGTGTCGGTATATTCTTTGATGGCTTTGTACACATCGCGCCGGGTGGCTACGTCTACCATATATTGGCTAATTTGCATTTGCAAATCACGCGCAGTATCGCGGAATTTTTTGTCGGTGGAAACATAAGATAAAAATCCGCTCATCCCCAGCGCATCGCCGTATTTATCGAAGGCTTTTTCGTAGCCTAAAATAGTATTCTCAAACGTACGCTTTTCAGCGGGAATAGCAATTAAATCGGCAAGGTCTTTCTCAAGTTGTACACGGGCGGCTTGCTCGGCGGGAGCCAAATCCTCGGCTTTATAATTAAAATGTAAAACGCCGTCTTTATTAAACATACTTGGCATAGCAAAAACCCCCGTAGATAAAAGTAAGAAAAATGATGTAAGTATCGTCTTAATTTTCGTCATATTCATATCATAGCATTTTAGAACGTAAAATTATTATTTACAAACCGGCTTATTTGTTATAATATATACATACTCAAAACATTCTAAAAAGGAACGAGTGGAAAAACAACCATGTACGAAGCATTTGTACCTAAAGAAATCTTCCTTACCAAAGGAATCGGCCGGCATAAAGAAAAACTAGCCAGTTTTGAAGAAGCCTTGCGCGACGCCAAAATTGCCAGTTTTAACTTGGTGCCTGTTTCTAGTATTTTCCCTCCCGGCTGCAAAACGGTCCCCGTTGAAAAAGGGCTCAAAAAATTGCACCCGGGCCAAATTCTGCATTGTGTCATCAGCAGAAACACCAGCAACGAATACCGCCGTATGATTGCGGCTTCCGTTGGCGTGGCAATTCCTAAAGACAGAACGCACCACGGGTATCTGTCCGAGCATCACAGCTTTGGCGAAACAGATAAACAAGCCGGTGATTACGCCGAAGATTTGGCAGCTCTTATGCTGTCCACCACCTTGGGCGTGGATTTTGATAACGACACTACCTGGGATCAAAAAGAAGAAATTTGGAAGATGAGCGGCAAAATCGTGCGCACTTCCAACGTAACCCAATCTGCCGTCTGCACCAACGGGGTATGGACCACCGTTATTGCGGCGGCTGTGTTTGTAGAATAATCGACGGAAGTTTTTTGTGAGCGATAACGTACAAACTGATAAATTTATGGGGCTAGAGAGCCAAAAAAGCTCTCTGGCCTCTTGTAATTTCGTAGTCGTGCCCGTGCCGTTTGAAAAAACGGTTTGTTACGGACATGGTACTGCCAAAGGGCCGGCAGCCGTCATTGAGGCCTCCACCCAAATTGAACTGTGGGACGAAGAAACCAAGACCGAAACTTGGGAATTGGGCATTAATACCCAGCCCGCTATTAATTGCAAAGGCTCCACCAACACTGTTTTTAAAAACATTGATAAAACCGTGCGAAACTTGATGCAATATAAGGCGATCCCGTTTTACATCGGCGGGGAACACACGGTCACCCAAGCGTTGGCGCAACCCTACATTGATACATACAAAAACTTAAGTATTTTGCATTTTGACGCGCATGCCGATTTGCGTGAAACGTTTGAAGGCACGCCCAAGTCGCACGCGTGTGCGTTGTATCCGGCTTCGCGCCAAGTCAAAGTAGTGCAAGTAGGGATCCGTAGTGTAGCCAGTGAAGAAAAACAATATTGTAACGCCGGTAAAGTGACTACGTATTTAATGCACGAGCACCGCGACGTGAAAAAACTCATCCCGCAAGTGCTTAAAAAACTGACCGATACCGTGTACATCACCATTGATGTCGACGGGTTTGACCCATCGGTCATTCCGGCCACAGGCACACCGCAACCCGGCGGATTTATGTGGTACGAAGCGCTAGATCTATTCCGCGAAGTAATCAAGCACAAGAAAATTGTAGCGGTGGACGTGGTAGAAGCGTGCGCCCGCAAAGCCGACACGATTACCGAGTTCAACACGGCTAAGCTTATTTACCGCTTGATGGGATATTTAGCACTTAAAAAGAAATAACTCTGTAATAAGACAAAATAATCCCCGGCGCTAAGCCGGGGATATTTATTGTCGTAAAAACTCTATAATGTGTCATCTATGTATTTCCAACCTTGGTTCCTGATACTATTACAAACGTAACGACCTTTATCTGTATCGTTCGTATAACAAAAATGATATTTTTCTAGAGAAGGAGAAATGCCGGCAACAAAAGCATAGTCATAAGACTTGTGATCAATTTCCGCTCCGCATCCCCCTGCAGTACATGCAGCTAAATATTCAAAATTTTCTGTTGTATTTTGTTGTCCTAAATTAATTTCTATAGGACAATTCATATTTTGTATCGCCACATTTGTGGTTGGAGAAGTAGGCATTCCATGTTCTAATATATACCAATCAAAGCATTCCTCAATGAGTTTGGCATTTTGTAGTGCTTCTGTTACGCGGCTTTTTTCCACCGCTTTTTGATATTGCGGCAAAGCAATCGCTGCCAATATCCCAATAATCAGCACCACGACAAGCAACTCAATAAGCGTAAAACCTTTTATACTGCTTTTACAACAATTCTTTTTCATAACAAGTATCCCCCCATTTATACAAAAATACTTTCGCCTAT
>CADBYN010000008.1:37735-40473 GCA_902798835.1 Candidatus Avelusimicrobium bubulum | reverse complement strand
CAAGCGGTTTCTTTTTTTGTAGTAAATAAACAACAAAAAGGCTCCCTTGCGGGAGCCCTTTTCAGTAAAAATTTTATTAGAATCTAAAACCGAATTTGAGTAAGATTTCTCCGTAGTGGATATTATCTTTTCCAAACTCTGATTTTACATCACTGCGGGTACGCATCAAGTAATAGCGTCCTTCCGCACCGAAGATGATCGATTCGTCAATATCAAATTCCAACCCCAAACCTAACATCCCGGCTAAATCTGTGCTATTGTAGGTTTTGTGGGAACCGTCATCGTTATTTTGGCGCACAAATACGTGCCCCACACCGATACCGGCGGGAATATATAAGCGTGTCGTTTGGCGCGGGAAAAAGTTCACACGTAATGCCACTAATCCGGTAGCAGCTCCTGTACGTAAATAAGATTTATCGGCACGTTCATCCCCGTCACCAAATTGGGCATAGTTACCATCCAACCCAAGCGTTATCACACGGGTAATGTTGCGGTAAAAACCTAAACCGGCCGCCCAACCGATGTCACCTAAATCTACTTCTTCGCCATCGTCTTTCCAGCTGCTCTGCGGCAAGACCATGCCTCCGTAAAGTTCTATGCGGGTAGCACCGGCATATAGGCCTTCGTTATGGATCGGGTAGTAGTTTTGTGCAAACCCGACTGAAAAGCAACTAAGCAACATGCTTAACAAAAGTATTTTTTTCATACATCTCCTTTGCTGCAAATTAAGATACCCATATTGTAAATTTTTTTCCACAAATTTACAATACACTCTTGCTGCTCGCGCGCGTTCAAAAATTATATAATAAATGTATGAGAAAAGGGCTCTTGGCTTTTTTGGCAGGAATTTGTTTGGGCGCCTGCACCCCAAATACGGTGCTAAGCCCCTCGTACGACTTTAGTCAGGTAAACCGCATTGGTATTATGGCTTTTTCTAACGCGTGGGCGGATTTGAACGGGGTGGAAAATTTGTTTGCCAAATATTTAATCCGCCATGGCTTTAAGGTCGTCGAGCGCGCGCAGCTGGAAAACATTTTGAAAGAGCATAATATTTCCGTTTCGGGGTATTTAGCGCCGGAAACTACGCGCGAAATCGGCCGAATTTTAGGGGTAGACGTTCTTTTAATCGGTGAAGTGAGCTCTTATACACCTGCCCGGACCGAACTTACGATGACGGCTTCGCGCCGCAGCGAATCTCGCCCTATTATGACGCAAGATGTGATGCGTATGCCCGACGGGTCTTATGTAGGTTATACGCGCCCGGTGGGCACGCAGGTGTCAAATTCTATGGATGTGCGCCCCACAGAATATACTATCAATGCCAAAGTAGCGATGATTGCTAAACTGGTAGATGTGGAAACGGCAGAAATTGTGTGGATCGGCTCGGACAGTACCGAAAGCTCCCGCGCATTGGACGGAGCTGACTATATTGCTAAAAAATTAGTCAAAAGCTTTGCCAAAGAGTTAGCCAAACAGGAAAAGAAATGAACGTATTGCACCGCCCCACATTTGCCGAGCAATCTGCCAAATTTGCTTTTAACACCTTCTTTGCATTGGTAAAAGCAACTTTCGTGGCACTTGTATTAATTATAGCGGCATTGCTCGCCGCACAAAGCCAAATGGCCCCCGTCAGCGTACGTTTACTTACCACGTATGGGATGGAATATGCCGCAACTTATTTTAAGCCGTACCGGGGATATTTCCCGCAACCTTATGCAGTAAATTTGACGAAAAAATAAAGAGGACTTATGTTAGACATTAAACAAATCATTGCTAATCCCGAAGAAGTAAAAAAACGCCTGTCGCTACGTAAACCGGCATTGGCCGCGCAAATTGACGAAGTGCTTGCAAAATACGACGCTTACAAAAAAATCCTGGCCCGCGTAGAAGAACTGCGCGCCAAACGCAATGAAATGTCTAAATCCATTGGGAAAATCAAAAAAGAACAAGGCGATGCGGCCGCCCAAGAAGCCATGAAAGAAGTGGGCAAGCTTAAAGAAGAAATGACCGCCAAAGAAGCCGAATTAGAACCCGCCAAAGCTGAAATTGATAATTTACTTTTAAGTATCCCCAATTTGCCAAACGAAAAAATTCCGGTGGGCGTTTCGGATGCGGACAACCCGGAAGTAGTCCCCTGCACCATCCCGCTTCCCAAATTTGATTTTACTCCGCTTGACCATCAAGCCGTCGGCGAAAAATTAGGTATTTTAGATTTTGAAGCCGCCGCCGCTTTGTCCGGCAGCCGCTTTGCGTTGTTCAAAGGCGAAGGCGCCCGCTTGGAGCGTGCTATTATTGCTTTTATGCTCGACTTGCACGCTAAAAAAGGATACACCGAAATTCTCCCCCCCGTCATTGTTAATGAAAATATTTTGGTAGGCACGGGCCAACTGCCTAAATTCCGCGAGGATATGTACGAACTTTTAGGCGAGCCGAAACAATTCCTCGTTTCTACTGCCGAAATTCCGCTTACCAACTTAAACCGCACCCGCACAATTGCCGAAGAAGAATTGCCCATTAAACTGACTGCTTATACGCCGTGTTTTCGCAAAGAATCGGGCACGTACGGCAAAGATACGCGCGGGTTAATCCGCAATCACCAATTCGACAAAGTAGAGCTTGTCATGCTTTCCAAACCGGAAAATTCCTATGCTATGCTGGAGCAGATGGTCTTGGACGCGCAAGACGTTTTAAAAACGCTCGAAATTCCTTATCACGTCGTGGAACTTTGCAGCGGAGAT
>CADBYN010000008.1:0-37689 GCA_902798835.1 Candidatus Avelusimicrobium bubulum | reverse complement strand
GCTTCCGCGAAATTTCATCTTGCTCCAACTGTTTAGATTTCCAAGCACGCCGCATCGGGATGCGCTTTAAAAATGCGCAAGGCAAGTTAGAATACGTCCACACCCTTAACGGCAGCGGTCTGGCCGTCGGACGCACGTTTGCGGCCATTTTGGAAAACTTCCAACAGAAAGACGGCAGCGTCATTATCCCTAAAGCACTTCGCCCGTATTTTGGCAAGGACAAAATCGAGGCCAAGTAATGCGTAATTTGTTGCACGTAGTGGCGGCAGCCTGCCTTATTTTTGCTTCTCTGATAACCCCGGCACACGCGGAACTGACGCTCCCGCCCGATGCAATGGAGTACGCCACCAAAGGGATCAATGGCGTGTATAGCCTGGATTTTGATGCCGCACAGGAAAACATCCAAAAAGTTTTTGCGTTATACCCCGATCATCCGTTTGCGCATTTCGGCAATGCGATGATTGCATGGAGCCGTTACGAGTACGAATTTGAAACCAGCGACGATCAGCAGCGCAAAGTGTTCGAAAAAATTTTAGATAATTCCATCGCCGGCATTAAACGCTGGATTAAAAAATATCCAGATGATTCTAACGGATATATGGGTATTGGGGCCCTGTATGGGTTGCGCGCCATGTTTAACATGCGCAACCGCAATTGGATAACGTCCTATTTCGCCGGGCGTAAAGCTATTAGTAATTTGGAAAAAGCCCTCAAACTAGATCCCACATATTACGACGCTTATTTCGGCTTGGGAATTTATGAATATTTTGCAGGAACTCTCCCTACTGTAATCAAAGTATTGGCAAAAATTGTGGCTATTAAAGGAAACCCCGAAAAAGGCGTGCGTTTTTTGAATCTCGCACGACAAAAAGCGCATTTTACGTCGGATTCTGCCAAGCTGATTTTAATAGAAGTGCAAAATACACGCGCCAGCAAATTCTATGATCCGTCTACTTCTTTGCAATATATTCGTTACTTACGCGCTAAATTTCCCAACAATCCGCTGATGCGTTATGTAGAAATTATTTGTCTGTACGAAACAAAAAATTATGACGAAGTTACTGCCCAAGCTAATCAATTTTTAGCGCTTATCGGCACGAATAAATTCTACAAAGATATTTACATTCCTCGTGCTTATACTGCGTTGGGAACAACCCAAATGGCACAAGGAAATTTTCAAGCCGCCAAGCAGCTTTTTGAAGAAGGCAGACAAAAAATAAAAGCACAACAACCCAGCCGCTGGGGCGTATGGAACGAACTGCGATTAGGCCAAGTCTACGACGTGTTGGGCGAGCGCGAACAAGCCAAAGCACAGTATAAGTACGTGCTTACTTTCAAAGATAAATGGGGTTTTGACGACTTAGCCAAAAGCCTTTTGAAAAAACCTTACGTGGTCCCCGCCGAAGGGATAGGGCCTTTGCCCCCATTATAAACTACCTGTCATAATTTCTCTTGCTTTTTGTATGCCTCTTTTGTTAGAGTATGGGAGTAATTAATTCTTACAACAAGGAGATGCCATGAAAAAATTAGTATTAGCAGTGCTCGCAGTTTTGTTAGTCGCCCCGGCCGCTATGGCGGAAGGATGGGGTGTGGGTGTAAAATTGGGTGCTGGTGAAAATGATCCTAAAGATATGAAAAAACTTTTCGATGAGGGAACATCCTTTAGTCGTGAACTGGACAAAAATCCTGGATATTTCAGCCTGGAAGTTTTACATGAATGGGCTTTAAATGATGAAGCCAACAAAATCGGTGCTAAAATTGGTTGGGATATGTATGGTGAAAACAAAGTAAAAGCTCATGGCGGGCTTAGCAATGGGAACTTGAAAGAAACCACCTATTCTTTCCCTTTCACCGTTTATTACAAACGCGACAACGGCGTTAAAGCCTTCTCTTGGTTCGGCGGTGCAGGTTTCACCATTATCCGCACCAAAGTGGAAGGTAGCGGTTATATCAACACGGTTGATGTGGACGGTGACGAAAGCAAAACCAAAGTATTCCCGCACATCGTACTCGGCGGCGAATATCGTTTCACCAAAGTATTTGCTTTGGGTTTAGATGCCCGCTACAACATTGCAGCTAAAGCGAAAAAAGACGGAGGTGTCTTATCTGACCGCTCCGGTTTTGGGGCTGCTTTAACCGGTCGTTTCTATTTCTAAGAATTTCTTAGAGTTCAAAACACCCGCTACGAGAGCGGGTGTTTTTCTTGCTTTTTTTCGTCGGTATTTGTATGATAAGAATATGACTACAGACATGATTATTAAAATTTTTCTGGCGTTGATACTCGGCGGTGCGCTGGGTATGGAACGCCAATATCACGACAAACCCGCCGGGTTTGCCACTAACTGCCTTATCTGTCTAGGGGCTATGTTATTTACCGTCTTATCTGAAATTATGGGCCTTGCCGGCGGAGATCCGGGCCGCATTGCCGCACAAATTGTAACCGGTGTGGGTTTTATCGGTGCGGGTGCCATTATGCGCGACGGGAACAAGGTCTCGGGTATTACCACAGCGGCCAATGTGTGGTTAGTCGCTGCGTTGGGGATGGCCGTAGGGTATGGTGAATATGTGTGGGCAACCGCCTGTGCCGCGGGGATTTTAGTGGTGCAACTGGTGCTGCGCCGTACGCTTTCTTTAGTTGAAAAAATGCGCCATTATGACACGGTACGTGTCATATGTGACCCGAAATGGACTATAGTGGAAAAAATTACTGAGCATATTGAAAAGCAAAATATCAAACTGCTTAAAAGAGAAGTAATCAAGCAAGATAATTTATTTCACGTGTCGCTGGTGGCTACGTTTACCGCGCACGAATTTCAAAAAGTCACGCGCGAGCTGTTAGAAATGCCCGAAGTACACAGTTTATATCAATAGACGAATTGAGCAGAGAAAACCCCCGGAGATAAACCGGGGGTTTTTATGTGGATTTTCTACGGCATTAAATACCAATTGAAGGGTATTGCAAAATTGTGATTCGTTGTATTCGATACAACAACGTTCGACGTATTTCGTACGGGTTTTGCATGAAATATTTTCATACAACAATCCCCTTTATCCTTGGTAAAGGTGACCGAATTTGTTGAAATTTCTAAGCAATAAATGGATTTTATAGGTTTGTCGCTATAAGAAGGAATATAAAATCCACATCCCCGATAAGGCCCGGTAAGAAACCCCATCATTACTCCGCGTCGCTTGCCGCTTGATCCTCCCCAATTACTCATTTGATATCCCCATTTACCGTTAGAGGAACAATTTGTGGTATTATGCCCATAGCCGCTCCAACAAGTATTGCCGGTAAAGCCCGGCAAACGAACATCCAGCTGAGAGGGACGTGTGGGATATCCTCCGTTCATCAGCACATAATGCTGATAAGAAACGGTGACCATTTTGAGTAACTCTAACACCTCCATTCCTTCGGATCTTATAATGGCACGCTGATACCACGGAATCCCTATCGTTGCCAAAATGGCAATAATAAGAACTACAACCAACATTTCTATCAACGTGAACCCTTTTTCCTTCATAGAAAGAACTTTACAGCATTTTGTGTTTTAAGCGGTCGGCAATGTTGTTTAACTGCTCAAGGGTATGGTAATGAATTACCAAGGACCCTTTGGCCGGGTTTTTGCCGCATTTCACTTCTACTTTCGTGCCTAACACTTCTTGTAATTCTTGCTCAAAGTAAAGCACATCCGGCGTTCCCGGGCGGGATTTCCTCTCTTTGCGTTGGGTATCTTTTAATAAGCGGTCGGCTAACTGTTCGGCTTGACGCACCGACATTTTTGCTTTAACGATCTTGGTAAAAGCGTCTACGCGGGCCGAGCCGGCCGGGACCATCAACAACGCACGCGCGTGCCCTTCGGTAATGGTGCGGTCTTGAAGGGCTTGTTGAATTTCCGGCTCTAATTCTAACAGGCGAAGTGTGTTGGAAATCGTCGCTTTGGACTTGCCGCAATACGCCGCTAAATCTACCTGCTTAACGTAAAATTTATTCATCAAGTTGCGGTACCCTAGGGCGGTTTCGATGGGGTTTAAGTCCTCGCGCTGGATGTTTTCAATAAGCGCCAAAGCACACAGTTCCTGGTCGGTTAAATGTTTATGTACAATGGCATCTATCGTCGTAAGACCGGCCAGTTGCGTAGCGCGAAAACGCCGTTCCCCGACGACGATTTCATATTTATCCAGCCCGGTATCATACACAACGACGATTGGTTGTGTAAGACCGTGCTCCTTAATAGAAGCTGCCAATTCTTGCAGTTTTTCCTCGTCGAAGACTCGACGGGGTTGAAAACGGTTGGGAACAATCTTGCTTACTTCAATGGCCTGCACGCTCATGCCGGGCGTTTCTTGGACAACTTGCGCCGCTTGCTCCGTCGGTAAATTGCTAACTTCTTGGGTCTGTTTAATCAAGGCATCGAGGCCTTTTCCTAATGCTTGTCTGGCCATGGGTTATCCTCCAAAATCGTAATTAATCGCACGTTCTCCGGCGAGTTTAAATTCATTAAAATCTTCTGTTTTTGCACCGCGGCGGGTTAAAAACTCCACCGCCAATTTAATATAGGCTTCCGCTCCGCGGCAGGCAGGCTCATAATCAAAAATGGATTGCCCAAAACTGGGAGCCTCGGCCAGGCGGATATTGCGAGGGATAGGGGTTTTATAAATTTTATCCCCGAAGAAACGGCTGACTTCTTCGCGCACTTGTTTGGCAAGATTGAGATGGGAATCGTACATCGTAAGCACTCCCCCATCCATTTTGAGGTTAGGATGCAGAAATTGTTTTATTTTGTTTACAGTACCCATAAAATGCGCCAACCCTTCCATGGCGTAATATTCGCACTGTACAGGAGTAATGACGCTATCGGCAGCCATCATGGCATTTAAGGTAAGAAGACCTAAAGAAGGAGGACAATCAATAATGATAAACTTGTACATATCGCGAATTGGCGCCAAGGCATCTTTGAGCATATTTTCGCGCCCGCGGACATTAACTAGTTCCACTTCCGCTCCAGCCAAATCTTTACAAGCAGGGAGCACATCTAAAAACTCACTGGATGTTTGCCGCACTACCTGATCAAAAGGAGCCACTTTGGTAAGCAGATGATAGACCGATTTTTGGCCATCTTCTACCGTTACCCCCAAGCCAGACCCGGCATTTCCCTGCGGATCGAAGTCTACTAATAAAACTTCTTGATTTAAGCAGGAGAGCGCATACGCTAAATTAATAGCGGTAGTCGTTTTGCCAACGCCCCCCTTTTGATTTGCAACTACTACAATTTCTGCCATAATTCCTCCTACCTATATTAAATCATAATTGGACCGCTGCCGCAAGGCAGTTTTCACGTGAAAACCTATTTAATGAGACTAATTTTCTGAAGCGGCCAATAAATAAACCAGGCTTTCCCTTTGATATTTTCCCGCGGAACGGGGCCCCAAAAGCGCGAATCGCATGAATTGTCCCGATTATCCCCCATAACAAAATAGGTGTTTTCAGGCACTACCACCGGGCCGAATTTATCACGAAGTTCTATACCTAAATAATTATCTAACAGGTGTTCCTGCCAAATTTCCTGGTATAGTTCGGGGTCATCATTTCCATCATCCGAAACACGGGGAAGATTCTCGTATACTTCGTAATCTTGGGCCGGAAGCTCTTTGCCATTAACCCAAGGGCGACCATTTTTAACTTCCACTGTTTCCCCAGGCAAACCTATTACACGTTTTACAAAATCGCGCCCATATTGAGACTGGTCTCCACAATTTACTTGGGTTCGGTCTTTGGCCGGAAATTCAAAAATGATAATATCCCCCCTCTGTATATCTTTGAATTGGCCAAACCGGATGTTTGTAAACGGCACGCGAAACCCATATACTGCCTTATTGACAAACAAATGGTCCCCCTCCACTAGCGTATAGCGCATGGAAGCGGAGGGTATTTTGAAAGCTTGAATAAAAAAGAACATTACAATAGACGCTACAAAACCAGCAAAGTAGACTGTGTTACTCCAATCTAAATCTGATTTAATAATTTTTTCCTGTTTTTCTTTGTCTGCTTTTTTAGCCGAGAAAAACCCGTAGGCAGAAATTCCTAATACTACTATTTCTCCTAACAGGAACTTTTTGACCGGGTAAGGATCTCCTGTCCCCCCGTTCATCACAAATAAAAATACGTATAGCGCACAAGTTAAAATTAAGAATAAAAAGATAGCATGCCACTTGTTAAATACCGACGGCAAAGTCAATTTGTTTTTCTTCTGCAACCACCTTGTACTCAGCGTAAAAGTATACATAATACAGGCTGCTAAAAACAGTCTTGCTTCCATACTTTCTCCTTTCAAAAGTTTTCACGTGAAAACTTTTGTTTATAAATTTTGGCTCTCACTAAAAAGTTTTCACGTGAAAACTTTTTAGGCCTTATTCTCAATTATTTGTTGATAAAGCTGTTGATATTGTTGAGAACTGTCTATTATTGTAGCATTTTTTTGCAAAGAATACGAGCTCATTTTTTCCCGCAAAGTACTATTTCCGTATAGTTCTGTAAGCAGACAAGACAGCAACATTTCATCACCGGACTTGCAGACAAATCCGTCCTTTCCATGTTCAATTTGTTTGGGCATATCCCCCACCTTGCTCACAATACATGGAAGGCCGACTTGCTGTGCTTCCAAGAGCGCCAAAGGCAAAGATTCTTCTTTTGAGAAAAGCACAAAAGCATCTGCCATATTAAGCCACTCATTGATATTTTTTTGTTCTCCGGCCAGCAAGACGTGGGTGGATAAATTCCTTTCCTGAATTTGTTTTTCCAACACAGAATATTGCTGCCCATCCCCTACATAAATTAATTTAGCACGCGGACAAGCAGGTAAAATTTTGGAAAATGCGTTTAGCAGCCCTTGTGGGTTCTTAACCGCAGCCAAGCGCGCCACGCTGATAAAGACAACATCCTCATCCGCAAAGTCATTTTTTTTGCGCATGGATTGTCTCATAGAATTATCCTTAAAAAATAAAGACTTTTTTACAGAATTGCCTACAAACAACGTTTTTTGGGGGGGATAACGTTGGATATCCCGCAAATAGTTATAGGTGCTTAGTGATTCGGCTGTGCTTACGGTATCAATGCTTTTAAGCGCGCGGTCCAGCCAGCGCATCCAAAGCGGTTTTTGGGATAAATCAAAATGGGGGGTAGTAATCAGTTTTATGTTTCGGCCCGCGCAAGCCAAACGTGCAAATTCAATCGCGCGAAAGAGCATCGCATGCACGATATCTGGCTGAAATGCTTTTATTTCCGTCGATAATTTAGAAACGCACCCCAGGCCGGCGCCTGTCATCTCCAACGAAACGACCGACGCCCCGACGGATTTTAGTTCTTCCGCCAACGGGCCTGCGTGTTTCAAACTGACTACGCGTACGGTGTGAAGGGGGGAGATTGTTTTAACCAATTCAACAAGCGATTTTTCCGCGCCGCCCACGTCGGTGGAGGTGATAACATACAAAACTTTCATAGAAGTATTATAGCAAGTTTTGAATAGAAATCTGTATGCTATAAACAATTCTCTCTCGACGCAAATTCTTTGAAGAATTAAATTTGAATTTAAACTAGATCTTGAAATTTTTAGCTTTATTCAATACTGTTAGTAGGAGCATTGAAGGTTAGGTAGAAGAATTAGCGTTTCTGCCTGTCAAATTAGATAAATCAAACATCTTTCTAATTTCCTTTAATATCCTTTAAGATTTAACCCTAGTGAAAGTCAGAAATTATCGCCCTCGAATGCGCTTGATACCTTGTATCTTGCATATGGTGGGACGGGGCGGCCACCCACTAGGGTTTTTATTTGTCAAATAAAAATTAAAAAATCCCCCGGTATTATCGGGGGATTTATTGTTTGCGTTGAAAAAATTAGGCAGCTTTAAATTGGTCCTTGCCTACACCGCAAACCGGGCACATCCAGCCTTCCGGCACGTTTTCCCACGCCGTTCCGGGTTCCACTCCGTTGGCCGGATCCCCGACGGCGGGATCATACACATAACCACATATTTCGCATACATATTTCACCATAATTTTCTCCTATAAATGAGTTGCCCCAGCGGGGGTTTTTCCCTTAATCACCGTATGATAATATTCATACGTTAAAGGGGTGCCTTGCGTCTTAAAAATTTGTCCGGCTACAACCTTGCCAATAAAGAGCGTGTGCGTTCCTACGTCGACGGTTTGTTCCACGCGCGCTTCTACGCACGAAAGAGCATGCTCTTGCACGACAGGAGAACCCGTTTCTCCGCGGGTACAAGCTACTTTAGCAAATTTATCAAAATTGCGCCCCGTGCGAAACCCAAAATTGCCGATAAACACCATCGGCGTTTCTTGCTCCAAAGGCATCACAGCAAAGACATTACTTTTCAAAATTACGTCGTGCGTAAAACTGTTTTTGCAAACACACACGGCTATTTTAGCTGGATCGGCCGACACTTGAAAAGCTGTGTTTACAATCAGTCCGTTCTTCGTTTCCCCGTCGGAAGATGTAACAATATATAACCCGTAGGAAAATTCATTTAAACTTTGGCAAATGCACGCGTCCATTAGTTTAGTTTCTCCGCTAATTTTTGGCTGACTAACTTGCCCAGCTCTTCGCATTGGGTGAGCATGTTTTCGTCGGGCACAAAACAACATTTCAGCGCCTGGGAAACAATCTCCACGCCCATTTCTTCGAGCATTTTTGTTACACCGTCGATAGGAGCGCCGTTCCATCCGTACGAGCCAAACGCCGCACCGATTAAATTTTTCTTTTTGAGTCCTTTTAAGTAGCAAAGTACATCGGCCATGGCCGGATATATATTGCTATTTAATACCGGCGTACCGACGAGAATTGCCCCCGCGTCTAACAGCTCGGTAATCACGTCGCTGCGGTGACACGCGTGCATGGACATCAGCTGCACCGTCGTACCATTTTGACGTAGTCCGTCGGCGATGGCTTGGGCCATTTTCTCGGTGCTGCCCCACATCGTATCATATACGATGACGGCTTTATTCGTCGGTTTTTGAGCCGCAAATTCTCCGTAGAGTTTGACAATGCTGGACGGATCTTTGCGCCACACAAACCCGTGATCCGGCGCAATGATCTTGGGAGAAAGACCCATTTGTTGTACTTGTGCTAAAAAGCGCATGACAATATCGCTATACGGCAAAATAATGTTTGCGTAATATTTGCGCGCCTCTTGCATCCAAATATTTTCGTCGTTCTCATCATCAAAAAGTTTCGATGTAGCCAAGTGCATCCCAAAAACGTCGTTAGTAAAAAGAACATTTTCTTTTTCTAAATACGCCAGCATACTATCCGGCCAATGCAGCATGCGTGCTTCGACGAAAGATAACGTGTCGTCTCCCAGGTCGATTTTATCGCCGGTTTTGACGGCTTTGATTTCAAAAGAAGGATGGAGCTGCGCGATGAGATTTTTCACACCCATCGCCGATGCGTACACAGCGGACGGCTCAAAATCAGCCACAGCCTGCTCAAGCGCGCCGGAGTGGTCCATCTCCGCGTGATTGGAAACAATTATTTCAATTTGCTTGGGATCAATCACGCTTTTAATACGAGAGAGCATCTCGGGGTAAAACGCCTTTTTTACCGTGTCAATAAGTGTGGGTTTTTTGCCCAAAACTAAATAGGCATTATACGTCGTGCCGCGCGTAGTGGCATAGCCATGGAAATCGCGCAAGTTCCAATCAATCGCTCCCACCCAATAAACGTGGGGGGAAATCTGCAAAGCTTTCATGTATTTCTCCTTGCCCTCGCCGAACGCGCGGGGATTTTTTACATTATATTATTTTTTGCTTTGCCAAAGCCCGTGTAAATTGCAATATTCGCGTGCGGTTACATCGTCCGAGCAGGTTTTGAAAGTTGCCTGCGCCGGGTCGCCGGGTTTAATGTAGGCGCGTTGTACCTGGTGGCACTGATTGCAAATTACTTCGATCCACTCGATGTGATGTTCGGGCGTAGCCGGGTGAGGCACAGAGCCTACTTTGACAAGGTATCCACCGTCGATCTTTTCTAAAACCGGTACGTGTTTCTCGGCCGCGCCATCCGTTTCGCCCGCTACCATTTTATGCATCGGTTTGCCGCAACAAACAAGTTCTCCCGCAGCGGCGTGGACTACTTCTACCATATTTCCGCATACACTGCATTTATAAATTTCATGTAAGTTAGTCATTTTGGCCCTCTTTTTAAGAAATTTTCCTACTTTTTGCCTTTTTATTATATCATAGGTTGTAAACATTCGCATAGGCCAAAAAATAATTAGTTTGCCAAAAAACGCCACATAAACCCATTTTTCATTTTTTTAATACCCCGGGTGCTATTTTTTGAAAAAATGGCCTAAATCCCCGTTTTTAGGCCTTTATGAGCCTTTTTGATATTTTTGACCATTGACCAAATGCTCAATAAGTGGTAATATAAATAAAAGTCTTTTTAAGGAAGTCACTTGTGGATAACTTTCAAAATAACCCCGTATTAGTATCTATTTTTCAAGAAGTAGAACAAATTATCGGTAAAGAAACATACGATTTGTGGTTTAAATCAGCTGGTTTTTCCTTTGATAATAATTTGCTAACGGTTACGATCCCGAATGCTGCTTGGGAAAAAGTAATTCACGACCGTTATGAATCTATTTTAAAGGATGCTTTTTTAAAACATACCGGAACACAGATTACAGTAACATACAATATTGCTGTTGTGGAAACTCCCAGGCCGTCTATCTCCAATGAGAAGGATGTTATTCCTGCCGTGGAACCGACCCCTGCTACTACGCAAACAATCAACCCTTTTTTATCGCATTTTAATCCCGGTTATACCTTTGATAATTTCATTGAAACTCCGTCGAACCGTTTTGCTTATAAAGCAGCTCAAGCCGTTGTTGCAAAACTAGGCGCAAGAGAAAATAATCCGCTGGTCATTTATTCCGATTCTGGTTTAGGGAAAACACACTTATTGCAAGCGATCGGTAATCAAATTTTGCGCGAAAAACCAACCGCGAAAGTAATGTATATGACCGGTGAAGAATTTGTGAACGAATATATAGAGTCCATCACTCAAAAAACAGCGGATGCCTTCCGTAAAAAATATCGTTTTTTGGACTGTTTTTTAGTCGATGATATACAATTTGTATCCAATAAGCAATCCAGTTCTGACGCCTTTTTTTACACATTTAACGCTTTATTTGAAAGCGGAAAACAAATTGTTCTCTCTTCAGACAGGTCCCCGCAACAACTAGAGTGGGATGAACGTTTATCGTCAAGGTTGTTGTCGGGTATTAGTACGGAAATTAAATATCCTAATGTAGAAGCGCGTATTGCTATTTTACGTCAAAAACGCGATTCCATGAATTTTATTGTAGGGGATGATGTAATTACGTTTTTGGCAGAAGGAATGCAAACAAATGTTAGACGTTTGGAAGGTGCTTTAACTACTTTGCGTACCTATTGCAATACACATGGAATAACTCCCACGATTCCTATAGCTAAAGAATTATTAGTGGATTATTTAACTACTGAAAAAGAAAATACAGTTTCCGTGAATATGATTAAAAAAGTTGTGGGAAAACACTTTAATATTCATATGGAAGATTTTAATGCTAAACGTAAAACACAATCGATTGCATGGCCCCGACAAATTGCTATGTTCTTAACTACAGAATTAACGGATTTATCCCTGCCGGAAATTGGCCGCGAATTTAACCGCGACCACAGTACAGTGGTCCATGCACGCGATTTGGTAAAAGAAAAAATAACTACTGATCCCTTTTTTACCGCAGAAATTAACCAAATTATTGCAGATATTAAGGGTGTGGATAAGTAGTGAATAAATTGTGAAAAGGTAGTATATAAGTACTGAAGCGTTGCTGATAAGATTTGTAAAAGTGAATAATGTGTGTAATTTGTAGCAGTTATGCACAAATTGATAAATAAAGTTGTATTGTGTAATCCACAAAAGTAACATAATTAACAGAACATATTATTAAGGATGAGTATGAAAATAAATATTACTAAAGCCACTTTGTTGGAAGGAATACAAATTGTTTCTTCGGGAGTGTCTGCCCGCACGACATTACCTATTTTGCATAACTTTTTATTAGAAACACACAAAGGGAAGTTAAAACTGGTACGTACGGATATGGAGATGGCAACTGTGCACTATGTACCGGCCGAAATTGAAGAAGAGGGAAGTATTACGGTTCCTTTGAAAGAATTTTCGGACATTATTAAAAATTTAGCAGACGATAAAGAAATTCATTTACAAAGTGATGAAAATAATAAATTTCATGTTAAATCGGGTAAAAGTAAATTTTGGGTGATGGGAACCCCTAAATCGGAATACCCAGCTATTCCGGAAATTGAGCGTGCCGGCAGTTTAGAATTAGATCCTCTTCTTTTACAAAAAATGGTCGAAAAAACAGCTTTTTCGGCTTCCACACAGGAAACGCGTTATATTTTAAATGGTCTGTTGTGGAATAATTCAGCTGAAAGTTTTGAAGTCGTAGCTACCGATGGTGGACGCTTGGCAGTAGCCACCCAAGAAGCTTTACCGGGCAGCCAGGAATTTAAAATTATTATTCCTACTAAAATTTTAAATGAAGTATGTCGGTTTATTTCAATTGCTAAACCAGGCAAGGAAGATAAAATTCAGGTAAATGTGGCGGCCAATCAAGTAAGTTTTATTATGAAAGATACCACCTTTATTTCACGTTTAATTGAGGGAAATTTTCCCAACTATAAACAGGTTATTCCTACTAAAACTGCTATTCAATTTGAGTCTTTTGTAAAAGAATTATTAGCTTCTACTCGTCGGGCTGCTCTGTGTGCCGGGGAATTTGGCAGCATTGTAAAATACAAAGTAGAAAATAATGTACTTACAGTATCTTCCAATTCACAAAATATGGACTTTACCGACGAACTTCCCGTGGAATACAAGGGGGAGGCTTTTGAAGCTAATTTTAAACCGCAATATATTATTGACGTACTTAAAAATGTGCAAACCGATAAAGTATCGTTTGCATTTGTAAATGCTTCTCAGCCGGTACTTATTGAACCAGTAGGGGAAAAGAATTTTAAGTATGTCATTATGCCAATGAGAGCCTAATGAAATTTGGTCAGTCCCCTAAAAAACAATGGTATACAAGTAAAGACTTAAGCAACCAGTTTAATCCTCTCTCTAAGACGTTAAACAGGTTGATGATTTTAGATTACGCATGGGGAAAACTAGTTGGCAATAAAGGTCGTTTTTGGGTGTTACATGCCGTAAAGAAAGACACCTTATATGTACAAGTAAAAGTCTCGGTGGCAAAAAATGAACTTACCGGAAAAAGACGAGAACTTATACGGGAATTAAATAAACATTTTGAAACACCGTGGATTAAACATATTGAGATTATTTAGTTGGAGATAAAGGAGTTCTAGATGACAGTTGAACAACAAGAAAAAGAGTACGATTCTTCCAAAATTACCGTACTAGAAGGATTGGAAGCCGTACGCAGACGCCCTGCCATGTATATTGGATCTACCGGGCTGCCGGGATTGCATCACTTGGTATATGAAGTAGTAGATAACTCTGTAGACGAAATTTTAGCCGGTGGCGCTACTACAATTAACGTTACAATTATAGACGATATGACCTGTTCTGTTCAGGACGACGGACGTGGTATTCCGGTGGATTTAATGAAAAACGCCAAAGACGCTAAACTGCGCAATAAATCTGCCTTGGAAGTTGTTATGACTGTTTTGCACGCCGGGGGTAAATTTGATTCCGGTGCGTACAAAGTGTCCGGCGGGTTACACGGGGTAGGTGTTTCTTGTGTGAACGCACTGTCTGACTATATGCAAGTGGAAGTTCGCCGTGACGGAAATATTCACCAACAAGAATATAAACGCGGTAAACCGCAAGGGCCGGTCAACATCGTAGGCACTACCAAAGAGCACGGCACAAAAGTAACGTTTCACGCCGATCCGGAAATTTTTGGAAACTTAGCTTTTTCGTACGAAACTATCGGGAACCGTTTACGCGAACTTGCTTTCTTAAACGCCGGTGTAAAAATTATTTATACCGACCAGCGCAAAGAAACCGATCAAACGGTTACCTTCCATTATGAAGGGGGAATTTCCCAGTTTGTAAAATTTTTAAATACCAACAAAACGGTCATTAATCCCGAGCCTATTTACTTAACCAAAGAAGTGGGTGACAATTATATTTCTTTTGCTATTCAATATAACGAAGGTTATTCCGAAAATATTTTTACTTTCGTCAATAACATTCACACCATTGAAGGCGGTACGCACTTAACCGGGTTTAGAAGTTCACTCACCCGCTTGGTCAATGAATATATCAAAAATAATAACTTGGCCAAACAACATAAAGAAATTACCGTTGGTGGAGATGATATTAAAGAAGGGCTTGCGTTAGTATTGTCCGTTAAAATTCCGCACCCGCAATTTGAAGGACAGACCAAAACAAAATTGGGTAACAGCGAAGTAGAAGGAATTGTCCGCTCGGTAGTGACCGATACATTGGCCACTTTCTTTGAAGAAAACCCCAAAACAGCCCGCGCCATTTGTGAAAAATGTATGGGCGCTGCCATTGCCCGTGAAGCAGCCCGCAAAGCGCGCGATTTGACGCGCCGTAAAGGCGCTTTGGAAGGCGGCGGACTGCCCGGCAAACTGGCCGACTGCCAAGAACGCGAAGCCGCTAAGTGCGAACTTTTCTTAGTCGAAGGGGACTCTGCCGGTGGATCTGCCAAACAAGGGCGTGACCGCGTATTCCAAGCTATTTTGCCCTTGCGTGGTAAAATTTTAAACGTAGAAAAAGCCCCGCTGGTGCGTATTTTATCATCGGATACGGTGCGTGATTTAATCGCTGCCGTAGGTACCGGCGTAGGGGAAGGCGAAGGCGGATTTGATATTAACAAATTGCGCTACCACAAAATTATTTTGATGGCTGATGCTGACGTGGACGGACAACATATTTCCACGCTGCTGCTTACGTTCTTTTATCGTCAATTAAAGCCTTTGATAGAAGCGGGGCACGTGTATTTGGCACAACCGCCTCTGTACAAAGTCAAAAAAGGCAAAGTAGAACAATACTTGCAGACCGAAGACCAAATGCAACAGTGGCTCATGAAAGAAGGACTGGCGACTGTAACGGTAACCGACACACAAAAAGACAAAGCCCTTACTGCGGCACAATTGCGCGATTTATTAAAAGTGTTGCGTGAAGTAGAAGATACGCTGACAAAATTAGAAGTAAAAAATATTACGCTTAGCGACTTTATGGCGTTCCTCAAAGAAGGCCAAGTCCCGGTGTATCGTGTTCCGCTTAAGAGCGGCGGATTTAGATACTTCTACACCGAGCAAGAATATCGCGCTTATGAAGAACAATATATTCAAGAAAAACGCGAAGAACTGATGGCCGACGGTGTAGATGCCGATACAGTAGCCGACACTACCTTGGCGCCCGAACACCAAAGCTTATTTGAGTTTGGCAAGCTTTTGGCTGCCGAAAAGAAGTTGGAGACTTTTGGTTTTAACTTCGGGCAATATCCGCTTATTACCAACGAAAAAGAACGTGTTAATCCGCTCTTTAAGGTCAATAACGGTAAAGCCGATACGCTGGTATATAGCTTGGCCGAGCTGTTACAAGCCGTTAAAGAAGCGGCTACCGCTGGGGCTACTATTCAGCGCTACAAAGGGTTAGGGGAAATGAACCCCGAACAATTGTGGGAAACCACCATGGACCCCTCTAAACGCAAACTCATCCAAGTAAAAATTAACGACGCTGCCGATACGGAACAAGCGTTCACGATGCTGATGGGCGATCGTGTAGAACCGCGCCGCGACTTTATTTACTCGCATGCGCTGGAAGTAAAGAACTTGGATATTTAATCGTTTTAGGAGATTTGAAGTATGAGTGAAGAACTAAATAACTCGACACAAAACGTAAATGTAAACGTAGATTTATTTGGAAATATTGAACAACGTGACGTAGCTACGGAAATGCGTTCGTACTACATTGACTACGCCATGAGCGTCATTGTAGGGCGTGCTTTGCCCGACGTGCGCGACGGTCTAAAACCGGTGCACCGCCGTGTGTTGTATTCCATGAACGAAATGGGCTTAAAATACAACCGTCCGTACAAGAAATCGGCCCGTGTAGTAGGGGACGTACTCGGTAAATATCACCCGCACGGAGATACGGCCGTATACGATACGCTAGTGCGTATGGCGCAAGATTTTTCCATCCGCGCGCCGTTAGTGGACGGACAGGGAAACTTCGGTTCTATTGACGGAGACTCCGCCGCGGCTATGCGTTATACGGAGTGTCGCTTGGCCAAAGTTTCCGATACCATGCTTGATGACCTGGATAAAGATACCGTCAAAATGATTCCCAATTACGACGGCTCTTTGTTAGAACCGTCCGTATTGCCGGGTAAACTTCCGGCTTTATTAGTCAACGGTTCAGCGGGTATCGCAGTAGGTATGGCCACGAACATCCCGACCCATAATTTGGGCGAAGTGTGCGACGGAATTATTGCCTACATTAAAAACCCCGATATTACCACCAAAGAGATGATGAAAATCATCAAAGGGCCGGACTTCCCCACAGGGGCTACGATCCGCGGTACCAAAGCCATTTACGAGTATTTTGAAACCGGTCACGGCAGCGTAAAAGTGCAAGCCGATACCGAAATCGAAGAACGCAAAGGCGGCCGCCAAGCCATTGTGGTAACGGCTATTCCGTATCAAGTAAACAAAACCTCTTTGATTGAAAGTATTGTCGGCCTCGTGCGCGATAAAAAAGTGACCGATATTGCCGATATCCGCGATGAGTCGGACCGCCGTGGTATGCGTTTGGTCATTGAAGTAAAACGCGACGGCAACGCCCAAGTAGTGCTCAATCACCTTTTTAAACATACGCAATTGCAAACGTCCTTCCCGGTCAATATGCTCGCGATTGTCGACGGACGCCCCCGTGTGCTTTCTTTGAAAGAAGTGATGAAGGCGTACGTAAAACACCGTCAAGAAATTGTCACCAACCGCACGAAATTTGACCTCAACAAAGCGCAGAAACGCGAACACATTTTGAACGGGTTGCTCGTTGCCATTGCGAATATGGACGAAGTAGTGGCCATTATCCGCGGTGCCAAAGACCCCACCGAGGCCAAGTTTACTTTGATGAAACGCTTTACGCTTACCGAAGTGCAAGCACAAGCCATCTTGGATATGCGTTTACATCAGCTCACGCAACTTTCCGCGTTGGCTATTGAAAACGAGCGCAAAGACCTCTTAAAGTTAATTGCGGACCTGCAGTCTATCTTGGCCAATCCGCAAAAGATTTTAGACATCATTGTGGACGAATTAAAACAGCTCAAAAAAGATTTTGATGACCCGCGCCGCACGAAAATCGGCCCGGACATGGAAGACTTCTCCATGGAAGATTTCATCGAGAAGGAAGATGTGGTGATTACCATCTCTAACGACGGTTATGCCAAACGTATTCCGCTTTCCACGTACCGCAGCCAAAACCGCGGCGGCAAAGGTATCATCGGCAGCAAAACCAAAGAAGAAGATTTTATGGAGAACTTGTTCATTACTTCTTCGCACGCTACCATCTTGATGTTCACCAACCGCGGGCGTGCGTTCCCGCTGCGTGCCTTTGAAATCCCCGAGGGAAACCGCATGTCTAAGGGCAAGGCGCTCGTGAATCTCTTGCAACTTACCGGCGAGGAAAAAGTAACTTCCACGCTGGCCATTGAGGACTTTAACAGCTCTACCAAAGACAATAGCGAAAAAGCATACCTCACGCTGTGCACCCGCTTGGGTACCATCAAACGTGTAGAACTTAGCGAGTTTGAACACATCCGCCGCAGTGGCATTATTGCTATTGGCTTAGACGAAGGCGACGTGCTTATCAGCGCGCAAATGACACACGGTAAGAGCGATATCATTGTGGCTACCCAAAACGGTAAATCCATCCGCTTTGACGAAAACGAAGTGCGCTCCATGGGCCGCCAAGCCCGCGGCGTACGCGCCATTAGCTTGGAAGAAGGCGACATCGTAGTGGGGATGGAACAAGCACCTAACGACGGCGCTCAACCTGACGTGCTTTCTGTGTGCGAAAACGGATTCGGGAAACGTACCGAGTTTAGCGAATACAAACGCCAACACCGCGGCGGCGTAGGGGTCATTACCATTAAGACCTCAGCGCGCAACGGCAAGGTCGTAGGTATTAAACTTGTCGACGAGAGCAAAGACCTCATGATCATTACCGAAAAGGGTATGACCATCCGCTTGCGCTGTGCAGACATCCGTTCCGTTGGCCGCAACGCCCAAGGCGTCACGCTCGCGCGTATGGAAGACGGCGATAAAATCGCCCGTATCGCGCCGGTTGTGAAGGATGAAGACGAAGAAGAGGAAACGGCAGAAGCCAAATAATCGACTCGTCTGAAAGAAAAACTTTACCCGCCCCTGGAATTAGCTAGGGGCGGGTTTTTTGATGAAAGAGATTCTTACTTACCAAAAAGCAAGAGAGCAAATTAAACTATTTTCAGGACATATCGCACCAATTGATTCACATATTTTTTTGTTTTTTTCTTGATATGCAAAACAAGAGCCGTTTTTTGATAGTCCTCGATAATTAAGTTCTAACCACATTGAGTTACCGAGAATATTGCAATGAAAACCCCCATTGTAGGTATGTATTCCACAATTCAATTTGTTGTTGGGAGAGCGGAAATGTTCCGTATTGTTGGTAACGGAGTTCCATCCTTTGAACGTTTCAAGATCCGATAGTAGTTGTGTATATTGTCCGTGTTCCAAAAAGAAGAGGTGTTGTTCGCGCACAGCTTGTACCATAAGAATCTTCAGTTGGTTATACTTTGTTTTGTCTATGGCTTTTTGATATTGTGGCAACGCAATGGCGGCCAAAATGCCGATGATGAGAACTACAACTAATAGCTCAATGAGCGTAAAGGCGCTTTTATTTAACAAGAGTGTCATTCCAGACTTGATCTGGAATCTTCCACGCACGCTGTTACGTAACGACCACAACAAGCGTTGAAGATCCTGAATCGAGTTCAGGATGACTTTATTGGTTTTTGCATTTATTTTTTCTTGCATAGCGTTCTCCTTAAATTGTTTTGGAAAACGCATACAAAAACGGCCGCTTTGTCTGAAGATGAGGTACATGTTCAAACAAAAACAGCCGCGGCCGATCACGAAAAGTGATAGACACTAAGTGCAAGGGCTAGGTTTCGAAGCCCGCTTTCTTGCACCTTAACAGCTGTTTTTGGAGTACCTCATCGCTTTTATTCAAAGCCATCCGTATTCTACATACGGTTCCAAAAACAGAATAAATTGTACGTACATTGTAACAAAATTTAATCACTAAAACACTTGTTTGAAACAACTTTACAAACAGCGAGGAAAATTGCTATAAAAGTTATAGGGATGAAATCATGCGCAATAATCCACACATTTTAGAAATTAATGCGCGCTCGTGGCTTGCTCGCTACGAGCGGGAACAAGGCCGCAAATTTACGTTGGCCGACGTGCCCGCTGCTTTTTGGGAAAAAATCCAAGAGGCGGGGTTCGATGCCGTGTGGCTTATGGGTGTATGGAAGCTTAGTACTGTCGCTGAAAAAATTGCGCGTGAAAATGAAGAAATTTTAAATCAAGTTCGCACCAGTAAACCCAATTTTAAGACGGAAGATATTGCCGCATCTCCTTATGCGGTGTATGATTACACGGTAGATGAATTTTTTGGCGGGAACGAAGCGTTGGCCGCGTTTCGCAAAAACTTAAATGACCGCGGAATCCAACTCTTTTTAGATTTTGTAGGCAATCATACCGCTATTGATGCCCCGGTAGTAGAAGAGCATCCCGAACTATTTGTTACGACGGGAACAAAAGCTCCGCATGTCCATGAAGATTGGTTTTTCCAAAACAAAAAAGGACATTACATCGCTCATGGACGCGACCCCTATTTTGCCCCGTGGACCGATACCGCACAGCTCAATTATTTCAACCCAAAAACGCGTGATTTCATGACGAAAAAACTCTTGGAAGTTTCGCGTATGTGCGATGGGGTGCGTTGCGATATGGCCATGCTCTCTTTGAATAAAGTGCAGCGCGATACGTGGTGGGAATTTATCGGCGGGGAATTGCCTAAAGAGGAATTTTGGACGCAAGCTTTAAATGCCGTTCGCGCCGAACATCCGGAATTTGTGTTTATTGCCGAAGTATATTGGGGGCTTGAGTGGGATATTCAGGAGCTTGGCTTTGATTATACCTACGATAAAGTGCTCTACGACCGCTTACGCTTTGCCAATGCCGATAGCATCCGCGGGCACTTGCGCGCGGAGCACTTGTTCCAAATGCGTTCCCTGCGTTTTATTGCCAATCACGATGAGGAAGAACCATTAAAAGCGTTTGGGCGTGAAAAATCACTTGCTGCCGCTACGATTATTGCTACCCTGCCCGGGGCGCGTTTATTTCACTTGTTCCAACTTTTAGGCCGCCCGGAGCGCATGCCGTTGCAGTATATCAATGACGATTTTGTTATAGACAGAGGCGTAGAGAGGTATTACGCAAAACTTTTAAAAATTGCTTCCGACCCGGCTTTCCACGGGGGACAATGGTCCTTGCAAGAAAGTATCCCTGTTTATGCGGGGGAAAATTCCTGCCAAAGCATTTTGTGCTGGATGTGGCGCCAACGCCACACCGGCAAAATGGTGTTTATCAACTATAGCAACAATCCTGCTCAATGCCGCGTGACGTTTAAAAATGTTTCCGGCGATAAAGCACGTGAAGAATTGGAAGAAAAAGAACTTACGCTTACCCCCGAATTACGTGCACAAGGGTGGGAACTGGTGTTAAAACCCTTCGAGTGCAAAGTATTTACGTTTAGCATCTAATTAACGACCTTGCAAAAATTGCTTACTTGCAATAGAATTTCCGCTGCATTTTACATTCATTTTTCTTATAATGTAAGTATCCCCCCAACAGAGGAGAAAATGCCCATGGCGCTTGGTCCGTTTTCCGCAAAAGATCATTTGGAAATTACCTCTTTGGGAACGGAGTTCGCGCTTTGTGAAATTGTGGGCGCTGCCGTGGGTTATTGGCTGGACACAAAACTGGGCACATTGCCGTGGTGTTTAGTAGGGGGAGTAATACTTGGGTTTGCGCTCGGACTTGCGCGTATTGTGCAGGCGGCCCGGCAAGCTGGTAAAAAGGGAAAAGAAGATGGACGTAGCTGAAACTATATCTCACCATATTTTGGACCACGATTGGGGCGTAACATTGGGCGGATTTCGTATCCCGGTTACTACCCACTCCGTGACGATTTTTGCGGTGAGTATTTTGCTTCTGTTGACGTTGTCTTGGGCGGCCCGCAAGCATACCAGCCGCGGAGGGAAGCTTGTTTCTGTATTAGTGGAAGAATACGTCTCTTTCATCCGTGGCGGAATTGTAATTCCCAACATGGGGAAGGAAGGATACGGAATGTTACCGTACTTCTGCACGCTTTTCTTGTTCATTTTATCTGTCAATTTAGCGGGGATGATCCCCGAAATGAAAACCGCTACCTCTAACATTTCCGTCACGGCAGCCCTGGCACTTTGTTCGGGTGCGTTGATTGTTTTTAGCGGACTTAAGTATCACGGGTTTGTCGGCTTTTTAAAAGGATTTGTTCCGTCGGGCACTCCCGCGTGGCTGGTGCCGCTTCTTTTCCCCTTAGAAGTAATCAGTTTAGTAATCAAAGTATGCGTGTTGGCTATTCGTTTGTTTGCCAATATGCTATCGGGGCACATGGTGCTGATTTGTTTGTTGCTCATTATTTTTATCGTTGGGGAAATGAGTAAAGCCGCCGGCGTAGGTGCATTGGTGCCCGCTATGGCGTTAGAAATTTTTATGACGTGTTTGGAGTTGTTAGTCGCATTTTTACAAGCGTATGTGTTTACTCTGCTTACCGCTATTTTTGCGGGCTCGGTTATTCACACGCATTAATTTAACAGGGCAATTTGCCCGAAGGAGAAAACGTATGGAACTAGTAGCACTTAAATATATTGCCGCCGGTATTGGTGCCGGCATTGTAGTATTTGGAGCCGGGTTAGGGCTTGGGAAAATTGGTACAGCCGCCTTGGAAGGATCTGCCCGCCAACCTGAAGCCGCCAGTGATTTGCGCACCACGATGATCATCATTGCCGCCTTGCTGGAAGGGGCCGCCATGTTGGGTCTAGTAATTTGCTTGCTGACCATGGTAATGAAATAACTTAGTTAGGAAAGTAGCATGGAAAATTTACTCAAGCCGGATTTTGGCGTACTCCTGCTGACGGTTTGTAACTTTCTGCTTTTAGTGTTTCTGCTAAAGAAATTTGCCTGGGGGCCGATACTTGGTGCCCTTGAAAAACGCGAAGCACAAATAGAAAGCGACAAACAAACCGCAGCCGATGCGCGCAAATCTGCTGAAGAATTGAAGAAAGAACTCGACGAACGCCTGGCTCAAATTTCAAATGAGGCCGCACAAAAAATGGCAGCTGCCGTGAAAGCGGGAGAGACGCAAAAGGAACAACTTTTAGCGCAAGCCAAAGAACAAGCGGAAAGATTGCTTTCGCAAGCCACGCAGCAAATCGAGGCCGAGAAAAACAAAGCACTTGCCGATGTGCGCAGCGAAATTGCGTCCATTAGTATGTTAGCGGCGTCACGCGTGGTCGAGCAAGATTTACAAGCAGACAACGCCGATAAAATTGTGGCGCAAGTCTTAGAGGAAGTACAAAAGAAATGAACAGTCAACAACGCATAGCGGCTTCGCGTTACGCCGCAGCTTACGATGCATTAAGCTCTTCGTTAGAGCAGGCTGAAAAAAATGCCGCTCAGCTGGATCAAGCCGTACGTATTTTAGCCGGCGTAAACGGCCTTATGCAAAGCCCTCGGATTTCCTCGGCGCACAAAAAATTAGTGCTACAGGAAACGTTAAAAGAAATTCCGGTGGCTTGTTCGTTTATTGTGGTGCTTATTGATGCCAAGCGGTATGAATTGTTGTCGGAAATTTGCAGACGTGTCCATACGTTACTCGACGACCGAAGAGGCATTTCCCGTGCGATTGTAACTTCCGCGCGCGTACTTAGTCAAGCACAGCAAGCCGCTGCACAAAAAGCATTGTCGGCCCGTTATGGAAAAACCGTAGAAGCACAATTTAAGACGGACCCTTCCTTGTTGGGAGGATTACGCTTAGAGTGCAACGGCGAGTTGATAGACGGCAGTATTAAAACCCGTCTTGCTAGATTACAAGAAGAAATAAAAGGGTAATTTTATGGCGATTCGACCCGAAGAAATAACTAATATTATCAAAGAAAAAATCGAAAAGTTTGATACGTCCATTGACGTGAGCGAAGTAGGAACCGTCATTCAAGTGGGTGACGGAATTGCCCGCGTGTACGGACTAAATAACGTCAAAGCCTCCGAACTGGTGGATTTTGGCCACGGGGTAAAAGGCATGGCACTGAACTTAGAGTATGACAACGTTGGGTGCGTGCTCATGGGCGCGGATACCTTAGTGCATGAAGGAGATACGGTTAAGCGCACAGGTGAAGTTATCAGTATCCCTGTAGGCAAAGGGGTTATCGGGCGTGTAGTGGATCCACTGGGGAAACCGCTGGATGGTAAAGGCGCTATCAAGGCCGACAAGACGATGCCGCTTGATATTGTGGCTCCGGGGATTATTGATCGCCAACCGGTAAAACAGCCGTTACAAACCGGAATTAAAGCCATTGACGCTATGGTGCCGATTGGTAAGGGCCAGCGCGAACTTATTATCGGCGACCGTCAAACCGGGAAAACAGCTATTGCCATTGATACAATTATCAACCAAAAAAATATTCCCGAAAATGAACGGTGTATTTGTATTTATGTAGCGGTAGGTCAAAAGCAAAGTACCGTCGCACAGGTTGTTAAAACATTAACTGATTTTGGTGCGATGGATTACACTATAGTTGTGTCGGCTACCGCGTCGGATCCGGCCTCTATGCTCTATATTGCTCCGTATGCCGGATGTGCCATTGGCGAATATTTTATGTGGCAAGGCAAAGACGTTCTCATTGTGTATGATGATTTGTCTAAACATGCCCAGGCCTATCGCCAGATGTCGCTTTTGCTACGTCGTCCGCCGGGACGCGAAGCTTACCCTGGGGATGTGTTTTATTTGCACTCTCGTTTACTTGAGCGCGCATGTAAGCTTTCAAAAGAAAACGGCGGCGGTTCGCTTACGGCCTTGCCGATTATCGAAACGCAAGCCAACGACGTTTCCGCCTATATTCCTACCAACGTAATTTCCATTACGGACGGGCAGATTTATTTGGAAAGCAACTTGTTTTTAAGCGGCATTAAGCCCGCTATTAACGTGGGGCTTTCCGTATCTCGCGTGGGGGGAAGCGCCCAACGCAAGACGGTGCGTAAAATTGCCGGTACGCTACGTATTGATTTGTCGCAATACCAGGAACTCGCCGGGTTTGCCCAATTCGGTTCGGAACTCGATAAAGAATCCCAGCGGCAAATTGCTCGCGGCAAACGCATGACGGAACTTCTCAAGCAAAACCAATATGCTCCTTTGAAAGTGGGAGAAGAAGTGTTGGTGCTCTATGCCGGTACGCATGGATACCTGGACGATTTAGGAGTACACGACGTGCTACGTTATGAAAAAGAATTACTGGCGTATGCACGTGCTCAAAAGCAGGAGGTATTGGACGCATTAAACGCTGCTACGGAATTAACGCAAGAAGTAGAAACAAAAATCAAAGATGTATTGGATGCTTTTAAAACGGTTTTTAAACCGGCATAAGGAGAAATTATGGACGCTAAAAACAGAAAAAAATATCTCGTAACGGGTGGGGCCGGTTTTATCGGCAGTAACATTGCCAAAACCTTGGAAGCACAAGGGCATGAAGTAACCGTTATTGATGATTTTGCTAAAAACGGACACTTTAAAAATCTCATTGGTTTTAAAGGGGATGTAGTCGCCGCGGATTTGCTTACTTATAATTTTCCGGAAGATTATTTTGATGCTATTTTCCACGAGGGCGCCATTACCGACACCACGGTAATGGATCAACGCGCCATGATGGAACAAAATGTGGAAGCCTTTAAGCGTCTTTTACATTTTGCCGCTGAGAACGGTATCAAAAAAGTAATTTATGCTTCTTCGGCAGCCACATATGGAAACGGGCCCGTGCCTAATGTGGAGACGCAGCCCACTCATCCGGAAAATGTATACGGGTTTTCCAAAGTAATTATGGACAATGTGGCGCGCCAATTTGTGGAAGAAAACCACGATATGACGGTAATAGGTTTGCGCTATTTCAACGTGTATGGACCGGGCGAATATTACAAAGGCAAAATGGCCAGCATGGTCTACCAGCTTTACTTGCAGATGAAAGAAGGGAAACGTCCGCGTGTATTTAAATTTGGCGAACAACAACGTGATTTTGTGTACGTCAAAGATATTGTTAAAATTAATTTGTGCGCGCTGAACAATGGCAAAGAGTCCGGCGTGTATAATGCCGCTACCGGTGTGCCGCGTGATTATAATGCCATGATTGCGTGCCTCAACAAAGAAATGGGAACCAATTTGGAACCCGAATACATCGACAATCCGTATGCGGCCTTCTTCCAAGTAAAAACGCAGGCCGATATCACTAAATCCAAAGAAAAATTAGGGTATACGCCCGATTATACCTTGGAAACCGGGATTGCCGATTACGTGAAAATCTTAAAAGCGGAAAACAGATAAATGGAATCCTTACGCGACATACGGCAAAATATCAAAGCCATTAAATCTACCCAGCAGATCATGCAAACGATGAAGATGATCTCTAATGCGCGCATCCGCAAAGCGCAAGAGGCCATGCAGAATGCACGTCCTTTTGCGCAAAAAATGATGCGTATGGTAGACGATTTAAAGCAAGATATTTTGTCTATGCCGCAGCCGGAAGATGGAAGTGAAAGTTGGGCCGGGCGAATTTTTATTAACAAAACCGCGGATCCCAACAAAATAGGGCTTATCGTAATCACCGGCGACAAAGGACTCACAGGTTCATTTAATGCGGTTATTTTGCGCAGTGCCATTGCTTTTTTGCGCGAACACCAAGAAAAAGAAGTGTTTCTTTTTGCTATTGGCAAAAAAGGGCGAGACTTTTTAAACCGTCTTAAAATGAAAAACTTGCACATGGTTTATGAAAGCGTGGGGGTTTTCCCCAAGATTTCTTACGTGCATGCCGATTTGTTAGGGGATGCAGTACTTAAAACATTTTTAGAAGAAAAATTGGCCTCGGTTACGCTTATCTATAACGATTTCAAATCGCTGGCTAGCCAAACCCTGCGGCAAACGCAATGGCTACCGTTTGATTTTGAACAAATTGTGCAAGAAAAAGAAGAAAGTGATTTTGAATTTGAGCCCGGCATGTTGGATATTTTTAAACTTTTAGTACCGCGTTTATTAAAAGCGAACTTATATCGGATATTATTGGAATCACAAGCGGCCAATTTGGCGGCTACGATGAACGCGATGGATGCGGCCAGTAAAAATGCAGGGGAATTGGTAACAGCGTTAGGCGTGAAATTAAACAAAGTACGCCAGGCCAGTATTACCAACGAAATTTTGGATATTGTCAACGGGGCAGAAGCTCTTAACAGTTAAAAGGAAAACACTATGCAAACGGGAAAAGTTATTCAAATTATCGGGGCAGCGGTGGATATTGAGTTTTCTCAAGAACACTTGCCCGCTATTGAAAATGCCATTGAAATTGAAATGGACGGCAACAAAAAAATTGTGGCCGAGGTTGCCCAACAGATGGGTGACGGAATTGTGCGTTGTGTGTCGCTGGAAAGCACAGATGGCTTACAACGTGGGGCCAAAGCGATAGATACAGGGGCTCCTCTCACCGTGCCTGTTGGCGAAAAGTGTTTAGGACGTTTACTCAATGTGCTTGGCAAACCGCAAGATCACAAGGGGGATATTCAAGCGGCTATGCAGATGCCTATTCACCGCCAAGCTCCCAGTTTGGAAGACCAAAACCCAACCCCCGAAATTTTTGAAACCGGTATTAAAGTCATCGACCTCATTGCCCCGTATATGAAAGGGGGTAAAGTAGGGTTATTCGGTGGGGCTGGTGTGGGCAAAACCGTGCTTATCATGGAGCTTATTAACAATGTGGCGCGCGAACACCACGGCAGCTCCGTCTTTGGCGGCGTAGGGGAGCGCAGCCGCGAAGGGAACGATTTGATGTTGGAAATGAGCGAGAGCAAACTGTCCGATGGCTCTACCGTGCTTGATAAAACGGTGCTTGTGTATGGACAGATGAACGAGCCGCCAGGGGCGCGCGCCAAAGTAGCTCTTACCGCCCTCACACAAGCGGAATATTTCCGCGATGTAAAAGGGCAAGATGTTCTTTTATTCTTAGATAACATTTTCCGTTTTGTGTTGGCTAACAGTGAGGTGTCCGCGCTTTTAGGGCGTATGCCATCAGCCGTAGGATATCAACCTACACTTAATACGGAAATCGGTGCCTTGCAGGAGCGTATCACGTCTACCAAAAAGGGCGCAATTACCTCCATTCAAGCGGTTTACGTGCCCGCCGACGACTTAACTGACCCCGGTGTGGCCGCCACGTTTACACACTTGGATTCCACCTCTGTGTTGGACCGCCAAATTGCCAGTTTAGGTATTTATCCGGCGGTTGATCCGTTGGCGTCTACTTCGCGTATTTTGGACCCGCGTATTTTAGGGGAAGAACACTATGAGGTGGCGCAGAGCGTACGCCGTGTATTGCAAAAATACAAAGATTTACAAGATATTATCGCTATTTTGGGTATGGATGAATTATCTGATGAAGATAAGAAGACGGTTGCCCGTGCGCGCCGTATCCAAAAATTCCTCTCGCAGCCGTTTAGCGTGGCTGAACAATTTACCGGGCATCCCGGCAAATATGTTAAATTAGCGGATACCATTAAGGCCTTCAAGGGTATTGTGGCCGGCGAATACGACCATATACCCGAATCGTGTTTCTACATGTGCGGTGGTATAGAGGATGTGTTGGCGGCTTACGAGAAAGTAAAGGATAGAGAATAATGTCCGATAAAAAATTAATGCTTAATTTGATCACGCCCGAAAAACAACTGATTAAGGATAAACCGGTAGATATGGTTATCTTGCCGGCCTTATTGGGTGAGATGGGTATTTTGCCCGGTCACGTGAAAACCGTGGTACAGTTGGGGATGGGATCATTGCGTTATAAAGTGGACGGAAAGGACGAAGAATTTGCCGCGCTGGGTGGATTTGCCGAGGTGTTGCATGATGAGGTAAATGTTTTTGCCGAAAGTGCTGCTTTGGCCGGTGAAATTGACGAAGAAAAAGAAAAACAGCGCATAAAAGCACTTAAAGAATCGCTATCCAATAAAGATGCGGATATTGATTTTGAATTGGCGGAGTTAGAAATCAAACAAGCTATTGCCCGCATGAAAGTCAAGAAAAAGCATCTGTGACGTTAAGTTGCGTCCAAAAGCGTAGTTTTGTATAATATATCTGTCAAATCAATTTTATTTTTAGGCAAGAGTTAAACAAAATGGTAGCCAAAAATAGCGTTTTAATTCTCGCGGCCGGCAAAGGCACGCGGATGAAATCTTCCCTTCCCAAACCGCTTCACGCGGTGTGTGGGTACCCAATTGTAGCCCATATTTTAAAAGCAGCGCAGGCCTTAAACCCTGCGGGTATTGGCGTTGTTATTGGGCATGGGGCCGACCAAGTAAAACAAACCGTTTTGGATAATCTTTCCACATGGGGCATTACCGCTCCGGTGGAATTTTTTGTGCAGGAAGATCTTTCCGGCTCCGGCTCTGCCGTTAAAGCCGCCTTGCCTTTCTTGCAAAAGCACGATAATGTGATGATTTTAAACGGGGATACCCCTCTATTGCAGGCCGATACACTGCAATCCATGCAAACCGCATTTGAAAAGGCGAACGCGGGGACGCTGGTACTGGCGGTAGAGGTTCCCAATCCGTTTGGCTATGGACGCATTGTGCGTGACGCGCAAAATCAATTTGAAAAGATTGTAGAACAGACCGATGCGGATGAAAAAACGAAGCAAATCCGCGAAATTAACAGCGGCATGTATGTTTTTAACAGCAAAGCGCTCCAAAATGCCCTTACGCAATTAAAACCGCAAGGTCCCAAACACGAATACTATTTAACCGATACATTGGCCCTTATTAAACAAGCCGGGCTGCCTGCGATGGTATTTACCACGCAAGATTATACCCAGGCATTGGGCATCAATAGCCGTGCGCAATTAGCCGAAGCAGCGCAAATTATGCGTGCGCGTATTAATCAGTTTCATATGGATAATGGCGTTACGCTGATTAACCCGCAAGATACCTACATTGATGCGGGCGTACAAATTGGCGCGGATACAAATATCGCCTCAGGTTGTTACCTGTTGGGCAACACTAAAATTGGTCAAAATTGTACGCTGGAAAGTAGCGTATATATCAACAATTCTATTATTCATAACGATGTTACGCTTAAATTAGGCACGTATATTGAAGAATCCGAAGTAGCAGAAACCTGCCAGTTGGGGCCGTATGCGCATTTACGCCCGAAATCCATATTGAAAAAGGGCGCCAAAGTAGGGAATTTTTCAGAGATTAAAAAAGCCGTTATTGGAGAAGGGTCCAAAGTAAATCATTTAAGTTACATTGGGGATACGCAAATGGGCGCCGGGGTAAATGTAGGCGCCGGGACAATTACCTGTAACTACGACGGAAAAAACAAACATCAAACGATTATTGAAGATCATGTGTTTGTAGGGTCTAACGTGAATTTTGTAGCACCGGTAACGGTGCATGAGTATGCAAAAATCGGCGCAGGGTCAACCATTACCAAAGAGGTAGCGGCTCAAGGTTTGGCTATTGCCCGCTCGCGTCAGGTCGTTTTAGAAAACAAAGGTGTGAAAAAAGAACATGACTAAAAGTGTAAACGGCGATTTACGCATTTTTTCCGGCAATGCCAACTTGCCTTTGGCTCAAAAAATCTGCGAACACTTAGGTATGGAACTTGGCAAATTACGCGTGGAGCGTTTTGCCGATGGGGAAGTTGATGTGCAGCTTTTGGAATCCGTTCGCGCACATGATTGCTATCTCATCCAGCCGACGTGTCCGCCCGTCAATGAAAACTTGATGGAACTTTTGATTATGATTGACACGTTCAAGCGTGCCAGCGCAGGGAAGATTACGGCTGTTATTCCGTATTTTGGCTACGCACGTGCCGATCGCAAGGCTTCCCCACGTGTACCTATCACTGCCAAATTGGCTTGTAATTTAATTACCCAAGCCGGTGCGGACCGCGTGATGGCAATTGATTTACACGCTGGTCAAATTCAGGGATTTTTTGATATTCCCGTGGATCACTTGCGTGCGCGCAAAGTGTTTTTAGAATATTTTGATGCTTTTAAACGTGAAGATTTAGTCGTAATTTCCCCGGATGTGGGGGGTGTGGAACGTGCCCGCAAATTTGCTGCCAAAATGGATGCGGGGTTAGTTATTATTGATAAACGTCGCCCCAAACCAAACGAAGCAGTAGTCTATAACGTCATCGGGGACGTGAAAGACAAAATATGTATTATTTTTGATGATATTGTAGATACGGCAGGAACCCTTACTACCGTAGCCAATAAAATTAAAGAACAGGGTGCACGCGAAGTGTATGCCGCATGTGCCCATGGCCTTTTATCACGAAATGCTATAGAAAAGATCAACGCCAGCAGCATTAAAAAGCTGGTGATTACCGATTCTTTGCCGATGCGTGATTTGGGACCAAAAGTGGAAACGCTGTCTGTGTCACATATTTTAGCAGACGCTATCCAACGCAACCACAATGGTCAATCCATTAGTGGTATGTTTATGTAATTTCTAAAATACTTGGAGGAAATACAAGATGGAAAAAGTAACTATCTCTGCCGCCACTCGTGAAGGCATTGGCGTCAAAGGCGCTCTATCCAAAATTAGAGCGGAAAAAAACATCCCGGCCGTAGTATACGGCGGGCATAAAGAACCTGTTAGCGTAACCGTAAGCGTAAAAGATTTGGATAAAATCATTAAAGCCGGTAAGAATACGTTAGTAGAAATCACCTTAAACGGGAAGGCCGAACTCGCGCTCGTGAAAGAAGTTCAATATCACGCCGTAACCGACCGCCCGATCCATGCCGACTTTCAACGCGTAAGCATGAAAGACAAAATGGATGTGGTCGTGCCGATCCGTTTGGAAGGAACTTCTGCTGATATTGCCCAATACGGTGCTATCGTGGAACACATTATGCGCGAAATTGAAGTACGCGCTTTAGTAAGTGCCATCCCACACGAAATTGTGGTAGATATTACCCCCATGACCATCAACAAAGGTATCGTGGCGGGTGACATCAAATTGCCCGAAGGCGTAGAACTCATTACCGACAAAGAAGCGCCTGTGGTGCACTTGGCTATTCCGAAAGATGAAGAAACTCCCGCTCCTGCTGCCGCTGCTGCTGACGCCGCCGCTGCTCAACCGGAAAGCTCTTCTACCAAAGGTAAGAAAGACGAAGAAGGGAACCTTACCAAAGGTACGGAAGCCGCTAAGAAATAGTTTATGCAATATCTCCTGGCTGGCTTGGGTAACCCGGGCCCTGAATACGAGCGCACGCGGCACAATGCAGGTTTTCGCATTGTGGATGCGGCAGCTCGTGAATGGGAAGCACAGTGGAAACCCTGGCAAAAGCTGGGAGAATATGCCAAAGTATCCGTGGCGGGGCATGAGGTGTTTTTGTTAAAACCCCACACGTATATGAATTTATCGGGTCAGGCTGTTAGCAGCCTGGCCCGGTTTTATAAAATTACGCCCGAGCGCGTGATTGTGTGTTTTGATGATGTATCTTTGGACGTAGGTAAGTTGCGTCTGCGCGGCAACGGCTCGGCCGGCGGCCAAAAAGGCATGAAACACATCATTGAGCAGTTGGGTACGGACAAAATTGCCCGCTTGCGTTTAGGCATTGGCCCTAAACCCGAAAAATTTGATTTAGTAAATTTTGTACTGGGAAAATTCTCCCGGGACGAAGAAAAATTGTTGGAGCCTGCCCTCGAGCGCGCGGTCTGTGCGCTGGAAACTTATTTCAAAGACGGCCTGCAAAAGGCCATGAATCAGTTTAATTAGGTTTATCTTTCTTTTCAAAAGTAATTTTGGATAGTGCTTTCCAATAAGGGAATGCGGCCGCTACGGTACTAACTCCTGCTAAACAATATAGGTATTCTTTTTTTACGCAGAAACCATATATTAACGCTCCGATAGCCAATCCCAAAAAGAAGGATAAGACGAGCCATAAAGCAAATCTGTTTGGTGAAATAATACGCAATTTGAAACGGCTAAGACAAAATTCAATACCTTTTATCACACATAATAGGACGGTTGCCGTGCCTAATAGGCCCATTGCCCCGTATGCGTGCATAGTTCCAAAGAAAACAAGAAGGATTAAAAGACCCAACAACACAAACATCAAACATCCAAAAGACGATATAGGTTCTTGCTTTGCAGTTTGTGGGTTTTTAGAATTTTCTTTCATAAAAGTTTTGTGTGAAGTTTATTTTTGCTTAAATTGTATGTCAGCCAGTAACGAATTAATTTGCCGTAATTCTTTTTCTACTTTGATGCGCAAAGATTTATTTTCATCTCCTAAATGGCTCCAACAAGTTTTGGTGGTGAGGGCTTTTTCAAAATATTCTATGGCTTTGTTCAAGTCGGGCTCGCATTCAAAACCAAATTCGTACATAAGCCCCGCATACCAAAAGTCTTCTAGTTCGGGTTCTCGTGGGGCGTTGTCGGATTCTACAACCTCCGCCAATTTCTTTACGCCTTGTGCTATTTTCTGCTTGGCATCCGTATTATTTTGCCAATAGTCAGCGGCTCCCCCGCAGGCAAATTCCTTGGCTAACGCTTGCAACGCCTCAAAATCGTTATGTGCAAATGCCTCCCGATATAAGTCGCAAAGGGTTTCGTATTCGTCTTTTTTATGTACTTGGCTTTGAAAATTGGGTTGTTCCGGCGTTTTCTTTTTGATGGACAAAAAAGAAAAGAATACACTAAATAATACTACCCAAATGAGCCAAGCCGGTATAGGACTTGCCGTAAAGATGCAGATAGTAAGAATAAGCCCAACAAAGAATAAGAACGCTCTTCCCATAGAATTATTTTTTCTCAAAGGCCATGCAACAGTTGCCCAGCATACATTTAGAGCAGTTGCATAAACTTTGTGCGATGCGCAGCCCCGCCAGTAACTTGCGGGCAAAGTCCGTTAAGGTGGGGTCGCGCGCGCCGAGCACTAGTAAAATATCCCCCGGCTGGGCGGCGGCCGCCATTTGCGCTAAAATGCGCTCGCGGCACGCTTCGTAAGACACATTTACGCCGCGTTTTTTAAGACCTTCGTACACCGTTTTGCAGGTAATTCCGTCGGGGATAGTTCCGCCCGGGTAATACACTTCGGTCAGCCACAAGTGGTCGTTCTCGCCGATACTTTTAGCAAAACTTTCCACAAATTCGTGCGTCAAAAGTTTAATAGAAGCAAATGCGTGCGGCTGATAAAACGCCAAAACGCGTTTGCCGCGCAAATGTGCCGCGGCAATGGTGGCAGCCAGTTTATGCGGATTGTGGGCAAAATCATCCACCACTTCAATTTTGTTGTAACTGCCGATGGAGGCAAAGCGGCGGGCAATCCCTGTAAATTTGCTAAGGGCCTGGGCGCATGTTTGCAAATCTACGCCCATATGCAATGCGGCGGCCACGGCGGCGGTGGCATTGGCCACGTTATGTACGCCGGGAATTTGCAAGCGGAAGGATTGTCCTTGGATGGTAAAATCTGAGCCAAAGCCGTCCACAGTAATATTGGTGGGATGCACGTCGCCCAATGAAAGGCCGAACGATTTTTCCGCGCCAAGCGTGCGTAAATTTTCTTCTTCCGCGTTAATGATGGCGGTTTTGCAGTGTGAAATAAACTGTTTGAAATATCCCTGCAAAATATCAATTTCTTTGTGGTCTTTTTGCAAGTTGAGGCATAGGCCCAAATGCGGTTGATATTTCACGATAGAGCCGTCGCTCTCGTCGGCCTCAATGACTAAAATATCGCTATTGCCTTTGTAGACGTTACCAAAGACGCCTTGCTCTTTTTGCAAGGACAAAATGGCCGCGCCCGTAATGACAGATGGGCTCATCCCCGCAAAGGCTAAAATATCATAGACCATGGCGGTGGTGGTGCTTTTGCCGCTGGTGCCCGAGACGGCAATCGTGCGGTGCTCGGCCACGTGTTTGGCGAGTAGTTCGCTGCGGTGCATGGTGGGGATGTTTAGTTGTTTGGCTTTGACGAGTTCAGGGTTATCTTCTTCAATAGCGGAAGATAAAATGACAAGCTGCGTCGTTTCATCAATACCGCTTCCGTCTTGCGGGAAAAGTTTAATGTTTAATTTCTTAAGATAATCCCACAAGGCCATATCTGTATAGCCTTTGCTGATTAAGCGGTCTGATCCGGTGACTTCATCACCGCTCATTGCATGAAGTTGCGCGAGGGCACTCATCCCTACGCCGCCAATACCTATAAAGTGAATTTTCATTTTTTCGCTTCCTTTAATTTAAATTTTGCAAAATCGCTCATGGTGTAAAATCCACCTGCCCGTTTGACGAGCCACGCGGCAATGTCGAGCACCGACGCGGCAAATAAATCGCGGTTAATAGCTTTGTGCGTAAGCGTAATTTCATCGAGCGTGCTAGATAATGTAGCGCTATGCGTGCCGACAGTTTCGCCGATACGCTCGTACGTTACTTGGCTTGCGGGCAGGTCCATTTCCGCGGCGATACGTTTAGCGGTGCCGCTAGGGGCATCTTTTTTGTGCACGTGGTGAATTTCGTGCAGGGCTTTTTCGTATCCCTTATACATCTTGCACGCTTGTTTGACTAGTTCGGTGAAAAAATACACGCTCAAACTTACGTTGGGTGCAAAAAATACCGGGATTTTTTCTTCCGATTGTAACTTAAACAAAAACGGTTCCGGCAAATTAGTTGTGCCGGTTAAAAACGGTTTTTTATATTTTTTTGCGAGCAAAAATGCTTCTTGCGCGCCTTGTGGGGTAGAAAAATCCACGACGATATCAAAGGGCTCTTTTACCTCGGTTTGTCCGGCTTCACGTTTGGCTGACACGACTAAATTTTTTTGCGGGTTTTCGTTTATTAGCCGTGCAATAGCTTGGCCCATTTTGCCGTTTGCGCCGTTTAATAGTACGCGTACTGTTGTTAATTTTTTCATTTAAAAAATCGCTCCAATAACAATTCTACAATTTGCCGTCCGTTCATGGCAGCCCCTTTAAGCAAGTTGTCAAAGGTTACAAAGTAGTGAATAATTTTTGGGTCTTCTACGTCAGCACGCAAGCGGCAAATAAAGGTTTCTTCTTTGCCGCTGACTTCTTTAGGTGTGACTACTTTTTCGCTATAAACTAAATTAGGAAATTTGCTCCACACGTTTTTAACTTGTTCCAAATCAAAATTTTCTTTTGCCTTAATAGTAACGCCTAAGGAGTGAGAATTTTCCACGCCCACACGCACGGTGTGACAATACACTTTGATGTGCGGCCAATCCATAATTTTGCGCGTTTCATACAATCCTTTTAATTCTTCGCTCGTGTGGCCATTGGGTTGGATGCTGCCGATAAGCGGCACGCAATTTTTTTCGTATAGAGAGCCTGGCGTGTGGAAATCATCTAATAGTTTTTTCCCGCCGCCGCTAATGGCTTGGTACGAGCAAAAAAAGGCTTCGGTAATATGATAAAAATTGCGCAGTGGGGCCAAACTCATTACCAGTCCTGTCGTTGTGCAATTGGGGCTGGCGATTAGTTGTGTGTTTTGAGTGATGGCCTGCGGATTAATTTCCGGAATGACCAGCGGGACGCCTTCGCTCATGCGAAACTCGGAGGACATATCCACCATAAATTTCACACGGTTTTTAAGCGCGGGAACAAGTTGTGCACTCACCGGATTATCCGTGCATAACACGGCAATATCCAGCGTGGGGATTTCATCCTGACGTCCGAACGTTTTAAGTTCGAAAGGAGTTTTGATTTTTTGTAATTGGGCTAACATTTTTTGCCCAACCATGCCGTTAATTCCAATAATGCCGACTGTTGTCATATTAAATTAAAAATTCCTTGTTTATATTTGCAAGCAGTTCATCAATTTTGGCCTTGTTTTCTTTAGAGATTTCCCCCAAAGGCGCACGCACCGTTTGTGTGCCAAAGCCTAATTTGTAGAGCATGTATTTAATGCACGTAGGGTTCGTTTCAAAATAACACGCTTTGATAAGCGGGTAAATTTGGGTAAACAAGGCAAACGCTTCGTGTGTTTTACCCGCGTTAAAGAGGTTGTAAAGTTTTACAAAACCGGGAGCTAAAACGCTGGCCGCCGCGCTAACCGCCCCACAGGCTCCTATCGACAAAAATTGTGGTAAAAGCTCGTCGTTTCCGCAGAAATAACTTAATTTGCTGGAGTATTTTACAGCGGTATCGGTAACTTGGCTCATGTCGTAATTACATTCTTTAATGCCAACCAGTTGCGGGACTTGTTCAAGTAAATCGGCCAGCACTTGGGAAGATACTTTGAGCCCTGTTCGGCCGGGGATATGGTACATTACTAAAGGAATACCCACTTTGGCCGCTGCTTTGTAGTGTGCAATTAATCCCGACGGATTTGGTTTGTTGTAATACGGAGTAACTACCAATGCCGCATCGGGTTTGTAACGGGAAATTTCTTTTACGTTGGCTACCGTAGAAACGGTATCGTTAGTTCCGGCGCCAATGATAATTTGCACTTTTCCTTTTAGCAGAGGAACACAAATATCTAAAATTTGTTTCTTTTCTTTATCGGTAAGTGTGGGTGTTTCGGCGGTAGTTCCCAGCAGCACTACACCATGCACGCCGGCCACAAGCTGGGCTTCAACCAATTTGGTAAGGTGGGCAGCATCTAAAGAGCCGTCCTTTAAAAAAGGGGTGGGTAACGCAGTAAAAATACCTGTTAGCATAGATCCTCCAGTTTTCCATATTGTACAATTTAATTGCTATAATAAAGTAACTTATTTTTAGAGGAATTTTATGCCAGAACAAAACGATACTATGCAAAATTCAGTCCTTCCAACGCAACCTACAACCGATATGAATTCCCGTAAAATGGAATTTGGTCCGAATTTTTGGCACGGATGTTTGCTTGTGTTATTTTTAATTTCCTCGGTGTGCGGAATTTATTTAACCGTAAAACCCGGGATGAAGTGTGAAAAAATACCGCACAAGCAGTCTTCATAGATTGCTTTGTGCGGTATTTCCGTTATATAAATCGTCCGTCCACGTAGCGCAGGACGCGACAGCCGAGGGCAAGGGCCTCCCGCTCGTTGTGGGTGATGAGCAGGAGCGCCGCATCCCCCAGAGCGTCCGCCGTGACGCGCAGGACGCGGTCTCTCAGCGCTGCATCCATGCCCTTGAAGGGCTCGTCTAAAAGGAGCATGCCGCAGTCAAAGGCCAGGGCTCTCGCCAGAGCGACCCTTCTCTTCATGCCGCCGGAAAGA
>CADBYN010000007.1 GCA_902798835.1 Candidatus Avelusimicrobium bubulum | reverse complement strand
TACGGTAAGTTTATTGCTGAACCGTACGAAAGCGGTTATGGTCACACGGTAGGGAATTCCCTGCGCCGCATTTTGCTTTCCGGTATGGAAGGAGCTGCGGTAACGGCAGTACGTATTACCGGCGCTGTGCATGAATTTAGTGCTGTGCCTAACGTGCGCGAAGATGTGATCAATATCTTGCTGAATTTCAAACACTTACGTGTTAAAATGGAAGGCAAAAACCGTGAATATTTACAATTGCATGCTTCTAAACCCGGCGTAGTAACTGCTGCCGATATTGAAGAAGTAGATGGCGTAGAAATTATTAATAAAGACTTGGTGTTGGCTACATTAGAGGCCGGCGGTAAGTTGGAAATTGAAATTGAAGTCTCTCGTGGTAAAGGCTATATGCCCGGCGAAGAATTGGCCAAAGTGCAACGCCCGGCAGGTTTTATTGCGGTGGATGCTTTATTCTCGCCTATAGTCAAAGTGCATTACGATGTTGAACCCGCTCGCGTGGGTCAGAAGACGGACTATGATCGCTTAATTTTGGAAATTACTACCGATGGTACGCTATCCCCTGCGCGTGCGTTGCACCGTGCGGCGGTATTACTATCGAATTCCTTGCACATTTTCACCATTGAAGGGGAAGATGATTGTGTAAAAACCGTTAGCGATGAAGTAATGGAAGAAGCTTCTCCTGTAGCAGCTACGATGTCTACTGCGCAAAGCAAACAAGAAGAAACTTTAGGCCAATCCATTGAGTTTATTGAGCTTTCTTCTCGTTCCATTAACTGCTTGAAGTCGGCCAATATCAACACCGTGCGTGATTTAGTCAAAATGACGGAAGGGGAACTTAACCTCATCAAAAATTTTGGCGCCAAATCTATGGACGAAATCAAAGCAAAATTAGCCGAGATGAAATTAACACTTGGCATGAAAATTTAAGGAGTATTTGCCGTATGATTAAAAATACTGGATACAGAAAACTGGGTAAAACGGCCTCACACCGCAAAGCTATGTTAAATAACATGGCTACCAGCATTATTCTGCATGAAGAAGTAACCACAACACTTCAAAAAGCCAAAGAAGTGCGCCGTGTGGTAGAAGGTTTAATTACCTTAGCGAAAGCGAAAGATGAACGTGCTGTAAAGGACACGCTCAAAGACGCAGCCGCCGTTAAGAAAGTGTTTGACGTTTTAGCTGCTCGCTACGCCAATCGCCCGGGTGGTTTCTGCCGCATTTACCGTGCTGGCTTGCGCCAAGGTGATAATGCGCAAGTAGCTATTGTTAAACTGGTGGACTAATTTATGGTGCTAGACTATCTGGGGGGGCTGTTTTCTTCGGACCTGGGAATGGACTTGGGCACGGCCAACTGCTTGATTTATGTCAAGGATAAAGGAATTGTGCTTAACGAACCTTCCGTGGTAGCTATGGAAAAAGAAACCGGCGAAGTAAAAGCCGTCGGTAAGCAAGCCAAACAGATGCTTGGTAGAACGCCTGCAAATATTGTAGCTGTTCGCCCGATGAAAAATGGAGTCATTGCGGACTTTGAAGTTACGCAAGAGATGATTCGTTATTTCATTCGTAAAGTGCATACACGCAGCAGTTTGTTGCGCCCCCGGATTGTCATTGGTATTCCCTCGGATATTACCGGTGTGGAACGTCGCGCTGTAGATGATGCGGCTCGCCAGGCAGGTGCTCGCGAAGTATATTTAATTGAAGAGCCCATGGCTTCAGCTATGGGGGCTGATTTGCCTGTAGCTGAACCACACGCCAGCATGATTGTAGATATTGGTGGCGGTACCACAGAAGTAGCGGTTATCTCTCTAGGCGGGATGGTAGTAGCTAAGTCTATTGACGTGGCTGGAGACGAACTCACGGAATGTATTGTTCAGTATTTCCGCAAGAAATACAATTTGATTGTGGGTGAAACTACAGCTGAAGAAGTAAAAATTAATTTAGGTTCTGTTTATCCCCTTAAAGAAGAAAAGTCCATGGAAGTAAAAGGGCGTGACCAAACGCAAGGGCTTCCTCGCACGTTGACGGTTACTTCGGAAGAAATCCGTCAGGCTCTTATGGAACCTGTGCGGCTTATTTTAGATGTTATCAAAAGCACTCTAGAAGAAACCCCACCGGAGTTGGCGGCTGACTTAGTAGACCGCGGGCTTATGGTAGCTGGTGGCGGTAGTCTTTTGCGTGGTATTACGGAACTGATACGTAAAGAAACAGATATTCCCGTGCACCGTGCGGCAGATCCGCTTAACTGTGTGGCGCTGGGTACCGGGAAATACTTGGAACAATTGAACGAAAAAGGCTCCCGATTTTGGGGATTTCGCCGCAAATCGTTTTAAGTAACAGTAATAACGTTCAAACGGGCACAGTTCTATAACAAGAACGGTGTCCGTTTTGATTTTAAGTGTAGAGATATATGCAGGGAATTGCGCACAAAAAGAAGTTATATACTCCTATTGATTCCTGGAAGCGTCGTTGGTTGTTGCCAGGCAGTTTTTTGCTTCTCTCTTTTTTACTCATGATTTTGCCGTTAGAAGGGTTTATTTCCTCACTCAAGGCTGTGCTCTCATATATTTTTATTCCTCAAGTGCGTGTCTCACATAGTGTAGTGCAATATGGACAAGGAGTCTCTAATACCGTACAAGAGCTTTTACGGGCCCACTATGAAAATCAGCAACTTAAACAGGAAATTGAAACAGCCCAACTGCTTTCTGCGCAGGCCACGGAAGTATTTGCCGAAAATCAGCGGCTTACCCAACTACTCAAATTGCCGTTTTCCCATCCTTGGAGGGGTGTTTGGGCTAAAGTAGCTTATCGGGAACCCACACGGTGGAATACAGTTATTTTGGACAAAGGAACAGCTGACGGAATTAAAGAACGCAGTGCCGTTATTGCCGTCGAAAACGGCCAGGAGGGACTGGCCGGAGTAGTAGTGGAAGCCACGGAAAGCACTTCAAAAGTGTTGCTTGTTCGTGACGAGGAATTTTCGGCCGCGGTACGTTTAGAAAACGGAGATGAGGGCCTGCTCGTTGGGAATGGCCCGCGCCCCGTACAAATTAAGTATATTCCTTTGCTTGCGCAAGTGAATAAAGGAGATAAAGTATATACATCACTTTCCAGCAGTGTATTCCCTGCAGGAATACTGGTCGGTGAAGTAAACGAAACGTATGAAGGGGAAAATTTTCAAACAGCTCTTACGGTGAATATAACCCCTCAGGTGCGTGCCTCTGCGGTAAAAGAAGTTTTTGTAATTTTAGAAGACGGAATAAAACGGTAATTTATGTTAAATGCGCTCAAACTCATTTGTTTATTTATACTAGCTACAGTATTCCACTGGGCGTTTGCTTCATTGTTTGTGCGTTGGGGATTTAGTGTAAATATTATATTAGTCTTTGTAACTGCTTTTTGTGCATTATTAAAGGAGCCTTTAGCTTATAGCATGGCTTTTTTGTGTGGGCTATTCTTGGATTTTTTCAGTACGAAATTGTTTGGTAATAACGCCTTTACATTTACTGTATGTGCTTGTTTGGTTTGCAATATAGTAGATCGATTTGATTTTGATGAATTGTTCCCCCAAATGGTGGCTGTTTTTGGACTGAGTTGGTTGGCAGGCCTTCTAAATACGGTGTTGGTGGCTGTATTTGCAGATAGTAGCGCCTGGCCTGGTTTTTGGAGCATTTTAGGGGGAGCAATATTGAATGCATTGTTTGCGCCTCTAGTGTTCTGGATGATACGGAAAGTAGCGGGGAATTCTTCGTTACGCCGGCAGGGATAAATGCCATGGCAATCACTAAAGAAGTATTTAACGGACGTCTAAAAATCTTATTAAAAGCTGCGCTGATAGTAGGAAGTGTGATTGCATTACGTCTCATCAACATTCAGGTGTTGCATCATCAAAACTATATGCAATTGGCTGAGCGTAATCGCACTCAAATTCTATATCAAACAGCTCCTCGCGGGCGCGTTTTCACGGCAGATGGAGTTGCCATTGCTTCCAATAGCCCTTCATTTAGTTTGTATTATCTGGGGAATACTTCCTCGGGAACAGAATACTTAAATCAATTAGTTACAGATATTGCACCTTATATAAAATTAGCTCCCCAAACGATACGTACCGGTTTGGAAACAAGCGGAAAGACGGGAAAAGCAATGGCGCTCGTAGAAAATTTATCTACGCAAAGTACGGTTGCCTTGCAAGAATTACAACAATATTATCCGGGGATTTATTTACTGGAGGAGGCCAAACGCAGTTACCCATACGGCACATTAGCTAGTCATTTGCTGGGTTATATTGGCAGTATGGATGAGCGCCAATGGCGTAAACGAGATATAAACGCGGGATATCGGCTTGCTTCTAAAATCGGAAAAAATGGAATTGAGCAAAAATTTGAAGAGCAACTAAAAGGTAAAGACGGCGGAGTATATTTGGAAGTTGATTACCGCGGGCGTGTGAAGCGAATTATTCAAGATAAAAAATGGGCTGCTGGAAGTGATATTTACTTAACTTTAAATTTTACGCTGCAACAAGTAGCCGAAGAAGCACTTAAAAATTCTAAAACGGGGCGTGGAGCGGCGGTTGCATTAGATCCTAGAAATGGAGCTGTGTTGGCGTTGGCTAGTGCTCCGGCGTATGATCCAAACTTGTTTGTGCCTTATAGCGATCAAGAAACTACAAACGCTTCTAAGCAAATTAACGAATACAACCTGGCTATTCAAGGTATTTATCCGCCAGCTTCTACATTTAAAATTATTACGGCTGCCGCCGCTTTAGAAGAAACGGATTTAGATGTAAATCGTAAAGTTACATGCACCGGGAAATACGATTCCGGTCCGCGTGTTTTTAAGTGTTGGGGCGTGCATGGACCGGTGAATTTTTTTGATGGCATGAGCAATTCCTGTGATGTGTATTTTTATGCGTTGGCAGCTTCGATGGGGCCGGCACCTATTGAGCGTATGGAACGAAAATTTATGTTCGGTCGCCCGACAGGGATTGATTTGCCCGGTGAGAAAGCGGGCAATTTATACGGGCCTACACGTCGGGCCCGCAATAAAACGTATTGGTTTGTAGGGGATACGCTTAATTTGTCTATTGGCCAAGGAGAACTTTTGGTTACGCCTATTAAACTAGCTCAATTCGCCGCTGCTTTAGCAAGCCGTGGGAATGTATATCGCCCCTATTACGTGGATAAAATTGTCAGCAATCAAACGGGAAAAGAGCAGAAGGTCGGCCAAACGGAAATATTGCAACGAGCCGATTTAAAACCAGAAACATATGACTTGTTATACAAGGCACTTAAACATACGGTAGATAACGGCACGGCTCGTCGTGTTAAAATTAAAGGGTTGGATGTATATGCCAAAACCGGAACAGCACAAAATCCGCATGGCGCGGATCATGGTTGGTTTATGGCCTTTGCCGGGAAGGAAGGGGAAGAACCTTCAATTGCATTAGCTGTTTTTGTAGAATTTGGAGAAGGAGGCAGTTCTGCGGCCGGACCCATTGCCCGTGCCATGTTAGAGGCCTATTTTGGGCTTAATTCAAATGCTCCTTCTGCGGAGGCAACGAATGCCGGTGCTTAAGACAGTGCAAAATGCTCGTAATCGTATGGATTCTATTTTGTTATATGCCATGATAGGTTTAGTGGTATTAGGGGCTTTATGCATTATGTCTGCGGTAAACAGTTTATCTTGGTCAAACACTATTGTGCGAACACACCTAGTAGCATTACCATTAGGGATTATGGCCTTTGCAGTAGGGTGGAGTTTTAACTATCAGGTTTATGACGAACAGTGGAAATGGCTTTATAGTTTTATCTTGATGTTGCTGGTAGGGGTTCTTTTATTTGGATCTTATCAGCGGGGAAGTCGTTCGTGGTTTGTATTTCCATTTTTTTCAATGCAACCTTCGGAAATTTGCCGTGTTTGTACGATTTTGGTGGCAGCTGCCTTTTTAACACGCCGGGGGCGCTATATTTATGACACTTCCACATTGTTGTGGTTAGGTTTATTGCTAGCACCCATTTTTGGGCTGATTATGTTGCAACCCGATTTTTCTTCCGTAGTAGTTACCCTGCCGGCCATTGCGGTTTTGTTATATTGTGCCGGGGCTAATTTATTTTATCTGGGATTGGGAGCCTTGTTTGCCGGTGTGGCGGGATTTTTTACAATTGCGTGGACATATTTGTATTTGCACCCGGATTTAACGCAATATGGACTTGGGTTTGTATTGAATCAATTAGCGCACAATGGATGGTATATGTTTGGATTTTCGTTATTAATTGCAATGCTGGGATATGGGGCTTGGTGGTTTTTCAAACAATTACGCATTTTGTTCCCTTTCTTTTACTTTGTTTTAGCTACCTTGGTAGTACTGGCGGGATTATTTGGCGGTATTTTTGTAGAAAATCACATGAAACCACACCAACGCAAACGTATCGAAACATTTTTGGCCCCCAATTCTGATCCGCAAGGGGCCGGTTATAACGTATTACAGGCACAAATTGCGATGGGTTCCGGCGGCGTATTGGGGAAAGGGCTTTTTTCGGGGACGCAATCACGTTTAGGGTTTGTTCCCGAAAAACATACCGATTTTATTTTGGCCGTAGTGGGGGAAGAGCTTGGCTTGTGGGGAATGTTTCTAGTCTTGGGATTATATTTACTTATTTTGTGGCGTATTGTGGTGATTGCGTACATGGCCAGTGATCGTTATGGTTATTTGGTTTGTGGTGGCATATTTGGAATGTTTTTTACCTATATGTTGGTAAATTTTGGTATGCTTTTAGGAATTGTGCCTGTAGCGGGGATTCCTTTGCCATTTATCTCGTATGGAGGATCCAATTTAGTGGCCAGCTTGTGGGCGCTAGGGGTTGTACAATCTGTATATTCGCATAGGCTTCGGGCATAAAAAAGATGATAAATACGTCAAAAATTTATAAAATGCGTATAGTGTTTAATATGTCCGAAAATGGCCCTAAACGCCAGGACACGCTAAACATAGTGCGCAACATGATTTTGCATAGCGGGCTTAACTATATGCCGGCTAAAGTAAATGCGCATTGGCCGCGGTTGTCATATGGCCCTTCGGTGGGTCGAGGACAAATAGCCCGGCGTGAGTATATAGATATTTATTTGAAAACGTCTGTTTCGGCAGAGTATGTGCGTGAACAGCTAGAAAAAAGTAAGCCCAAAGAAATGGCATTATTAGATGTAAAACGTGTGCCTTATTCGTTGGCTTCTGTTCAGCAATTGGCTTGTGCCGCAATTTATGTAGTAGAGGGAGACTTTTCCACTTATGCTCCCAAACAGACGATTGAAAAATGGGCAGCAGCCGCGCGGTTAGAAGTTGTTGAGCAGGCTAGTAATGGAATGCGTCTTACAACAGATATTCGTCCGTTTGTGCGTAGTGCCCGTTGCAAAGGGGAGAAGCAAATGGAATTAACCTTACTCCCGGTAGAAGGTAAGTGGATAAACCCGTTAGTTTGTATATATGCGTGGTTGGGAATGGAAATTTTAGGCCCGCTGACAGAGTTAACGGATGAGCATTTTAACGTAATAAGGGAAGGCTTGTACTGGCAAGATAGCGCCGGGAACCTTCACCTAATTTAAGGGAACTAAGGCCCTAGGAGATTTTTGTATGACACAAGCTGTAGAAGAAAACAAACCGACTGTAGAAGTATTAGTAAACACTTCATTTGAAGAAACGCGTATTGCCATTTTGGAGAATGATCGCGTTAATGAGATTTTATGGGAACGCCGCGGAGCATTGAATATTGTAGGCAATATCTACAAAGGGATTGTGGAAAATGTACTTCCGGGTATTTCCAGCGCATTTTTGAATATTGGATATGAAAAAAATGCCTATTTGTATATTTCCGATGTGATCGGCGGAGACAAAAAGAATATTGATAAAGTGCTTCGCAAAGGGCAAGAGGTCATGGTCCAAGTAGTCAAAGATGCCATCAGCACCAAAGGGATGAAGGTTACGATGGATGTTACGCTGCCGGGTCGTTACTTAGTACTTACACCTAACCAAAGCTTTGTAGGATTGTCCAAAAACATTGAAGACGCTGAAGTGCGCCACAAATTAAATGAAGTCATGCAAGAGTTGGCTGACAAACACCTCGAAGGCATGGGATGTATCGTGCGTACAGAAGCCGAAGAAGCCACGAAAGAAGAATTGGAACGCGAAATAAAATATCTTTATCGCCAATGGCAGTCCATTGTTAAAAAGTTTGAATCGGTGCGCGGGCCGCATTTGTTGCATGAAGATATGGATGCGGTGCTGCAAGTGGCGCGTGATGTTCTATCCGAAAACGCCAAAGTGTATTTGCTTGATAATCGCAAAGATTACGAACGGGTGCGTGATTTTGTGGAAAAGAATTCGCCCGATCTTGCCAATCGCGTGCAACTTTACAAAGGGAAAACACCCATTTTTGAGGCTTATAATATCGAGCCGGAAATTGATAATTTACGTAAAATTAAATTGCCGCTGCCCAACGGAGGAAGTATTATCATTCAAGAGGCCGAAAGTTTGTGTGCTATTGATGTAAACACGGGTAAATTCACAGGCAGCAAATCGCAAGAAGAAACCGTTACACAAACTAATATTGAGGCCGCCAACGAAATCGCACATCAATTACGTTTGCGTAATATTGGCGGAATTATTGTTATTGACTTTATTGATATGCGTAAGGCTTCCAGCCGTCATCGTGTAGTGGATGCGCTTTCGCGTGCCGTGCAAGGGGACCGCGCAAAAATCCGCATACTGCCGATTACTAAATTGGGACTTGTGGAAATGACGCGTGAACGAAAGCGTGCCAGTACCGGGAGTTTCATCAGCGAAGAATGTCCGCAATGCCATGGGTCCGGACGTGTATTATCGGCCGAGAGTATGCGTATTAAAATTCAACGTGAAATTTATGATTTAACAAGTGGCCGCCCGGGTGGGAATTTACGGGTTGTGCTGCATCCCACATTGGCAGAAGCTATCCGCCACCGTCAATCGGATATCGAAGAGAATATTCATCGTTCACTTAAGATTCAGGCGGATGCGCAATTAGCGTGGGAAGATTATAAAATCGTGTTGGAATAATTCCCAGTATTGTATTAGGGGATGAAAGACGTTTATGAAACGTATTGGGTCGCTTATTTTAGGGATACTTTTTCTTTTGATTGGGCAACTTGCTTTTGCTCAAGGCAAGGTATACATTAAAGAAAGCGGTCGGTCGGCCGGGTCGGTCAGTTCCATCGATTTAAATGGTATCACGTATGTAGACGTGCAAGCTACAGCTCGCAAACTAGGGGCGCGGGTGGAGTTGTTTGCTACTTCCAGGCAAGCCAAAATTACGTCTAAGGGATTCTTTATTATCCTAACCGGGTCGTTGGATGAGGCTATTGTCAATGGCAAGCATGTTCGTATTAGCGGCCCGGTAGAAGTACGCGGCGGTAAGCTGATGGCCCCAGTTGAGATTTTCCTTCTGCCCTCCTTTCAAACAGCGGTAAATAAACTCATCGAATTCAAAGACGGCGTTTTGTACATAGAACGTCGGTTTAACGTGGAATTGGCGGATATTGTGCTCAGCGAGAAGGACAATTTGTTGATCTTCGACGCACAAAACGAGTTTAAATTTACAGCGGAGCAGACCACAGCGCACACGGTGCTGGTGACATTCAAAGATGTGGTACTCAAGCGTGATGAGTATAAGAAACTGCGTACGAACTATATCGCTTCCGCCGATATGTATCAAGTTCGTACGGATGCGCAACTGCATATAGTGTTGGGGGACAAAGCAAACGATTGGAGTTTTACGCAGCAAGGCAATAAGTTTATATTCCGTGCGGGAGCAGCTAAAGCCTCCCCAGAGGTGCCTTTGACTCCTGTGATTACTACTGCGCCTACCCCCGTCATCAAGGCCGCGAGAGAAGAACTGGTACCTAGTGTAATGCAGGAAGATGATGAAACGGAAGAAGTCCCCGCCTCCCAAGTGGAGCAAACCCCGTCAGAAGCTCCGCAAGCCTTTGCTCAACCGCCGGTAGATACGTCTTCTACCATCGTGGTAGAAGAGGATGATTTTGAAGAAATGTTTGTAGACGCAGATGCTGCACCGGCTGATCCGGTTCCTGCACCTGCTCCTGCGGTAACTGCTCCGGTTATTAAGGCTGAGCCGCATCCGTTAGCCATTAAAGCTAATAAAAAAATACGCATTGTGGTGGATCCCGGTCATGGCGGGAAAGACCCAGGCGCGGTACGTGGTAAGTATCGCGAGAAAGATTGGAATTTGGCCGTTGGCAAGGAGCTGGCGCGCTTGCTCGAAAAAGGCGGTTTTGAAGTCAAAATTACGCGTAGCACAGATGTTTTTATCGCATTGTCTGAACGCAGCCGAATTGCCAATAATTTTAAAGCCGACTTGTTTGTTTCGGTCCATGTGAACTCTACCAAAGACTCACAAGCAAACGGTTTTCAGGTATATTTCCGCTCTGAAAAAGCAACCGATAAAGAAGCCGCCGCCACGGCATCTTTGGAAAACGAAGCCATGCAATACGAAGAAGTGCACTATAATTTTGTAGATGCGTTGTTGCAATCAATGGCAAAGAATGAATATATTAATGAAAGCTCCAAACTGGCCGGCTATGTAAAGAATGCCGTACATCAACAATCGGGTATTGGGATTGCCGTGGCGCAGAAAAATGCCATTCGTCAAGCTAATTTCTATGTGCTTAAAGGGGTACAGAGCCCTGCTATTTTGGTGGAGATGGGTTTTATTAGTAGCCCCAAAGACCGCGCGAAACTTTCTCAAAGCACGGTGCAAAAGAAAATGGCCCAAGGGATCTATAACGGCATTGTAAACTACGCGAAAAAAGAAGGACTTCAAAAGTAGTGTTTTAAATTTGGTTAGCGTTACGAAAACAACTCTTTTTCTGAAATACGTAATCCCTGCGCAATTTTACGGATGTTAAGTAGCGCAATGTTTCGTTCGCCGCGCTCTACGGCACCCATATAAGTTCGGTCTAGTCCAATCTCTAGCGCAAAATCTTCTTGAGAATATCCGGCCGCTTTGCGTAAAGCACGCACGCGTGCACCAAATTTTTGCAGGTAGAGTTTGTCTTTTTTGGTATATGTGTTTTTCATACATATACGTTACTGATTTGCATTTTTTAAGTACACGGACTATAAGTATCATTTTATGCTATAATAAAGGAAAATAAAGGAGAAAAAAATGAATAAAAAAGCATTTACACTCATTGAGTTGTTAGTGGTAGTGTTAATTATTGGTATCTTGGCCGCAATTGCGTTGCCGCAATATCAAAAAGCCGTGGAAAAAGCGCGCATAGCGGGCGCTATCTCTGTAATAAAAACAGTTGCCCAAGGTATAGATTTGTATTTATTGGAAAATGGCTACCCGCAGAGATATGTAACCTCTAGCAATTCCACACAATCTGAATATGACATTTTGTGGTGTATGGATTCAAATCTTCGTCATCTAGAACTTCCAATTGATATGAAGGGAATATATCATTGTGATAGTAGCGGTTGGCCCACGGATTCAAATTTTTTCTATGACGCCGTGTGCAATAATTGGGGATGTTATATTGATGCTTACCGCACTTTCGGAGCTTATAATAGTGAAGATTCTTATTTTTTAGGCATGTATCGCCCCGCTTCTACCAACCAATGGGAATCGTATTGTTATTATTTTGATAATGCGGGTGAGCGCGCTTGCAGTACGCTGCGCGGTCAAGGTAGTTGGCAAATATACGATGGGAATGAATAATTAAGATTTCCGCAGAGATTTGTTAGAATTAGTACAATAGTTTTGTGAAAAACTTTACAAAACTATTTTTTATTTTTGCCAAAATCGGTCTGTTTACCCTGGGTGGCGGATACGCCATGTTGCCGCTGATGGAAAAGGAACTGGTGGGCACGTATCTTTCCAAAGAAGATTTTTTAGATGTTACCGCGGTGGCGCAGTCGGCCCCCGGCATTATGGCCATTAACGTGGCTATTTTAACGGGGCAACGTTTATACGGTGTGCCGGGTGCAGTGTCGGCGGCGTGCGGAGCGGCGCTTCCCTCGTTTGTGATTATTCTAGCAGTAGCGCTTTTCTTTCGCAAATTTGCCGAAAACCCGGTAGTAGTAAGCGTATTTAAAGGGATCCGTCCGGCGGTGGTGGCGCTTATTATGGTGCCCGTGTTTAACTTGGCCAAATCGGCCGGTGTTACATTTAAAACCGTGTGGCTCTGCATCGCGGTGGCGCTGGCGGTATGGCTATTGGGAATTTCGCCCGTTTATATAGTATTGTTGGCTGTGTTGGGGGCGTTACTTATTGATAAAAAGGAGCGTGCTAAATGATATATATAAAACTCTTTTTCACGTTTCTAAAAATAGGCCTGTTTAATTTTGGCGGTGGATACGCCATGATTTCTTTTTTGCAGAACGAAGTGGTCTATAAGCAGGCCTGGCTTTCTACCGCCGAGTTTACCGATATTGTAGCCATCAGCCAAGTCACCCCCGGCCCGGTGGGGATTAACCTGGCCACTTACACGGGCTACGCCACCAGCGGGAGCGTATGGGGAGCGGCGCTAGCCACGTTGGCGGTATGTTTGCCCTCATTTATTTTGCTGATTTTGGCCGGGAAATATGTGTTTTCCACGCGGGAAAAATATCCGGTCGTTTGGCGCGCGTTACGCTTAGTCGTTATTGGGCTCATTGCCTCGGCCGCGCTGACGCTTTGTAATGCGGAAAATTTTATAGATTATAAAAGCGTGCTTTTGGGTGCGGCAGCATTTTTGGCCGTGTGGAAACTAAAACGTGGGCCTATTTTTGTGCTGGTAATGAGCGGACTATTAGGATTTTTGTTATATTAAACTAACTATTTATTTAGCAAAATTTACGCATTACTACGAATATAAAATAAAATACTTGTTAGTTTAACCTAACTTTTGTATAATATAAGTACCTCATTTTAAAGGAGTGCTTATATGAAACGTAAAAATTATCTTACACTTATGCTGGGGGCGTTGTTGATTAGTGCGCCGCTGGCTAGTTCTGCGCAACTCTCTACCCGCGTGGAACGTGTGGTTAGTGCGACGCAAACGCAGGCCCAACAACTTCAACAGGCCGCAGTAACTGTTACGGCTACGTTAAAAAAACCGGTTAAAATGTCGGATATGATGTGCCGTCCCGTTCGCGGATGTAAAGATCAAATCATCTCTTACGAAACAAAGACCAATACCTGCCGCGGCACACTTGAGCAAGGCGGACAGCGTGTTTATGTTACTGCGGATTGTGTTAGTAAAAAAGATTATGCACTATCCTCGGTTAAGCTGCAGTTTTCCAATGGCAAAGTGGCCATGGGTACAGGCCGGGCCGTTTCTGTAAAAGAAGACGTGGCGTATGTTGCCGTGAAAAAAGATGTTACGCGCGGACTGCACGGGTTGGCTTTTTCTAAAATTCCGCAAGGGCAAAGTTTGCAAAAAACATTTGGGAATCAAATAGAAGACTTTTTGTTAAGTTTCTTTCGCCAAAAGGGAGTGCCTTCTCGCGGCCGTTGCCGAATTGGGGGAAATCCTTACAGACGTTCCACTACAGTAAAAGTAGGGGAACCTGTTATTTATCGGGGAAAAGTGATTGCGCTGGTGCGGCAGATTCCATCTTTCTTTCGGCGCGGTATTTTTGGTGGAGTGAGCGAAAGCCCCCTGGCTATTATCCGCTTTTAATTTGCAAAAATACTTCTTTGTGCTTAAGCCACACAAAGAGGTCTCCTATAATAAAAACACCCCGGGTTTTGCCCGGGGCGTTTTTAAGTTAAAACAAAGTGCTAAGCAATTTATTGTAGTGATTTTGGGGAATTTGTATTCCGGGGGTAGAGCTGCGGCCGCCTTTGGGGCCGTGATAATCCGACCCGGCTGTTGCAAATAAACCATACTTGTCTGCCAAGTGCAAAAGTTCTTGGCGAATGCTAAACGAGTGTGCCGGATAAAATACTTCAATACCATCTAGGCCGGCTTCTTTCCACGCGGGGAAATCCCAATGATCCGTTACAATACCCGGGTGTGCAATAACTGCTAGCCCGCCGGCTTTTTTAATGCGAGCAATGGCTTGTGTAGCCGTTACCCCTATCGGGGCCACATATCCCGGTTGGCCCTCTATTAAATACTTGCGGAAAGCCGCCTGACGTGTGGGAGCATACCCCTTGGCTTTTAGTGTGTCGGCCACGTGTGCACGCGACACCGTATTAGACACGCGCGAAAACACATCTTCTTCGGTGATTTCCACACCCGCTTCTTGCAATTGTTTAATTACTTGGCGGATGCGGCCGATGCGTTTTTCGCGGTTTTCTTTGAGAAAAGTTTGGAAGGAAACATCATTTGCGTCTATATTATATCCGGTAAAATGTAAGTGATCATGTTCGCACGTGCTGATTTCCACCCCGCACACAAACTTTAGTTTTCGCTCGCTTGCAAGCAGTTGCGCGCGGGCAACGCCGTCCATCGTATCGTGGTCAGTAAGCGAAAAGATTTGCACCCCGCTTTTTAAAGCAGCGTGCACCACCTCTTCCGGCGAGCATGTTCCATCGGAAAAAAAAGAATGTGTGTGTAGGTCGATTACTGGCATAGAAAGCTATACGCGTTCTACAGCGGTCACGCCGGGGACAACTTCTTTAATGCGGCGTTCCACGACGGCTTGTAACGTCATTTGTGCATGTGGGCAACTGCCACAATGGCCGCGTAGCCCCACCGTTACAATACCGGTTTTTTCATCTACACCAATAAGTTGAATGTCGCCTCCATCAGATTGTAAGATGGGGCGGATTTCGTTAATTACTTTTTCTACGGCTTCTTTCATAAAATCTCCTCTATAGATATATTTACATTATACCTTTTTTGGGGATTGACCGGGAATGTGAAAAAACACTTGCAAAAGTTTTCTTAGTATTGCTATACTTATAACATAGGACAGACCTTAGCTAAAGAGGAGATTTATGAAAAAACTAATTGCTTTATTTTCACTTTGTATGTTGCTTAGTGTTCCGACCTTCGCCCAAAAATACGCCAGCGTGAACACCAAAGAAGCTAACATTCGCACCTGTGCAAGTACAGATTGTGCAATTAAATGGCACGCTTGGCGCTATACGCCGCTCATCATGATTAAAGCCAACGAGAATAAAGAATGGGTGCTTGTAAAAGATTTTGAAGGGTATCAAGGTTGGATTTCTTCCTCGTTGTTAAGCCCCAACGGTGGGATGTCTGCTAAAATTGATTTGAACGTACGCGCTACTCCGTCCGCCAGCGGCGATATTGTTTGCACGGTAGAAAAAGGCTATCCGTTTAAATATATTTCCAAAAAAGGAAAATGGATCCAAGTGCAAGACGAACCGCTTAAAGCTTCCGATGGCGTTTGCAAAGGTTGGGTATATAACGCCAATTTGTGGGGATTCTTTAAGCAATAATCTCACAATAGCTAGTTGATTTAACAAACGAAACACACAAGTAAAATTGTGTGTTTCGTGCTTTTGGCGCTCAGGGGACTTGCCAAACTTGTCCAATTTAGGATAAAATATTAGTATGAGAAAGATCTTCGCATTGATTGTGGCTGCTGTGAGTGTGGGTGTATGTTACTATTGTATGCATTGTGCCCCGCAAAAGGCCCGTTTTGACTTGGCCGGTACTGTAAACGTACCGCAGCGTTTGTTGCAATTGGCGCAAGCGGATAATAACGCGTGTGCCATTATTGTGAAAAACGAGGCAGACGTTCCGGTGGCCATTAAGCGGGTAGTAAATCCTAAATTCCCGTTAGCCTTTTCTATGGGAGAAGGGGATTTGCTGACCGAAAGCGTGGAGGGCGGCTTGAAATTGGAAGTTCAAATTAATAGCCATGGCCAGCTGGGTATCATTAAAGAAGGCGATGTATTTGGCTCTGTGGACGGGTTTGTAACCGCCAATGCCCAAGACATCGTTGTAGAGGCTGATAAGACATTGGGCAAAGTGCAATTGGCCAAAAACGTCAAAGGCAATTTCTTTCGGACGGCCGCTAGGTAAGTTTTACGTAACTTAATTAAAAGGCGCTAGCAAATGCTAGCGCCTTTACTTTTTGAAACACCATTTAACAAATTTAGGGAGTAAAAGTGGAAAAACTCGCGCGCGCGTACCTGGAATATAGTAAAATAATAGAAGGGATTTCCTATGAAACGCGGTTTATTTCTATTAGCTACGGTTACGTTATCTTCTGCGCTCTACGCGCAGCAGATACTTACACCTGAAAAAGCACGCGAAATTGTAGGAAACTTTAATCCGCAATTATTGGAAAAAGCTTCGCAAGATCAAAATATTTCCGAGTTAGTAGAAGGATTAATTTCTGCGTATTTAGCCCAAAAGCCCATCGATAACTTAGATACAAAATACGAATTGGCCGCCTTGGCACGCAATTTTGATAATTCGCTGGCGTTGTACGATGCTACGCAAGAATACCAACAGGCCGTTCGTTATTCTTACGCCGCAGAAAATATAGAGCCTGCAGCACGACAACATGCGCAAGAACAGCTGCGTAAAATTTTCTCTCGCATTTGGGCAGTTAGCATACAAATTAAAGAAGAGTTATTAGCACAATACAAATCTTCAAAATTTCAGGGTGATCGCGAGGTTATCTCAGCGTTGGAGAACGATTTAAAAAATTTAAAAACGAATGTTGGGGAGCAAATTATTGGGTTGGTAGAAGATAGGCTTGAGCGAACTCGCGCGCGCGTGCTCGCGGAGCAAACAACTCTAAAGCAAGCCTCTAATTTGCAAATTAAAACCAAGCATAAAAAACCGGTAGCCGAGTAGAAAATAAGCGTTGTCTTATAAATTTTACTCAAAAGGATTTAACTATGATTCAAACTGTAATTAACAAAATTTTTGGAACGAAAAGCGAAAGAGACTTAAAGAAAATTCAACACTATGTAGACAAGGCCAACGCGTTAGCTGCGCAGATGGAAGCCCTTAGCGACGATCAATTGAAAGCCAAAACGCAGGAATTCAGAAAACGTTTGGCAGAGGGAGAAACGTTGGATGATATATTGGCCGAAGCATTTGCAACGGTGCGTGAGGCGGCCAAACGTGTTATCGGTCTTCGTCCGTATGATGTGCAATTATTAGGTGGTATTGTACTTCACCAAGGCAAAATTGCCGAAATGCGTACTGGGGAAGGGAAAACATTAGTGGCCGTGCTCCCGTCCTACTTAAATGCACTTACCGGCAAAGGGGTGCATGTAGTAACGGTTAACGATTATTTAGCCAAGCGTGACCGCCAATGGATGGGTCCCATCCACGAATTTTTGGGTCTCACAGTAGGTTTTATCGGCCACGATATGGAAAATTCCGAACGCCGCGAGATGTATCAAAAAGATATTACCTACGTGACCAATAACGAATTAGGGTTTGATTACTTGCGCGATAACATGGTAATTAACCGAGAAGACCGTGTCTTGCGGCCGTTAAACTACTGTATTGTTGACGAAGTGGACTCCATTTTAATTGACGAAGCCCGCACCCCGCTTATTATTTCCGGTCCGTCAGATCAAAGCACCGATAAATATTATATCGTCAATCGTTTAATTCCCTCTTTAAAAGTGCGTCTCATTACGGAAAAAGATGAGGTAAAAGCTAAATACGAGGGGGTTAATTTGGATGAAGGCGTAGATGCTATCATTGATGAGAAAGCGCAAACGGCCACGCTTACAGATACTGGTATTGCTAAAGCTGAAAAATTCTTAAACGTAACCAACTTGTATGATGATGTGCAATCCGAATGGGTGCATCACATTAACCAGGCGTTGCGCGCACATCATCTATACGAACGGGACGTAGATTATGTAATCAAAGACGGCGAAGTAATTATTGTAGACGAATTTACCGGGCGTCTAATGCCGGGCCGACGATGGAGTGATGGGTTGCACCAAGCGGTAGAAGCTAAAGAAGGGTTGCAGATTAAAGAAGAAAACCAGACGCTCGCTACAATTACATTCCAGAATTTCTTTAAACTGTACAACAAACTCTCCGGTATGACGGGTACAGCTATGACGGAAGCCAATGAGTTTTGGCAGATTTATAAATTAGATGTAGTCGAAATTCGTCCGAACCGTCCTTCCAAGCGTATTGACTACCCGGATAGTGTATATCTTACCGAACGAGCTAAATTCAATGCAATTGTAGATGAAGTGGAAGGATTGTGGAAACAAGGGGCCCCTGTGCTGGTGGGGACGCGCAGTATTGAAAAATCCGAAAAACTCAGTCAAATGCTTCGCCAAAAGGGGATTCCTCACAAAGTATTAAATGCCAAATACCACGAGATGGAAGCCCAAATCATTAGCCAGGCGGGTCGCAAAGGGGCTGTTACCATTGCTACGAACATGGCCGGACGTGGAACCGATATTGTATTGGGCGGAAATCCTACCACGCCGGAAGAACAAGAAGCTGTTGTGAAGTTGGGGGGGCTGCACGTAATTGGAAGTGAACGGCATGAGAGTCGGCGTATTGACAACCAGTTGCGCGGGCGTTGTGCACGTCAGGGGGACCCGGGTAGTTCACGCTTTTACATTGCGTTGGATGACGAACTGATGCGTTTGTTTGCCAATTCCCAAAAGATCGGAGCCATTTTATCTCGTGTGGGAATGAAAGAAGGAGAAGCCATTGAATCTTTTATGCTTTCTCGCCAAATTGAAGGTGCTCAACGTATGGTAGAAGGGCGCAACTTCGACATCCGCAAACAACTGTTAGATTACGATAAAGTAATGAATCAGCAACGTACGGCCATCTACGGGATTCGCAATGCCATATTAGACGGTGAAAATATGACGGAAAAATCCCATCAAATGATGGAGGAAATTGTAGTGGAACTTGTGGAACAATACTATCATCCGCAACATCCGCAAAAATCCAATTTCACGGCGTTAAATGCAGGATTGCACCAATTCTTCCCACTGCCGTTTGAACTTACGGCGCAAAGTGTGGGTAAGAAATCGCAGGATGAATTAGTTGATGATATCATGAATACGGTTAAGGACTTATATGCCCAACGTACTCTTTATTTTGCCGAGCAGGGGCTTGATTTTGGAGAAATCGAGCGCATGCTTTTATTGCAAATTATCGATACAGCTTGGAAGCAAAATTTGTATGAGCTCGATCAACTACAAAATAGCGTAAGTTTGCGTGGATATGCACAAAAAGATCCATTGATCGAATATCAAAAAGAGTCTTACAAGTTGTACACGGCCATGATGAACCGTATTCGCGATTTGATGGTTAGTTATATTTTCCGCCTGCAATTGCCTCCTCGGCGAACAGCCGCTGAGCGTGCCCAGGCGGCAGCCGCTAAAAATCCGGATCAAAACGCCCCCGTGCAAAAACATATCGGGCGTAATGATCCATGTCCTTGTGGAAGCGGGAAAAAATACAAAAAATGTTGTGGAGCAAACCAATGAAAAAAATGATCACAAATATTTTTTTATTAACCTGCACTATATGTGTGTTGATGTTAATTCCCTTATTTATGGCGCATGATTCCCCTATTGTGGTGAAAATTCCTCGTTTAAGTTCAGAAGAATTATTGGCCAAAAAAGAGGCCTCCGCCAAAGCTGAACAAGAGGCGGCTCGCAAAGTGCGTTTAAACCGGATTTATTCATGTCAACAAGATGAAGATTGTTTGATTGTGGATAAAGACCCGTGTGGTTGTGCCGCAGGCCCTAGCGGTGTAGTGGCCATTAACGTGAACTATATTACTGATTTTAACGCATTACAAGGTTCTAAAATGCTCACGAAGGCCTGTGCAGATCAAGTTTCGGTGATTAAAGAATGCAGCCCTTCCGCACGAGCTGTGTGTAAGGCTCATGTGTGCAAAATTGATTATTAATTATGTCCGAATCGCAAGATACTTCTACTAAACAGGATTCTTCGCTTTGGCGACGGGGAAAGGCTCTTTTCTGCCATTTGAGTCGTTGGGCATTCTTGACGGCTTGTTTAGTGCTTTGTGCAGGATTATTTTATCTTAGTTATCCAAAAATATCCCTTCCTTTTGTAGCCTGGCTTATACTTGCCCCTTTTATTTGGGGGATATGTCATGTGCGTGGTTTTTGGGGATCGGTAGGATATGGTTGGTTAACAGGATTGCTTAGTAATGCTTTGCTTTTATCCTGGATTTACTATACTTGTCTGCACGGGGGAGGACTTTCCAGGACATTATCGCTGGCGGCTTGGTTAGGGTTATCTGGTTTGCTGGCTGTGCAATTTGCTGTATTTGGGGGTGCTTGTTATTTCTTAAAGAAAACAGGTGCATTTTTCCCGCTTTTGGCTGCATGTGGATGGGTGGCTCTGGAATGGTTACATCAAACGATTGCTTTTTATGGGCTGGGGTTCCCATGGATTATGCTGGGTTACACCCAATGGAATATGCCCCAAGTGTTGTATATAGCTTCTTTTACAGGTGTATATGGTTTAAGTTTTCTATTAGCTTTCGTGGGGTCCAGCGTTGGGTGGTGTTTTGGGCAAAATGGTTTTGGAAAAGGAGTGTGGCAATTAATCATAGCTACGGTTGTATTTGCTTGTGTATATGGAGCAGGCAAACATATGCAAGATAAATTCGCTCGTTTTTTAGCCAATCCTCGCTCTTTGCTTACGGTGCGAGCAGCGCTTATGCAACCTAATATAGACCAATACAAAAAATGGACTGCTGAATTTGAAGAAGAAATTGATGCTACTTTAAAAGATATGGGTGCTCAATTAACCGATAAAGGGCTCTATTTGGCGGTTTGGCCAGAAAGCGCTGTCCCGGGTTCTTTAACCGATGAAAAATATTTTGATTTATTTTCGAATATTGGCCAAAACAGCGGTGCTTATCAAATTATCGGTTCGAACATTTTTTCCGATGGAAATGAGCAGTACGTAGGCGCCTATCTGTTAAGTCCAGATGCGCAAGGACTATCCGCGTATCGTAAAGAAAAATTAGTTCCGTTCGGGGAATTCTTTCCGTTTGAAAGATTTTTTCGTTACATACTTAAGGATGTTGAAGTTATGGGGGCCCTGGGCTCCTTCTCTGCGGGGCCTTCCGTACAACCCTTGTTGGATGCTGGAGGCGTGAAACTGGGCACCACGGTATGTTATGAAGCTATCTTTCCGCAGTTATGGCGTGAACGAAATAAAGAAGGAGCGCAATTGTTTATAAACATTACCAATGACGCCTGGTTTTTTAATACGGCAGCGCCTTATCAACATTTGGCAGCCAATGTATTGCGTGCTGTGGAAAACGGCCGGCCTGTATTGCGGGCTGCCAATACGGGATTTTCCGCCTACATAGATGCGTTTGGCAACATAAAAGAGCAATCCAACTTGTTCACGCAAGAAATTTTAACGCTCAGCGTTCCTCTTTCTGTAACAGATCGCAATACGTTTTACACGCAATGGGGCGATTGGTTTGCGTGGATATGTGCTATTTTGTTTTTTACGATAGGGATTTCTACCGTCGTATTTTTTTATGAATAACATTGAGTTTAAAGATGTAGAACAAAAAATCGAAGAATTGGCTGCACGGGTAGCCAAAATTGAGGCTATTGATAAAGTAAATGATAAGCAAACAGAGTTGGCCTCTTTGCAGCAAATATCGGCTGCTCCGGAATTTTGGAATGACACGCACAAAGCCAAAGAAGTAAGCCGTCAAATTGACATGCTTAAGACGGCCATTGATACTTTTTTTGAACTACAAAAACGGTTAGAGGATGCACGAGCTTTGTTTGAATTGTGCAAAGAAATGCAAGATCAGCAAGAGCTTGAAAACCTATTCCATTCTTTGCAAGAAACCGAAAAACAAGTTGCTCAAAAAGAAGCCGCTATACGTCTTAGTGAACCCAATGATAAACTTAATGCCATCTTAACTATACATGCGGGTGCCGGCGGAACCGAATCATGTGATTGGGCGCAAATGTTGGTGCGTATGTATACGCGTTGGTCCGAACAGCACGGATTCAAATTTTCTATCTTAGATTCCCAGCCTGGGGACGAGGCCGGCATTAAAACACTTTCTGCCATGGTGGAAGGTCCCTTTGCGTATGGGTATTTAAAGGGGGAAAATGGCGTGCATCGTTTGGTGCGTGTATCTCCCTTTGATGCAAATGCCCGGCGGCACACTTCTTTTGCTTCCTGTGACGTACTGCCAGATATTGATGAGGATATCAATATTGAAATTCCGGAAAGCGATATCGAGTTGGAAACATCCCGTGCCGGTGGCCATGGCGGGCAAAACGTTAATAAAGTAGAAAGTGCCGTGCGTTTACTACATAAACCGACAGGGATTGTGGTATCGTGCCGTATCGAGCGCAGTCAGTTGCAAAATCGCCAGACTGCCATGAAAATGCTTAAAGCCAAGCTCTATGAATTAGAGATGGATAAAAAACGCGGGGAAGCTGAAAAACGTTACGGTCAAAAAGGGGAAATTGCCTGGGGGCATCAAATTCGTTCCTATGTTTTTATGCCGTATCAATTAGTCAAAGATCTGCGTAGCGGTTATGAAACCAGCCAAATTGCGGCTGTTATGGACGGAGACCTTGACCCCTTTATCTTGGCGTATCTTAATTACGAAGCTCAACGTAAACAAGCATGAACCGCGGGCTGTATATCCACCTTCCTTTTTGTAAACAGAAGTGCAACTATTGCGACTTTTCTTCCTTTGCGGGCCAAGAACAATATATAGACGCTTATTTAGATGCTTTAGCACACGAAGCCGCCCTTTATAAAGGGCTTGAATGTAATATGTTGTATGTTGGGGGAGGCACTCCCAGTTTACTTGCGGAACATCAATTGCGTAAGTTGGATAAAATCATTCGCAAAAATTTCTGTCCGATTGCCAATTTTACAGAAAGCACCTTTGAAGCCAACCCAGAGAGTTTAACGTTATCAAAAGCCGCATTGCTGCATGAGATGGGTTTTGATCGTTTGAGCATGGGATTACAGAGTTTTAATGATGCAGAACTAAAGATTTTAGGGCGCATACATACTGCAGAAAGATTTTTGCAATCTTACCAAGCCGCCCGCGAGGCGGGGTTTAAAAATATTAACGTGGATTTAATTGCTGGGCTTCCCACGCAAACGCTAGATAGTTTTTTGGGTGGTTTGCAGCGGCTTATTGAACTGCACCCGGAGCATATTTCTGTATATGGGTTACAAATTGAGGAGGGTACTCCATTTTTTAAACAAGGAATTGTATGCGATCAGAATCTGATGCGCTCTATGTTAGAAGAGACACATAATCGGCTTGTAGAGATGGGATACGAACACTACGAAATTTCTAATTATGCGTTACCAGGCAGACGCGCACAACATAATACAAATTACTGGCAGAATGGAGAATATTTGGGGTTGGGCAGTGCGGCTGCTTCCTATAGAAATGGTGTTCGCCGGCAGAATACATCCTCCGTGGCAGAATATATCGAATGTATGGAGAGTGGGAAGACTCCCATCGCTTTTTCGGAACAGTTAACCGGCAAAGCCAAAGAAGGGGAAACGCTTATGCTGGCGTTTAGACAATTAGAGGGAGTGGAGTTAACCCCACGGCAAATTGCTCTTTTCGGGTCAGAAATAGAAAAACATATTCAAAACGGACTTCTCACACGCACTCAGAAAAAGGTAAAATTAAGTAAAGAGGGCCTTTATTTGGCCAATGAAGTAATGCGCAGTTTTGTGGCCCCTTTTGAGGAATTATGAAAATAAGGGCTGTGCATACACAGATCTTTGAAGAAAAAGCCGATTTAGCGGCATTTGTTGTGCGTTTTATACCTTCTGTAGCGGAAAATACGGTATTAGCGGTATCTTCTAAGGTGGTGGCACTTTGGAAAGGGAATACCCTAGCCTATCAAAGTCTTGCTCAGAAGGAAAAGCTCATTAAGCAGTATAGTCAGGGGGCACTCAAAACCCCGCTTGCGTGGTTGACCATCAAAGACGGAATGATTATGACGAACGCTGGGATTGATGAGTCTAATGCCAACGGGAAGCTGATTTTATTGCCGGATTGTTATGATTGTGCCCATGAGCTGCGCATTGCGTTGCAAAAAATGTGGAAGGTGCATAATCTGGGTATTGTGGTAACAGATAGCATGATTCTTCCGCTGCGCGCCGGAGTAATAGCCGCCGCTGTAGGATATGCAGGCTTTAAGGGTGTAAAAGATTTGCGCGGCCAACAAGATATTTTCGGTAAGAAATTACAAACCACACTGGTAAATGTGGCCGATAGCCTGGCTACGGCAGCAGCACTTGTGATGGGAGAAGCGGCAGAACAGTGCCCCTTATGCATTATTGAAGGTGCTCCTGTAGTGTTTAGGGATATTATGGATCGGGATGAGATTAAATACCCCGTAAAGAACGATTTGTATACGCCTTTACTTAGGGCGGCAAAATTAATAGAAGAGGAGAAATAAATGAAAGGTATAGCTAGTGAATTCAAGCAGTTCATCATGCGCGGCAACGTAATTGATATGGCCGTTGGTATCATTATTGGCGGCGCATTTACAAAAATTGTTAATTCCATGGTAGCGGATGTCTTAATGCCGCTTATTGGGTTAGCCTTAGGCCAAGTTGATTTTTCGAACTGGTTTATTGTGGTTAAAGCCGGTGCTAACGGTGCCCGCCATTTCACCACGATTGCTGCCGCTCAAGAAGCAGGTGCTACCACGGTTAATCTGGGATTATTCTTAAATGCGGTTATCAGCTTTTTAATAGTGGCTGCCTGTATTTTTGCTTTAATTAAGTTTATCAATAAGTTGAATTCTATTGGTAAAAAAGAAGAGGCTGCCGCTGCTCCGACCACCAAGAAATGTCCTTTCTGCTTTAGCGAAATTCCTTTAGGTGCCGTTCGCTGTCCGCACTGCACTTCCGAAATTAAATAAGGGAGTTTTCTTTTATAACGAAACTCAATCTATTAGGATTGAGTTTCGTTGCTTTTAGTGGCGTAATTTTTTTACACTATAAGTATGATTTATTTTGCGCATCGCGGTGCTAACACGCAGCGTGTTGAGAATACGGTTTCTGCTTTTGCATTGGCACAAAAGCAGGGAGTTACGCATTATGAGTTGGATGTGCACTTGTTAAAAGATGGGCAACTGGCGGTACATCACGACTATTCCCTACTACGCACTGCCGGAGTGGATGTAAAACTAAAAGATCTGGCTAGTGTAGATTTAGCAGAATATCCCCTTATAAACCCATCTTCAAAAGAGAAAGTTTCTATTCCGCTCTTACAGGATGTGCTGCCGGTTATTTTACCGAACCTTAAGCTATTAAATATAGAGATAAAAAACGATCATAATATTTATCCTGGCATAGAGGAGGAGTTACTCTGTTTATTGCGTCTACATCCGCAGTTGGAAGGGAAAATTTTGATATCTAGCTTTGATTATGATACTTTGGTGCGTGTGCGCACATTATCTTCTAACGTACGGGTTGGGCTGCTTACACGTCAATTTGACATAAAAAAAGCACTTGCTCTACGGGCCGAAAGTGTGCATATCAACTATATTCGTTTTACACCACAGATCGCACAAATTTGCCATAAAAACGGTTTGAAAGTATATTGCTATACAGTTACCGATAGGACCCTGGCGGCAGAACTGGCCAAGCAAGGGGTAGATGGCATTTTCACAAACGATGTAACTCTCTTTACGCCATAAAAAACCCCGCTTGCGCGGGGGTTAGTTAATAGCTATAACTTGCATTATCTTCGTTCGAGGAATTGTCGCTTCCCTGCATGCCATAATACTGTTCCGGTGTGTACCGTTTAGGTTTTTGCCATAAACGCTTTTCATTTTTATAATCGTTTGCGGTATATTCCCCCGGAACTTTAGGTTGTTGGTGTTGGTCAAAAAAGTAGATAGTGGGATTATCGGTATTTTGAGGGGTTACATTGAAGATATATTTAGACTCTACGTTAGGGCGTAAATCGCGGCGTTCTACGCTGGCAGCATTACCTAAATCTTCCATATAGTCTTCTTTAGTCAGGTAGATTTTTTTGGCATAACGCTCCCCTTCTTGAGGAGTATCCCCGGTAGATTTACAAGCACTTAGAAAACCAGCTATTGCTAAAATTGCGACCAAAAAAGTCCATTTTTTCATAATAACCTCTCTTTTGAAAATACCATATTTTCTAGTAATACCGCAAGAGTAACTGGTCCTACTCCTCCAGGAACAGGGGAATAAGCAACGTTCCGTTTTGTCAAAGCCACAGGATCCGCATCCCCGGTTAATTGATTGTTGTGCCAATTGGTAGAAATATCAATTACGATGGCTCCTGTTTTTAACCAATCAGCTTGTAAAAGCCCGGCAGTTCCTGCGGCAGAGCAAACGATATCGGCATCTTTTACAGCGCGCGGTAAGTCGGTGTGCCGGTGGCAAATTTTGACGGTAGCATTTTTGCAGGTAAGCAAATGGGCCAGAGGTCGCCCTACGGTAGAGGATCGTCCAATGACTGCCACTTCTTTCCCGGCTAAGTCAATATGATGAAATTCCAAAAGCTTGATAACGGCCATTGCCGTGCAAGGTACAAAACCGGGCAAGGATTTGATTTCTTCCCACGTTTTGCACAAAAACAAATTGCCCATATTCACATTAGACATCCCGTCTACATCTTTTTGAGGGGCTAAATAAGCTGCATAATCGGTGGCGGCCAAATGAGCGGGTAACGGACGAGGGATTAAAATAGCATCCACTTTCTCATCGTTTGATAAACGCTTTACCAAGGATACAAAATCTATAGGAGGAGTTTGATTATTTACTTCAAAAATCTGAGTGGAGAGTCCAATTTTTTGGGCAGCTTCTATTTCTTTTTTCAAATACACATAAGCGCCATAATCTTCCGTAGAGCCAATGGCGGCAAGCATAATCGGCCGCCCGATTTGGCGGCAAACGTCCTTTGCCCTATCGGCTAGGGGTTCGCGGATTTGTTTGGCAAGTGTTCGTCCCTCTAAAATCATAGTACTATTGTAGCAAATTACTCCTCGTCAATTTTGAGCATGGCCACAAATGCTTCTTGCGGGATGTTTAAACTGCCGATGGATTTCATGCGTTTTTTGCCTTCTTTCTGTTTCTCTAACAGTTTGCGTTTGCGTGTAATATCGCCGCCGTAACACTTGGCGATCACGTCTTTACGATAGGCAGGGATGGTTTCGCGTGCAATCACCTTCCCGTTAATAGCAGCCTGTACGGCTACTTCGAATTGTTGACGGCCGATAAGTTCTTTTAATTTTGCACACAACGCGCGGCCGATAGTTTGTGCTTTGTCTTTATGCACCACAGTGGAAAGCGCATCTACTGCAGATCCGTGTAGCAAGATTTCCATGAGTACCACGTTGGAACTTCTAAACCCGGCCACTTCGTAATCAAACGAGGCATATCCCTTGGAGACAGATTTTAACTTGTTGTAGAAATCAATAACCATCTCTCCCATCGGCATTTCATACTTGATAATCACGCGCTGATTGGACAGGTGATCCATGCTCATAAACGTGCCGCGTTTTTCTTTGAGTAGCGTCATTACGCCGTCCATAAATTCCACGGGGGTAACGATAGTAATATGGATAACAGGCTCTTTAATGTCGATAATATCTCCATACGGCGGGAAGTTGGCCGGGTTATCAATGATTTTATAGCCGGGATCGTCCGGCGCTTCCGGCAAGGCGGCTAGTTCCTGCGAGTGTGATTTGCGGGGGGTAAATTTAACGTGATAAACTACGTTTGGAGAAGTAGCAATAAGCGATAAATTAAATTCACGTTCTAAGCGTTCTTTTACAATTTCAATATGCAAAATTCCCATAAACCCTAAGCGAAATCCGAACCCCAATGCTTTGGAGGTTTCGCTTTGATATTGGAAGGAACTATCCGACAAGTGCAGCTTTTCTAGAGCTTTTCTAAGCAGGGGAAAATCAGTTGTTTCAACCGGGAAAATGCTGGCAAATACAACAGGTTTAGCTTCTTCATATCCGGGTAAAGGAGCTTTGGCGGGATTATCTGCCACCGTAACGGTATCACCCACTTTCACTTGGTGGATATCTTTAATTCCGGCCGCCAAATAACCTACTTCTCCTGCAGAAAGCTGGTTACATTTGTGTAATTGCTTAGGTGTCATAAAACCGATTTCTTCGGCCTTATATGTCGCACCTGAAGACATAAATTGGATAGTTTGCCCGGGTTTAAGAGTGCCATCTACCAAGCGGATGTACATGATTACACCGCGAAATGCATCATAATACGAGTCGAAAATTAACGCTCGTAACGGTTTGTCTGCCGAGCCGGAAGGGGCGGGGATATCGGTAATAATGCGGTCTAATAAATGCTCAATGCCCATGCCTGTTTTGGCGCTTACGCGCTCCGCTTCGATAGGTTCATGCAAAATATCCCACAGTTGTTCCTCGGACGCATCAGCATCTGCCTGAGATAAATCCACTTTGTTCATTACGGGGATAATTTTAAGGCCTAAACTTTGTGCTAGGTGAGCATGTGCCACGGTCTGCGCTTCTACTCCCTGAGAGGCATCTACTAGTAAAAGAACTCCCTCGCACGCGCGCAGCGAACGGGATACTTCATACGAAAAATCTACATGCCCGGGGGTATCAATTAAATTTAAAATGTAGTCTTTGTATTGAATGCGTACGGCTTTGGCTTTAATAGTAATGCCACGCTCGCGCTCTAGATCCATTCCATCTAAAAGTTGAGCTTGCATCTTGCGCTTGGGAACGGTGCCTGTATCTTCTAAAATGCGGTCTGAAAGCGTGGTCTTGCCGTGATCGATGTGCGCTACAATGGAAAAATTACGAATTTTCATACTGATTGTCTTCTACTAAATTTCTTATTTCGGCTGAACTGCCCATCAAAAGAGCGGCTTGCGCCATGTCTGAGCAGTGTTCAAAATTTAAGTTGCGTATATTGTTTTTAACACGTAAATACATACGCGGGGTAACCGACAAGCTATCCACTTGCCAACCTAGCAAGAGAGGAAGCATCTTGCTATCGGAAGCAATTTCACCGCAAATAGAGACGGTTTTGCTGCGTTTATGGGCAGTTTGAATGATATTGTGAATAGTTCGTCCTACCGCGGGATGGCAGGGATCATACATGTGGGCCACTTCCGGGTTTACGCGGTCTACGGCCACCAGGTATTGAATAAGATCGTTAGTTCCGATGGAAATGAAATCCAAGTCGTTAATCATGCCATCCAAAGCAATCGCAGCGGCAGGGACTTCAATCATAGCGCCCAACGCAATTTTATTAAGAGGTTTTTTCCCTTTTTCAGCAAATTCTTGAAGTATCTGATCGAAAGCAGCACGCACATGGCGTACTTCCTCTACAGAAGATACCATTGGAATCATTACTCTGATTTGTGCCGGAACTTCACACGCCGTACGTACAATAGCGCGCAACTGTGTATGCAACAACTCGGGGTTTTTGAGGAGTAAACGGATCCCCCGGCATCCCATAAACGGGTTATCATCCTCATCCAGCTCATCCAATGCAAAGTCGGGCATTTTATCTGCGCCCAAATCAGCTAAACGGATTGTGACCGGGCGCATATCAAATCGTTTGGCTACAGATAGATAGATTTTGTATTGTGCTTCCTCAGCGGGAGGAACAGGGGTATTCATAAATAAAAATTCGGTACGCAGTAACCCCAAACCGTCCGTAATAAGGGTTTTATTATATTTGTTGTCTGTGCGCGGATCATAATTGACATAAAGATGTACGCGGTGGCCATCTTGCGTAATTACAGGCAAATGATTGATAGTTTTTAATAACGACTCAGTCTTTTTAATTTCGCGCTTAATCTGTCTGTAATTGGCTAGTGTATAGCGGTCCGGATTGATGACCAACAGGCCATTTTCTCCATCAATGATAAGTTGATCTCCGTTTGCAACATCTTTCGAAGCGGTAGACAAGCCCACTACAGCAGGAATATTTAAACTTTGGGCCAGCAGTGCTGTATGGCTGGTTTTTCCACCGACGTCAGTACAAAAACCTAGGATTTGTTTTTCCGGTAAACTAATTGTATCTGAAGGGAACAAATCATGAGCTACTAATAGGGAAGGGCGTTTAATGGAGCTTAAAAAATCTCTCTTATTCCCTTCTAAATTAGCAAGTAGACGCTTGCCGGCATCAAAAATATCATTGCGGCGTTCCTTAAAAAACGGGTCTTCAATTTTGTCGAAATTGGCGGCTAATTCGCCAAGAGTAAGGGAGATGGCAGAACGGGCAGTTAGATAATCGGTATTGATTTTATGGATTACAGCGTCTTTCAAAGTTGGATCCTGTAAAATCAGCTTATGTGTCTCCATAAGTCCGGCATACTCTGGACCCAACGTGGCACGTACTTTCTGGGAACATTCGTCTAATTCAAGCATTGTTTTTTGCAAAGCTTGTTGAAATTTATGCAATTCTCCGCTTACCGCTTCCAATGCGATATAGTGTTTCGTGGTAGCTAAACTTTCTCCGGGAACTACTATGGCCCGACCAATAGCTATTCCAGGACTAGCGGGGATTCCCTTGAGTACTAGCATAATTTTCCTTAAAACTCCTCGTTAAATTTATCATTAAATAACTTTTCCAATGCGGCTATAGCTTGGACCTCATCGGAGCCTTTGGCGGTTACACATACGCTAGCTCCGAATTCGGCAGCTAACATCATTACGCCCATGATACTTTTAGCGTTAATGGTAACATGATCCTTTGTGAGCTCAATATCACTCTCAAACATAGCAGCAGTCTGCACAATACGTGCAGCGGGCCGTGCATGCAATCCTAAGCGATTTAAAATAGTTAATTCCTTTTGTACCATAAGCTAAAATAAATACACAATGTTAAATACGAGCATTGCCGCAATGTATAAGTACATATTGGGAATGCGTAAATCCCGCGTCATTAAACTGATACTCACAAAGAAAAGTACAATAACGGCGCGGGTAATAAATTGAAGTCCCAAAAACGTCTCCAGATCATGCAAAAAGTAATACAATCCACCCAGTAAAAGTCCCAAAGCCAATAGCATCCCAAAAAGTTTGGTGTTATAGATTGTTTTGTTCCAGTCGAATTGAGTGAGGCCAAAACAACCGTTATTGGGGGCATTGTAACTAAGGGATATTCCTTTCCATTTTACAAACAACGCTACGGCATTAAATGCAAAAAAAGCTACAATACAGGCCCCGAATACATCTATCCAATATACTTCTTGTTGGGGGGTGGCTTCAAAAAAGTTAATGTTAAGCGCTAACCAAATAAAAAGTGCCAAAAGTAAAGTAAAAGGTTTTAAAGTGCCCCAGAAAAGCCGGTCCCCCAAAGAAGCTGTTGTAATAGATAAGCTGCGTTTTAAGCTGTTCCATTCACTTAAACGTTCGCGGTATTCAGCCAATGTTTTAGCTTTTGCCATGCGTTCTTCTTGTTTGGCAAGTGCACCAAAACAGAACGAAGCCATCATGGGCTGCGTATTAAATCCCTCTAAGTATCGTTCTAGCACAGAAGGAAGATCCCGTTTATATTGTTTGTACAGATTCTTCAAAAAGGGCGTCATGACGAAGGTTAATCCCACATTTTGGTATTTGGCAAAGTTCCACCCTGTTTGCAGGAAGAAGGAACGCCAAAACAATTCAAATTGCATCCAACGTGTCATATTTACCTCGTTTTAAGCCGGAAAGTGGAGACTAAGGTAGCCATCCCAATCCACGGCACAGCCATAAAAGCAAATTTGCTGGCCAAATGTAGTTTTTCAGGTACAAAAGGCAGCAACCTGGCAACAGAGCCCCCTATCACGGCGCTATAGAACAACAAGAAAGAAAGCGTCATAGCAAACGAAAGAACAAGTGCTTTAATCACTACAATAGAAATGTAAGGAGGTTTGCGCAAGATAGTATGTTCTTGCCGAATCAACCAAAGGGAACGATATTTGCGAATCAGCACTTCACATACAGAGAACAAAACTGCCCCTATTACACCAAAGAAAAAGGCAAAATATACGGGAATTCCCAAACTGCACAAAGCCATAGAAAGCGTACAACATACTGCCGCGCTGGGGGGAAGTAATCCGCCCAACGGGCTAATGTCAATGAAAAGAAGTTCCGTAAAAATACCTATCTGCAAGCCGGCCATTAAATCTCCGGTAACTAAAGAGAGAAGAGGCCCCGCAATAATTCCGCGTGATAATGTCAATTGAAAAGCGTACGTAGTATCCAATTCCAATAGCGCCCCTATAATACAGATAAGTAACACTTGCGTCATTATAGGGCCTCCGTTACAGTAATGGAAGTGGCGTTGGGAACCGAGCGTGTTTCGATGCGGATGCCCAATCCGTTAATGATCTTTAACAAGTGCTTATCCTGCTCATCCAAAAACACATTTTCCGCTAATTTTTGGGCATTTTCTTTAAAATGCATTCCCCCAATATTGATTGATTTTATTTGTAGTCCGTCTTCAATAAGGTCGGCCATTTCTTCTAGGGTGCTCATTAAGAGGAAAATACGTTTTTTGGAGTTGCGCGTATATTTTACAGTGGCGTGAGAGTCCAAAATAGTCAGGGCATATTCATAGGGCAAACTAAGGCGAAGCAACGCCTGGTTAAGCATAGATTTGTGATGCTTAGCGCAAGGTATTACTACTTCGTCTACGTTTAGTTCGGGCAGCCAGGCTTGCACTACTTGTCCGTGGATAAGCCGGTCATCTACCCGGGCAAAAATAATTGGCATTACAACCCCTTAATTAAAAGTTCCGTTGCGTTGATGACAGCGCGTTTACCGTCCGCTTCAATTTTCTCGGACAGTTCTTTAGCATTTAATTTTTTGCGGCTATTAATAGCGGTAAGTAACATGCTCAAATTCAGACCCGTAATTACGTGGCAATTCGGGCAATCCTTGCTGGCAGTAAGAGAGATATTGGTGGCGCTCCCACCGAAAATATCTGTTAAAATAAGGGCGCCGTCTGGGCAGTTTTCCAATACTTTTTTAAGTTTGGCTGCTTCTTTTTCCACTGAAGCTGCCGTGGTAACAGCGAAAGTATCAAATCCTTCAGCCGGTTTACCGATAATCACCCCGGCAGTTTCCAACATTTCTTTGGCCAATTGGCCGTGTGTAACCAGTATAATTTTTACCATAATTAGAGTCCTATATCCCTATGAAATTCCGAGGCTGTGAGCCCCGCTTCGTTTAAACGTTTAGCCAGCTCATGCGCCATGAAGACGCTACGGTGCTTTCCGCCTGTGCATCCCATGGCAATGGTCAAATAACTTTTTCCCTCTTTGATATATTTAGGGATCAAGTATTTTACTAAACTGGTAAATTTGCTAGCGAACTCTTCTGTTTCTTTGAATGAAGAGATATAATCTTGCACGGGCTTATCAAGCCCTGTTTTATTTTTAAGGGCCGGTACATAATATGGATTGGGCAAGAAACGTACGTCCATGACGATGTCACAATCTTTTAAAATACCGTTTTTAAACCCAAACGAAACGACGGAGATTTGCATATCATCGGTGCGTTTGGAATTAAGCAAAAAAGATAATTTTTCTTTCAGCTCGCCGAGTTTTAAATCACTCGTATCAATAACTTTATCGGCTTTTGTATGAATTCCTCGCAAAGCTTCGCGCTCATGCGCAATGGCGGCAGCCAATTTTTTATGGATAGGATGGCGGTGTTTGGTTTCGGAGAAACGGCGGATCAAACATTCATCGGACGCATCCAAGAAAATTACTTTGACGGCGAAGTCTTGTTTTTTAATCGTTTTGATTAGATTAGGTAAATTTTTTAAGCCATCTCCGGCGCGCATATCTATGCCCAGGGCGATATTTTCATATTCGGTACTATGGGCTACATAGTCAATGAAATTCTCAAACAAAGCCAAGGGTAAGTTGTCTACGCAGTAAAAGCCGAAGTCACCAAAAATCTTGAGCGCCTGGGATTTGCCCGCGCCGCTTAACCCGGTAATAATGAAGATGCGCCGTTTAGTTTTTTTCATTTTTCTTACCTTGTTTCATCTTATCTAAAATTTTCTGACTAAATTCTTTGGCTGAAAAAATTCCTTGGCTCTTTAATTGTTGATTAAGGGCGGCCACTTCAATTAGCACGGCCAAGTTTCGTCCGGGCGTTACGGGTAACACCAAGGAAGGAATTTCCACACCCAGCAAATCGGTCATTTTTTGTTCCACGCCTAAGCGATCCAGCGGAGATTTATTTGGGGAAGTGAGCACTACTTCCATATCGATTTTAGTTTCATCCAGGGTGGCACCTACGCCAAAAAGTAACGGCACATCCAATACGCCCAGTCCGCGCACTTCCATATAGTGCTTTAGCATGGCAGGGCAGCTGCCCATTAAGTAGCGTCCGCGTTTTTGTACTTCAATTACATCATCAGCTACTAAAATGTGTCCGCGTTTAATCAGTTCCAACGCGCACTCACTCTTGCCGATACCCGCATCTCCGCGGATGAGCACCCCAGCACCGCTTACGTCCACCAATACACCGTGTACATGGGTGACGGGGGAAAGTTTTTCGTCTAAAAATCGGGAAAAGGCCGCCAAGAACGCTGACGAGTCCATCTCGGTTTTCAATACCGCCACATCCGCACTTAAACTGCCTTTACGGATAGCTTGGTGCGGATCAAGCCCGGCCGTCATAATTAGGCACGGCACATCCCCTTCGCTCAACATTTTGGTAATGTTGGCGCGCAGACGCGTTTTGTTTTCTTTTTGACAAAACGAATATTCGCTTCGGCCGAATACTTGCACGGAACTGGCGCGGAAGTTTTCCAACTGTCCCGCTAGTGCCAGGCCCGGGCGGTTGACGCGCGGCTCGGTAATTTCACGGTGGATATAGCGTTTACCGCAAACCAGCTCCAAGCGAAGGGCTTTCACTTGGAGCAGTTCTTTAACGGTAATAGACTTGGTAAATTCCAAGGGTCACTCCGTGCGGATTATTTTTTCTTAATGGGTTTAATTAAACCGTAAGTTCCGTCTAAACGTTTGAAGATGAGGTTGATTTGTTTGGAACCTTCATCCAAGAACATCCAGAAGGAATAACCTAATCGTTCCATTTCGTAGGCGGCATCTTCCGGGTTCATGGGGGTTACTTCTACTTGTTTAATGACGGAGAATTTTACGTCGTTTTGCGGCAACATTACTTCGGCAAACGGTTCCATCTCTAAAGTTTTTACAGATTTTTTAGAGATTTTGCGTGCTTTAGCTTTGTTTTTAATTTTTTTGGCCTGCGCTTCGGCTTTGACGGCCGCGGCATCAATAGCTTTGTACAAATTGCTTTCTACGGCGCTGGCGTTAATGGTTGTTTTGGCGCCGGTATGCAAGATGATTTCCGCGCGTTGGTTGATTTTTTTCTCTACGGAAATAAGCACCTGGGCAGAAACGATATTGTCAAAGAAGTTTTCCACTTTGCTTACGCGCGTATTAATAAATTCTCTAATGGCCGGTGTGAGTTTAATGTTTTTGGCCGTAATTTTAATGTCCATAATGTCCTCCAAGAATATTTACGAGAAAACCCCGTATATTCATTAAATCATTATCCGGGGGCGGCTGTCAACTATTTGTATATACGCGCGCTTGCGCGTACGATCTTCCGACACAAAACGCTGCCCTTGCTTACGCTTGGAAATCAGGCGCAAGCAAAGGGCGGTAAGTAAAAATCAGCGTTCTTTGGTTATCCCTCCTACCCAGCGGATACTCATAGTATAAGCATAAATGCAAAAATTTCAAGGGGGGGTATTTAATATTTGTGTTTTTTTGCCAAAAAGAAAATACCGCTTGAATCGTTTTTTTTTTTTTCTTATAATGGGCTATATACAAAAGTATTTTTGTATAAATAGGGGGGTACCTGTTATGAAAAAAAGTTGTTTTAAAGGCCGTATAAACAAAAAAGGGTTCACTTTAATTGAACTCTTAGTGGTTGTTTTAATCATTGGCATTTTGGCGGCAATTGCTCTGCCGCAATATCAAAAAGCGGTAGCCAAAAGCCGAATGATGGAAGGTATATCTACTTTAAAAACTTTGGCAGATGCCTATGAAATATGTGTACTGCGCAAAGGAGAAAGATGTAAACTAGATGAATTAGACGTTATTGTGCCTAATACAGATCCACATAATCAAGACGATTACAGGCTATTTACTGAGCATTTTTATTATGGATTTGGACACGATGAGTATGGAAATGAAATGAAAGGTTATGTGCAAAGCTGGGATGTGGATGTGAGTGTCTGTTACTTAAATGACGGTCGATTTGTAGTGCGCCAAGGAGACGGCTGTTCTACTATTGATCCTAAATATAATTATGCGGAACTGCTTGGTTTACAAGATGTGAGTAATGATGAAAATGAATTGTGTGGCGTTTGTTAAATAGAATTATGGAATCAAAAACCCCTCGTATTTCTACGAGGGGTTATTTTATTTAGTAAACTTATTTGGCGTTTACCATTTTGGCGCGGGAGATATCACCTTTCTTATCTAAGAAATAGAGATATCCTTTTTCTTTTTTAATACCCGTTTTTTCTACTTTTTTCGGTTTGCCACCTTTTTTGCCACCGCGGGCCATTTGCACGCGAGCAATATCACCATCTTTATCAATGTAGTACAAGAAACCGTCTTCGCGGTCCATGCCTACTTTCAATACTTTTTCTGCCATTTTGAAACTCCTCCTTTAAAGGAATAGTCGTTAATATTAACGTACATATTTAACGTACCCCCCTAGTGTAATAAAAAAAATAATTTTTTGCAAGCGTTTTTTTTAGACGGGGTCCCCTCGTACCCCATTTATATTAGTACGCGTAGAAGGTAAAAATCCTCATTTTTCCCTATACATATATAGGAAAATGCTATAATAAAAGCATACTATCCTAAGGGAAACCTATGTACTTAAAAGCTATTGAAATTATCGGTTTTAAATCATTTGCTGACAAATCCCGTTTAGATTTTGAGCCCGGCATTACCTGCGTAGTAGGGCCAAACGGTTGTGGAAAATCCAACGTAATTGACTCTGTGCGTTGGACCATTGGTGAGATGAGTTGGAAGGCATTACGCTCCGGCTCTATGGTGGATATCATTTTCAATGGTACCGCCAAGCGTGCGCCGCTTAACATGGCGCAAGTCAGCATGATTTTTGATAATTCTTCACGCCAGCTTCCCTTAGATTTTAACGAAATTACCGTCACACGTAAAATTTTCCGCTCCGGCGAAAGTGAATACTATTTAAATAAAGTACAATGCCGCTTGCGCGATATTCGCGATTTATTTTTGGATACCGGTATCGGCGGCGGTGGGTATGCTATTATCGACCAGGGCGGTGTGGAAAGTGTACTTTCAGCTTCTCCCGAAGAACGCCGCGAAATGTTTGAAGAAGTGGCTGGCGTTTCTAAATACAAGGCCAAACGCGAGGAGTGTATCCGCCGTTTAGAGCGAGTGGATATGGACTTAGCGCGCTTGTCCGATACGGTGGCTTTAATTACCGAGCAAATTAAAAAATTAGATAGCGAAGCTAAAAAAGCGCGCCTATATCAAAAGTATCGCGAAGAACTCAAAGAAAGCGAGATTGCCATTTCGTTACACTCCTTAAAAGAATCTACCGCGCTTATTGCCAAACACGCCGGCGAGCTGCAACCGATTGAACAAAAATTGGCCGACTTGGAAAACCGCATTTCCGCACAAGAAGGCGCCACGGCCGCATTAGATTTGAATTTAACGCACAAACAAAAAGAAGCCGCTGAGTTTAACGAGAAAATTTCTGCCAGCAAGTACCAAGTAGGTCTGTTGGAAGGTGCTATTAAAAACTGCGATAACTTGACGGCTGAACTTACAGCGCAAATTGCGTCATCGGGCGCGGAAGCGCAGCGCGGGCAAAACCGCCTGGCTGAACTTACCCCGGCCATTGCTAAACTGCGCGAGCAATTAACAGCAATCACGGGGAAATTAACTCCGCTGCAAGAGACGTACAATACCAAGACCGCTCAGGCGCAACAATTGGAAAACGACTTGCGCGGCGCCGAGAGCGAGTTGCAAAAAACTTCCAACGAGCTGATGAATTTAGTGCAAAAGCAAATGGAAGTAGCCAATAAAATTTCGCTGGAAGAATCCACGGCGCAACGTGAAGAGGAAGATTTAGTGGCGGCCGAAAAAGCGAATCAGGAGCAAACAAAAGCCGCTGCCGCGCTTGAAGAAAGTCTACAAGAGGTAACCGTGCGCGTGCAAGGCAAACAGACCGAAGCAGATCTTTCCCATAAAGCTATTGTGGAAGGGGAAACAAAATTGCGCACGCTGCAACAAGAGCGCAGCACGCTTAATGAAAAACTATCTTCTGTGAAATCGGCCCGCGCGGGGTTTGTGGCCAAGTTGGAACTCATCCAAACCCAGGGAAAAAACGACCCGTATTGGGTGGGTGTCAAAACCATTACCGAGGCTAATTTGCCCGGTGTGAAGGGAACCCTTCGCAAAGCGCTTAAATACCCTAAAGAGTTGCAAGTAGTTGTCGAGGAGGCGTTTGGAAAATATTTAGATGCCATGTTGTGTGACACACACGCTACCGTGCAAAAAGCCATAGAACTATTGCAAAAAAACGGCAAGGCACGTGCGAAATTTATCGTTTTGGAAAGTGTGCCGCAAGCTACGGTAGAAAAATCCGGCACACTTAAAAAACAACTTACCTATAAAAAAGAGTTGGAAGATTTAATTGATTACATCATTGGCAATTATTCCTATCAAAACGGAACGGTTGACGGCGGGTTTTTTGTAAGCGGCGGCGATGAAAGTGTCCGCGCACCTGAGGCGTATTGGGGCGAAGAAGAATCTGTTAAAGAGCAAATTGCCGCGCAGAGTGCCGAGGAAGAAAAAGTGACCCAGGCTTTAGATGCCAATGTAAAAGCGTTTGCTAAGGCCGAGGAAGAACTAAAAACCCTGCGTACCAAAGAGCAAGAGGTTATTTTGGCATTAAACTCGGTACAAAACGAGCGCACTAATAAAGAGCGCGAGCTGAAAACTGTGCAAGAAATGCTACAAAAAGCCACTGCTCGCAAACAGGAGATCACGCTGCAAGTAGATAGCCGCAAAGCGCAAATCCATACACTTGGAGAGCAGCTGACCGATATTAAAACGCGGCACGCTGCATGCGAAAAGCGCTCCGCAGATATCAAAGAGCATCAGCAGAAATTGCGTGAACAGGCCGAAACGCTTAAGAACGAAATTAATACGGTAAGCGCCTCACTCTACGACGTACGTATCCAAAAAAACAACGTAGAATTGGACTTAAAATCTACCGAGTATGAATTTAACAGTTTAAC
>CADBYN010000006.1 GCA_902798835.1 Candidatus Avelusimicrobium bubulum | reverse complement strand
GAAGAAGCTAAAGAAGAAATCAACGAAAGAATTACCGGTTCCCGTGGAGGACTTGGTTTCTAATGGAAGAACTCAAATCATTAACCAGATTACAAGAATCATTAGCAAAGCTCCCTAGCGTTGGCAAAAAAAGCGCGGAGAGAATGGCTTTTGCTATGCTTGATATGGATGATGATGACTTATTGGAATTCTCCGAAGCAATTAGAGATTTAAAAAACAAAATATAAGCGATATCCTTGCCGAAGGCTTGAGATGGATGGATGAAAATAACGAAGACAATCCCTTTGAAATATCCTCGGCGGTAAACTCCTGCTTGCCGCTGATGACGATCCGGGCCTCTTCGCTGTCGACGCCTTCGACCATCCTCTTGAAACGGACCTGCTTGAAGTTGAGGATGATGTCCTGCATGCCTTCGATGACGCCGGGAATCGTTGCGAATTCCTGGTCGACACCGCTGATGCGAATCTGGCTGATGGCGAATCCTTCGAGGGAAGCAAGAAGTATGCGTCGGAGGGCATTGCCGATAGTCTGGCCGTAACCCGGCTCGAGAGGGCGGAATTCGAAACGTCCGAGGGTATCGGAACCTTCGAGCATAATAACCTTGTCAGGTTTCTGGAATGCTAAGATTGCCATAATTGCTGGGTGTTAAATGTTACTTGGAGTACAGGTCGACGATGAGCTGCTCGTTGATGTTTTCGGGAATGTCGGCACGGAGGGGGACATTCAGGAACTTGCCGCTGAGTGTCTGTGCGTCGAACTCCAGCCAGGAGTACTTGGATGCACCTGCGACAGCTGCAGTGATGACCTCGAGGTTCTTGCTCCTTTCGCGTACGGCGATGACGTCACCGGCCTTTACGGTTGCGGAAGGGATGTTGCAGACGGAACCGTTGAGTGTGATGTGACGGTGGCTTACGAGCTGGCGTGCGGCTGCCCTGGAGGGAGCGATGCCAAGACGGTATACCACGTTGTCGAGACGGCTCTCAAGGAGGAGGATGAGGTTCTCACCCTTCTGGCCGCTCATGCGGGAAGCCTTGTTGTAGGTGTTGTGGAACTGACGCTCGAGCACACCGTACATATATTTGACTTTCTGCTTCTCTTTCAGCTGTACACCATACTCCTTGCTTTTCTTGCGCTTTGCAGCGAGTCCGTGCTGTCCCGGAGGATAGTTTCTCTTTTCGAAATCTTTGTCTGCACCGAAGATGGGTTCGCCGAACTTGCGGGCGATCTTGGTGGTAGGTCCTGTATATCTTGCCATAGTTTCTTGTCTTTAAACGTTAAACTTTACGACGGCCTTTCGGACGGCAACCATTGTGAGGCATAGGAGTCACGTCGACGATCTCGGTGACGATGATGCCTGCGTTGTTGATGGTGCGGATAGCGGATTCACGTCCGGAACCAGGACCCTTGACGAATACTTTCACTTTGCGAAGACCTGCATCATAAGCAGTCTTGGCGGCATCTTCTGCGGCCATCTGTGCAGCGTACGGAGTGTTCTTCTTGGAACCACGGAAACCGCACTTGCCAGCGGAACCCCAGCTGATCACCTGCCCCTGAGCATTGGTCAGAGACACGATTACGTTGTTGAAAGTGGAGGAGATCTCCGATAAAGACACTCGGAGATGACGGCTCTTTAAAATCATTCGTCAGTACCCGCGGGCAAAGGGAGTGTGCCTCACACTAACCCTTGGTCGATCATCGAGTCCGCCACTTTGATAAACCCCGCAATATTCGCACCCGCCATGTAATCGCCTTTTTGGGCGAACTCCTGCGCGTAGTTCAAGCAGCTGGTGTGGATGCTGTGCATGATGCGTTTTAAATAGTCGTCAACTTCTTGCGCGGTCCAGTAGATGCGCATACTGTTTTGCGTCATCTCCAAACCCGATACCGCCACCCCGCCGGCGTTGGAAGCTTTGCCGGGGGAATACAAAATCTTTGCGGCTTTGAAAGCGCCCACCGCCTTAGGCGTGGAGGGCATATTGGCCCCTTCGCACACCAGCGTGCACCCGTTTTTCAAAAGTGTCTTAGCGTCGTCGCCGTCGAGCTCGTTTTCACACGCGGTGGGGAAGGCGCAATCGCACGGGATATCCCAAGTTTTCTTGCCCGCGCGGAACACCGCGTGCGGGAATTTTTGCGCGTACTCTTTGATGCTGCCGCGGCGCACGAACACGAGGTCTTTTAAGAACGCCAGCTTTTCCTCATCCACGCCGTCTTTGTCGTAGATGCTGCCGTCGTAATCCATAAACCCGACGACCTTTGCGCCCAGCTGTGTGAGTTTTTCAATCGTGTGAATCCCCACGTTGCCCGCGCCGGAAATCACGCAGACTTTGCCTTTAAAATCATCCCCGCGCGTGGCGAGCATATTTTGTGCAAAATATCCCACGCCGTATCCGGTAGCTTGCGGGCGTAAGAGGCTGCCGCCCCAGTTGGGTTTTTTGCCGGTGAACACACATGTAAAATCGTTGGTGAGTTTTTTGTACTGGCCAAACATGTAGCCAATCTCGCGCGCGCCGCAGCCCAGGTCGCCGGCGGGCACGTCGGTATGATAGCCGATATGGTGGTAAAGCTCGTCAATAAACGCGTGGCAAAAGCGCATGACCTCGTTGTCACTTTTGCCGCGGGTGTCAAAGTCGCTGCCGCCTTTGCCGCCGCCCAAAGGCAGCGTGGTCAAACTGTTTTTAAACGTCTGCTCAAAGGCGAGGAACTTTAAAGAATCTTCCGTCACGGAACTGTGAAAACGAATCCCGCCCTTGTACGGCCCCAACGCGCTATTGAACTGCACACGATAGCCGCGGTTGACGTGAATTTCGCCTTTATCGTCGCGCCACGGTACGCGAAAGGAAATCATACGCTCCGGCTCGACAATGCGCTCCAAAATCTTCTCCTTTATATATAGGGGTTTTTGTTCCAGCACCGGTGTGAGGGTTTGCACGACTTCTTCCACGGCTTGCAGAAACACTTTTTGAGAGGAATTTTTACGACGTACATCTTCTAAAAATTGCGAGAGGTAATTTTTCGTATTCATAGTTTCTCCTTATCTTACTATTTAACATCTATTACGGGTAAAATGCAAGAGAATTTTGCGGCAAAATATGTTACACTAAGGGTATGAAACTAACTGCCAACATGGAAGATTATTTGGAAGCCGTGGCGTTCTGTGCCGACGAAAACGGGATGGCCCGCGTAAGTGATATTCGCGATATGCTGGGCGTAAAAACCCCCAGCGTTACCGGCGCGATGAAGGCGTTGTCCAAAGAGGGCTACGTGGTACACGCGCGCTATAGCGGGATTACTTTGACGGCCAAAGGCCGCCGCGCCGCGCAAGACGTCAAACGCCGCCATGAACTGTTTAAATACTTCCTGCACAACGTGCTGGGCGTCAACCCCAAAACCGCCGAAGAAGATGCGTGCAAAATGGAACACACCGTAAGCAAAGAGACGCTTTCTAAACTGCACGCGTATTTGGACAAAATCAACAAATAATTCTTGTCACGAGTACGGCCAAGGGCTGCCGTGCTTTGTTCTCTTCGAACGCACCTTTCTTTTCCGTTCCCTATCATGGCGCAGGTCATCTAGGCCCAAATTGGGCCTTTTTTGCGCTTGACAATGCTAACATATCTTACTAATATATAGCCATAGCGATCGCTATACGTTGTACCATCCAACTAATTTGTAGGAGACGTATGAAAATACCGTACATTAAAATCTATACGGCAGATTTGCTGGCCGTTTGCCGCAAACTGACCGATGAACAACTCGGCAGCGCTGTGTTGGGCATTTGCGAACAGGCGTTCGAAAACGATACCGCGTACCTGCCCGACACCCCGCAGGAAGAGCGGCTCTTTGCGTTGCTTACCCAATGGAAAGACGAGGCGCTTGAAAGCTATGAGCAAAACAAAAAGAAGATGAAAAAGGCTCGTTCGGCGCGTTGGAAAAAACAAGAAAACGTCGTCGGTAAATCATTGAGGAATATGTTTGAGGGGGGGATTGCTCAACAAACAGATACAGAAACAGATACAGAAACAGAGACAGAAACAAAGACAGAAACAGAGACAGAAAATATCTCTCTTACTGCGCAGGCCCCGGCCGCGCAGGGAGAAAGAGCGAAAACCCCCTTGCCGGCTGAATTTGTGGACCGGGTTATCGAGCGTTTTGAACAAGCCGTTGCTACGCCGGCGCAACGGGAAATTTTTGTGCGGCGTAATGCGCGGTGTCTAAAAGATATCCTTGGGTTTTGCGATCATAATATATCGCTAGCATTACAAACAATATCTGTATGTGCCCGGCGCTTGGAACAGGGGGGCGTAAGCGGCGGCTACGAGGCGGTTTGCCGCAACTTACCCGAGTATTACGAAAAAGCAAAACAAGAATTACAGGAGGCGGAAGATGAAAGAGAATAAGCATACAGGGGCGGTGCCGTCCTTACTCAAGAAAGATTCGTTTGAGGTTGAGCAGATTAACCGGGGGTTTACCCTGGTGCCGTGCTGGGTGGTTCGTGAAGACGGACAGCGCGTGCGCGGCTGCAAGTGGGCGAAAATAGCCCCACGCGTAGGGGAAATATAGTATAATATACTCAACACCCAATGGCGTGATTTTTAGTTTGAGTAATTGGAGTTTTACATGGCAAAGAATAAATATTCCCACACGGTTTTACTTCCCAAAACGGATTTCCCGATGCGCGCGGGCCTGGCGCAAAAAGAGCCCGGCATCCTGGAGTTTTGGAAGTCAATTAACCTCTACGAAGCAATGCTGAAAAAGAACGAAGAAGGCAAACACTTTGTGTTGCACGACGGGCCGCCTTACGCCAACGGGAAAATTCACATCGGCCATGCTCTGGATAAAACCATCAAAGATATCATCTTAAAATCCCGCGCCATGACGGGGCATTATACCCCATACGTGCCGGGGTGGGATTGCCACGGGCTACCTATCGAGCAAGCGCTCTTAAAAGAACTCAAGCAAGAGAAAAAACACATCACCGATGTGCCCGCCTTCCGTACCAAAGCGCGCGCCTTTGCCGCCAAGTTTATCGACTTGCAACGCACGGGCTTTAAGCGTTTGGGCGTGCAGGCCGATTGGGAACACCCCTACCTCACGATGGATAAACGCTACGAAGGAATTACCATCGGCGTGTTTTTGGATTTGATTGAGAAAGGGTATGTGTACAAGGGCCAAAAAACCATTACCTGGTGTCCGCATTGCGAAACCGCCCTTGCCGACGCGGAAACGGAATATAAGGACGTGTCGTCTCCGTCTATCTATTTGCGCTTTAAGCTAGTCCAAGCGCCTAAAGAAATCTTTGGCGATTTGGACTATTCTTACCCGGTCAGTTTAGCCGTGTGGACCACTACCCCGTGGACGATTCCCGCCAACCGTGCCGCGGCCGTATCCAACACCGAGGACTACCTCATCTTGCAAGATGAAGCCACAAAAGAGTATTACATTGTGGCGGAAAAGTTGGCACTTGAATTTACGAAAAACACCGGACGCGAATGTAAACAAGTTGGCACCGTGCCCGGTGAAAAATTAGTTGGCCTAAAGTACTACCACCCGCTCTCACACCAGGAAAACCCCGTCATCTGGACGGACTTTGTCACCATGGATGCGGGGGTGGGGGTAGTACATATTGCTCCCGGTCACGGCGAAGAAGACGCCCAGGCCGGCAAACAATGGAACTTGGAAACGTTCTGCCCGGTCGACGAGAAAGGCTGCTACACCAAAGACGCGGGTGTGTTTGAGGGGATGAACGTGTTTGACGTCAACCCCTTAATGGTCAAGAAGCTCGACGAGCTGGGCGCTCTAATTAAAGAGCAAGAAATCACGCACAGTTATCCGCATTGTTGGCGCTGTCATAACCCGATTATTTTCCGCGCCACGGAACAATGGTTTATGTCCATTGACAAAAACGGGCTGCGCGAAAAACTGATGAAGAATTTGGACGAAGTGAAATTCTATCCCGCCGCCGGACAAGAGCGCATGCGCGCGATGATCGGCTTGCGGCCGGATTGGTGTTTGTCGCGCCAGCGTTTCTGGGGCAGCCCGGTCACGATTTTGTATTGCGAAAAATGCGGCAAGGCGCAAATCGACAGCCGGCTTTTTAACTTCATCAAAAAGCGCGCGATGGAAGAAGGGTCCGATTTCTGGTTTACCGACCCGGTGGAAAAACTCCACCCCGAAGAATACGCCTGCGAGTGCGGGTGCACGCAGTTTAGAAAAGAGACCGATATTTTAGACGTGTGGCTCGATTCGGGCGTGTCCTGGGCGGCCGTGCTTAAAGACCGCGGGCTGGACTTCCCGGCCGACGTCTATTCCGAAGGGTCCGACCAGCACCGCGGCTGGTTCCAAAGTTCGTACATCCCTTCCTACACGCTCGAAAACACCGCGCCTTTTAAGACGATTCTTACCCACGGCATGGTGCTAGACGGCGAGGGCAAACCCATGCACAAGTCCACCGGCAACGCCGTGGATCCCGAAGACGTCATCAACAAATACGGCGCCGACATTTTGCGCTTGTGGGTATCGCTTAGCGACTACCAGGGCGACGTGCGCATCAGCGAAACAATTTTGCAAGGGCCTATCGACACGTACCGCAAGTTGCGCAACACGGTGCGTTACGCGCTGGGCAACCTCTACGATTACGACCCGGCCGTGCACAAAGTGCCCACCAAAGACCTGGCCGAAATGGATAAGTATATGCTCGGGCGCCTCAACAGTATGATTGGGGAAGTGCGCGCCGGGTACGAAGAATTTAACTTCCGCCGGGCCATGCGGGCGCTTACGGACTTTTGTATTTTGGATCTTTCCAGCTTTATGCTCGATGCGTCCAAAGACCGCCTCTATACGCTAGGTGTCAATGCTCCTAGCCGCCGCAGCGCGCAAACCGTGCTGGCCGAAATCGTGGTCGCCCTCTTGCAGCTGATGGCGCCGGTGCTTTGTTTCACCGCCGAAGAAGCGTGGCAGACCTTGCGCCACACCGCCTTAGGGCGCGAGTTGGCCCAAAGCATTTTCCTAACCAATATGCCGGGCAACTCGTCCTTCATCCCCGACGTGCGCCTGGAGAAAAAGTGGAACGAAATCCGCCGCATCCGCGAAGGCGTACAGAAATTTTTGGAAGAAGCGCGTGAGAAAAAAATTATCGGCTCGTCGCTGGAAGCCAAAGTCATTTTCAGCACCTGCGACCCGAGCACCCGCGCATTCTTGGAAGAAACCCAAGCGCTCTGGCCGGAAATTGCCATTGTTTCGCAAGTGGAAATCAAAGACGGCAAAGACCCGCTCTTTGTGGAAATTGTCCACGCCACCGGGCACAAGTGTGCGCGTTGCTGGCAGTGGAAAGACGAAGTAGGCACGCTGGGCGAGGGCGACATTTGCCGGCGTTGTGCCGAAGTGTTGGCACGCGAAAATATATCCGCGGAGCCGGTGCATGGCTAAAGCGCTTGCGTGGGTACGCACCCACAAAACGATGCTCGCCGCGGCGGCCCTGCTACTCTTGTTGGACCGCCTGAGCAAAGTGTGGGCGCTGTTGTACCTCACCGCGCACGGTCCGGTAAAACTGGCTAAGTACTTTTGGCTCAACTACGTGGAAAATACCGGGGCGGCGTTTGGGATGTTTCAAAACGGTAACGCGCTACTCATCATCGTGATGCTTTTAGTCATCGGCTACGTGATTTACAGTTGGAAAGATGTAACCAAGTACGGTCGTCCCGCAGCGTGGGCGGCGGTGCTGATCATCACCGGTGCGATGGGGAATTTGTACGACCGCATCACGTTAGGATTTGTAGTTGATTTTATAGATTGGCGGGTTTGGCCCGTGTTCAACGTGGCCGACGCGTGTATTACGGTGGGAGCGGCACTCTTGGCCTATTGTTTAGTGCGCCGCACCCCCAAACAAGAGGAGAAAGCATGAAAAAAATAATCGGTATTTTGGTCTGCGCGCTTTGGGTGTGCGCATGCAGCAATGAAACGAAGTTATTTAAGCAAGCCCGCTTGGCACAAGCACGGGGAAATTATCAAAAAGCGATCACGCTTTACAACCAGCTGCTCAAGCAAAATCCGAATCATGTAGAAGCGTTGACTAACCGCGGCCTGGTGTGGGAAAAGATGCCCGCCAAAGATAGGGCCGAGCGTATTAAAAACCGCCAACACGCCGAAGAAGATTATTTGCGCGCGCTGGACCTCAACCCTTCCCGCGCCGAAACCAACAACAACCTGGGTGCCTTGTATATGGATATGGGCAGAAACGGCGACGCGATTATCTATTTCTCCGAAGCAGTTGCCGTGCGTCCCAATTATTTCCAAGCCATTTTAAACCGCGCCACCGCGTATAGCAAAATCGGCGATTACGAGGGGGCGCTCATTGATTTTGACCGCGCTGCCTTGTTGCGTCCGCACGATACGGCGCTGCTCTTTAACCGCGGGTTGATGTACCGGAACTTTGGCAAGTACGAAGCCGCCGTGAACGATTTTTCACACGCGATTGCCGTGATGCCCAACAATGCCCGCCTCTATGTAGCCCGGGCGCGTTGCTTTATGAAGATGGGCTATCCCGCTGACGCTTACGACGATTTAACCCAAGCCATCTCCCTCAAGCCCGATTATGCCCTGGCGTATTATTATCTGGGCGATTTATTGTACCGCAACGGTGATAGCGATTATGCCTTGGGCGCTTTGGTCAAAGCCAAAGAGCTCGATAACGATTATGCCCCCACGTATGACCTCATGGGCGATATGCTGGCGATGGAGGACCCTGTCTCGGCCACGGCAAACTATTTAGTGGCCCTCAAGCTCGACCCCAAAAACGCGCGTAAGTATCAAGCCAAATTAAACGCGATGAAATCCCCCGAAGGACGTTACCAAGTGGTGTCGGCCCGCTTCTTCCCCGAAGGACGCCAATATACCTCCAGCGGCGAAAAGCGCATTGTCACTCATCCCATTCCTACCGGTGTGCAAACCCAGTCGGCCCAGCCGACCACCGCAGGGGCAGGTAAGTAAGGAGTAGAAACAACGTTGTATGAGTAAAGATGAAGTAGTTGCGTTCGAGCCGGCCGCCTTATCGGTGCCGTCTAGGAAGTTTACGTATCGGTTTTTCCTGTCATTCTGTTTGATGCTTTTGGTGCTGGGATCGGAATTGTTGGAACATTCTGCCATGGGAATTTTTATCCTGGTACTGCTCGATTTGCTATTCTGCGCGGATATCATTGTGTGCTGCGCCCTGAAAGATTTGTGGAACGAGCATTTTAGTCTTTCGGCTTTGGTCAGCGTGTGCGTGTTGTGCGGGTTTGCTTACTCGGTCATCACGCGCTTTAACTTGGTCAGCTGGCACGGCCCGGTGAGCGATTTGTACGTCTATACCATGCTGCTCATCACGCTGACGTTGTGGGTCGAGCGGCGGCTAAGCCGGGAAAAAGAAAAAACCCACGTGTTTATCAAAAAGCTCGACGACTTTTTGCCCAAGGCCGGACGTTTGTGTATCGGGCGGCAATTTCGCAAAGTGTTCGCGCGCGAACTCAAAAAAGGCGAGCTGGTGTTTGTAAAAGTGGGAGAGCGCTTACCGTGCGACGGAATCATCCGCAAAGGCAAAACCTCGATTGACGAGCAACTCATCACCGGCAACATGATGCCTACCGCCAAACGCGTGGATCACCACGTCTATGCCGGCACGCTCAACAAGTCCGACGATATTTATGTAGAAGTCACCCAAACGCTGCCCGGCTCGGCGATTATGAGTATCATTGACGCCATTAAAACCAGCGAGCGTCACCGCGCCGGCGCGCGTAGTCTGCTCGATAGCTATGCCGCCTGGGTGCTGCCGTTTATCAGCGTGTGTGCGCTGGGGCTTTACGGTGTGCTGCTCTTGCGCCACGGATGGGCACAATGGGCCAGCTACTTGGGCGTGTTCCTCTTTACCGCCGCGCTGTTCTGCCCGGCCGCTTTGGCGTTTGCGGTAGTGTTTCCCTCGTTCTTTGCCCGCCGAGGCGGTGCGCGGCTTAAACTCAAAATCCAAAACTTAAACGCGCTGGAAAAACTCGTCAACGCCGCTACGATTTTGTTTGATAAAACCGGTACGCTTACCTACGGCGAGCTGCGCGTGTCGGGCGTGTATCCGGTGCTCGATGAAGTGAAAAAGCAACTCTTAAAAGCCGTCATCACCGCCGAACAGTTGGTCGACGGACCGTTTGCCGATGCGGTCAACACGTACGCGCGCGAACATAAAATTAAACCCAACAAGCTCCTGGCGTTTGATGTGCTGCCCGGACTAGGGGTGCAAGCCCAAGGGCGCGGCGTGAAGATTTTAGCCGGCTCTATCCCGTGGCTTACCGAGCAAGGCATCACCGTGAGCCAAGAAATTACCCAGCAATGCGAGGCAGTCATCTGCGTAGCCGTCAACGGGCAATACCTGGGATACTTAACCCTGGCCGACGAGCTGCGCCCCTGCGCGCAAGACATGGTAGAGTTCTTGCACAAACAAAACAAAGAAATTATCCTGGTGTCGGGCGATAACGAAAGCTCCGTCTCGTCCATCGCCAACGAGGCCGGGATCGAAAAATACAACTATTTTGTACTGCCTAAAACCAAGGCCGAAATCGTGGGTAACTTGCAAGGCCTGGGCCAGCAAGTGGTGATGGTGGGCGACGGGTTTAACGATATCATCGCTTTGTTAAAAGCCGATGCCGGCCTGGTGTTTTCTTCGGGCAAAAACGTGTATAATAATTGGGTGGATGTAATCATCCGCCGCCGCGATTTGGACGGTATACGCTATTTGTTTTTAATTCATACAAAGCTGCGCCGCTTAATACGCCAAAACGTCATCTTGTGCGTATTGCTTAACGGCCTGTTGGCCGGATGGTTGGTGTGGCAAAGTGCCGTCGCGCCGGCCAGTTGGCAGATTCCGGTTATCGGGGCGTTGGCGGTCGTAGTGATTATATGGCTAAATTCAACAAGGATGTTACGCATAAAATGACAAAAGATATAGACTTTGGATATACCCAAGACCACGCCCGCAAAAATGCGGATACGGTCCTGCCAGCTATTCAATGCTGGGAAAACCAGTACAAGCGCGACTATGTGGTGCGCATTGAACTGCCGGAGTTTACCTCCGTCTGCCCCAAGACCGGATTGCCGGACTTCGGGACCATTGTGATTGAATATATCCCCGATGCGCTATGCTTGGAGTTAAAATCACTCAAGTACTATCTCTTGGAATACCGCGATATGGGAATTTTTATGGAAAATATCGCCAACAAGATTTTGGATGATGTCGTCAAGGCGTGCCATCCCAAAAAAGCAACCGTCACGGGGACGTTCACGCCGCGCGGCGGGTTAAAGTCGGTCATCGTGGCTAACTATGAAAAAAAGTAAACTCTTGCTGCTTTGGACGCTTACGTTTGTAACCGGCCTGGTGGTGGGGGGCGCGTGTATGCGCGCGTACCAAACCCCGCAGGGGCCCGCTTGCGCCGCGTTTAGTTCCGATCCGAAAGTGGATTTATTGCTGGCCAAGCTCGAAGAAATGGGTACCCCCGAAGGTGTGAGCGAAGTAGCGCAAGATTATACGCCTAAAAGCTCGGCGGAGCTGCCCTCGCAACTCGTGCGCAGCGAATTGCCCGACGATGTGGTGCTGGGGCTGCCTTCCGTTTCGGCCAAAACCGAGGAAGGAAAACCCAACGGCGTGGTGCTTTCCGACGAGCAAAAAAGCGTAGTGCTTAACGCCCGCCAGCCGGCCCAGCGTGCGGCCGACGGCTCTAACCTTACGCTTATTGAAGCGCCTGTCAGCGTCAAACGTATCAAAACCTTGGACGAGTACAAGGCGTTTAAAACGCAGGCGCGCGGCAGTTACCCGACGGCCGATTTTGCCAAGGAAGAAGTTGTGGTGCTCGAGTCTGTGAGCAACCTGCCCGACAAAGTATTTGAAATTGTGGATATCGCGCCCGAAGGGGGAAACCTCAAAGTGCGCTACCGCGTCAATGTGTTTGGGTTAGACAAAAAAATCAACACCCATAGCGCGCAGAAAATCGACAAGTCTTCCTTACCTATTATATTAGAGCAAGTGCTTTAGGTGTATTAACGACACCGCGAAATTGCGCTTTTACGCACAAAGGTTAAACGGAAAACGTTTAACCTTTGTTTGCTTTTTGCGCTACCATTTTTCAAAACCTGTTTATCTTGGCGTGACTGCCCACTCGTAGTACCTAGCAGTACAACTTCGGGGCACTTGCCCGCCAACCTAAAAGCGGTTTTGAAAAATCATCTTACGTGGCGCAAGACCGGTGCTAGCCTGCACAGCCAAGGTCAACCACACCGCGAAATTGCGCTTTTACGCCCTTTTTACCCCCGTGCCCAAAAGCGCGGGGTTTTTGTATAATGTAAGTGGCAGCCAGGTAACCGCTCCCGGCCAATTCCGGCGCAGGGGGAGGAACTTCCGGACTCCACAGGGCAGTGTGCCGCTCGAAAGGGCGGGGGAATTTCCACGGAAAGTGCCACAGAAAATAAACCGCCCGCAAGGGTAAGGGTGAAAAGGTGCGGTAAGAGCGCACCGCGCGCGAGGTAACAAGCGCGGCAAGGCAAACCCCACACGGAGCAAGGCCAAGCCGGTCCACAGGTGCCCGCCTTCGTGACCAAGTAGGCCGCTTAGAGTAATGGTTACCACCCAGTTTTACTAATCGGCTGGGACAGAATCCGGGGTATCGGCTGCCATTTTCTTCTTCCAAATTCCACGTATTTCGTCGTTGCTCTAAATAAAGTGTCATCCTGAGGGGTTGTTTCCTCGTTACCCCGTAAGCAACGCCCCTGGTCATCCCGTAAGGTCGTTATACGGGATATAGGGGCAACTCATGAGGCATTTATATCCCGGATTACAAATTTCCGGGATGACAATTATTTTTATTTGTCATTCCCGCGGGTTGTAACCGGGAATCTCCACATCTCTTAAAGGACACAAGGAGGAGATCCCCGATAGAGACACTCGGGGATGACATTTATTGTGCGTAAAAGCGCAATGTCGCGATGTCGTTAATTATTTTCCGGTGGAGCCAAAACCGCCGTCTGCGCGGGAAGTATCACTCAGCTCATCGGCTTGTTCAAACGTCGGGTAGAGCGTGGGCAGTACCACCAATTGGGCGACTTTCTGCCCGGCTTCAAACACAAACTCGGTGTCGTTTAAATTGTACATGCACACAATCAGTTCGCCGCGATACGGTGCATCCACCAGGCCGGCCATCGCTTTAATGCCTTTGCTCTCTACCGAGCTTTTTCCCCAGATAATGCCCGAGGTGTTTTCCGGCAGTTCTACCGCAATGCCCGTATGTACGTGGGTGATGCTGCGCGGGGCAAGCACGGTGCGCGTTAGCGCAAATAAATCAGCGCCCGAATCGGTCGGGTGGGCACGTTGCGGCAGTTTGGCGCGTGGGTCTAGTTTTTTTACTTTCATACCAATCCTTACATCAGTTTTTCAATCTGTGCCAGCGCATTTTGTGCGTAAAGTTTTTCTTCGTCCGAGCCGTTAGTGGCCAGTGCGTTAATGGGTGCGATGAGCCCTTTTAGCAAGTGAATATCAAAGGCCCGGTCGGAAGTATACGAAAATGCATTGGGGTTAGAAAGCACGCCCGCCATGTACGCACACGCACGCAGCGCGTTGATGCGCTCGTTCTCTTTGCCAGATAGCAGCACATCTTTGAGGGAATTGACGCTGTTGCCCGTCATAAAACCAAGCGCCAGCGCATACGTGGCCGAGGCGGGTTTTTTGTAGGAGATGTGTAAACCTTTCAGGGCTTCTTCCAACGCAATATCCGGGTTAGCGGCTAACGAAGTAGCAAGCTGGGTTTGCACGGTAGAGTCATCCTCTTTCTTGGCACGTTTGAATAATTGTGCCATGGCCTCGGACGTGTGCAACGAACCCAACCACGCTGCTGCAGAGGCGCGCAGTTGCGGATCGGCCGCGGCGGCACATTTTTTCAAAATAGCAAATTGTTCTTTGTCGGTAGCGGCCACTAAATTAAGCGCGCGTTGGGCAAATTTTTCGTCGAAGATATACAAGCGCACAATGTCCCGCGCGTGGGTTTTGTCTTCGGGGTGAATGAGCCCGTACGCAGCGGCTACATACGCACGCAGCACAGGATCTTGCGTGTGCAGCGCATCTTGCAAAAGCGGGGAAAGTTCTTCATACACCGACCCCATGGAAGTCAAAATCACCGCCGAGAACGCCGCCTTTAGGGCATCATCTTCGCGCATGACTTGGCTGACCAGTGCCGGCTCGGATTCTTTGGCCGGCGGGATGCGTACTAAACTGGCTCCGGCGGCAAAGACCGTGTTGGGATCTTGCGACGTGCGAAAGAGCGTAAGCACTTGTTGTGTTTCTTGCGCGGTACGCGTAGGCTTTTGTAAAAGCGGTAAGACTTGTTGCAGTAACGTTTGCGCAAACAACGGCGCAGACAGTAAAAACAGAAACCCTACAGTGATATATTTTTTCATACATCTATTATAACACTTTCCAAGCAAAGACCCCCGCACTTTTTGCGTGCGGGGGTGTATTAGCTCACAAAAAATCAGCGTACCAAGGCTTCGGTAATATGCTCGGAAGTGAACGTTTCGCGTCGGGTAGGTTGCGCATGATGGTTGCTGTAGATGTGCAACTTATCTTGGGTAGAAAGCACGACCATTTTCGTGTCTTCTAGCGAGAGCAAAAAACGTAAATGGGTGGGTTGTTTAGCCATAGGGCAACTCCTTAATCATTAGAAATCTATACTTTATGATAACTTGTTTGTACGCATCACGCAAGCGAAATTAAGACCTGTTTGGAGGTGGGCCTTTTTTCTGGGCCTGGGCCTGGATTTTTGCCTGGGCCCGGTCCTGGGACTCAGTTGTCCACATAGCGCCGCGCAATTTGTGCAAAATAATATACGCGCGCCAACGGGGGCGTTTTCTCGTCTGAAAATGGGCGAAGAAGCCCGCTATTTATAACGGGGAAAAACAGAGTTATCCACAGGAAAGATTACTTATCCACATCCCTTGTGTGTGAATTTGGGCAAAATAAGGGGGAAATCGCGCAAAAATTGTATAAAACGTAGGGGAAAAGGGGGTTATCCACAAGATATTCACACCTGTTGATAAATTGTGTTCGTCTGAGTGTAGAAAATTTTGTTGTTGTAAACCGGGGTGGATATCTTCGCGCTCCCGCGCGCGTTGCGCCAAGGTCAACACACCTCGACGTTGCGTTTTGACGTTATTTTCCTTGGGATCCACGAACTCTGCAAGCTGCCACACACGCAGCGTGACAAACTAGTTAACCGCAAGAGGAAATAACTTCCAAAAAATACTAGGTATTTTTTTTTACTTTTGCTATAATACAGCTAGGAGGTTGTTATGAAACTCAAAACCCTTTTCTTATTGACGATCACTTTAGTTCTTGGGGCGTGCGCTTCCCAACAACGCGAGGAAGAAGAAATTCCGCGTATGCCGGCGGAAGACCCCAATATTGTAGCGTTGGATACGGCCAACTATAAACTCTATAACCAAACTCCGGCCCAGATGGCACGCTCGCTCAAACTGCCCTCTATCCATTACGATTTTGACTCCATCCGCACACCGGAGTATGCCTATCCGCTTTTGGACAAAGTGGCCTTGGTTATGAAAGAATACGAAAGTTTACACTTGATTTTGCAAGGCAATTGCGATTCGCTGGGAACGGATGAATATAACTATTGGCTCTCGGGGGCGCGGGCGGCGGCGATTAAATCGTACTTGGTCAGCCGCGGGGTAAATGCCGAACGTATCCGCATCCATGCGTACGGAAATACGCGGCCGATTACCTTGGACCAATCGCCCGAAGGCCGTTTGGCAAACCGCCGCGTGGATATGCAATTTACCGTGCGGCAGTGGAAATCGATTTATTAATCGTAACGTGGTAAACGTGTACGGAGCATACATGTATGTTCCGTATTTTTATTGGGATGAATCATGCTCGATTTAGTCAAGGCAAAAAAAGAATCGTTTTCTTTCAAAATTGTGCGGGCGCTCTTGTCGGCGACGTTTCTGGTAGTGCCGCTCATCTTCTTTACTGATTTGACCGCTAATCCGTTCTTTGCGCAGAACGTGCTGTTGTATGTGCTCATTGCCGCTATTTACGGCACGATTGCATTTCAGTTTTTGCGTACCCAGCGCATGGAAGTAGCCAAAACATTTTTTGACTTGGCGTTTTTTCTCTATGTGATTTCGTGTGTGATGGGGTGGCTGGTGTCCGTTTCCAGCGCGCCGCAAGCCTTGCGCCAGACGTTATTTTACGGACTCTTGAACTACGGCACGTTGCTGCTGATCGTGGCGGTCGGGGCGTACATGATCAGTAAAAACGTGGTGTTTTCCGGCGTAATCGAAAGCAAAACCAATTACATTTTACTGTTCTTTGTGTGGGGGGGATTGTGGTATTTGGCCCCGCTGCTTAAGACCAATGTATCGTCGGAAATTTTCTTTGCGCAACTGTGGGATTGGTATGCGGCGGTGTTGTGGATTTTAGGCATTTGGCTGGGCATGCGCGTGCTTAAAAAACTCACGCAAGAAAATATTTTTGTACTTATCTTTGTGGCGGTGTTTTTGGCGTGCGGATACGGCGTGCTGCAGGCCTTGGGGTTGGACTTTTTGTGGCCGTTTGAAATTAACCAGTTTGCTACGCGCGCGTTCTCAACGTTTGGAAATCCCAACTTTCTCTCGTCGGCCGTCGTAATGCTGCTGCCCGCGCTTTTGGTCTATTACATGCGCACCGACAGTAAAAAAGATTTTTTTGTCTATGGGCTGTTGGTGTTGGTGTACGTGTTATATCTCTCGTTTGGATTGGCGCGTTCGTGCTGGATCGGTGCGGTGTGCGGACTTTTTATGATGTGGATGTTCGGCACCCTGCGTTCGCTGATTTGGCAGCGCAAAGGGCGTGTGTTTTTACTCGCGCTTTTAGCGTTGGGCGTGGCGTATAGTTCTATTTACATGCCCGGCCCCGGCGATGCCATTAGCCCCGTCAAAAACCGCGTGAGCGAAATGCGCGATATTCAACTTGAAGACTTTACGTTGAACGTCAAGAAAGAGCGCATTTTTCAGTCGCTCCATCAACGCTTGCTGATGTGGGACACGTCCAAAGAAATCTTTTTAAGTAAACCCGTGCTGGGCAGCGGCGTGGGAAATTATCAAATGGCGTTTGCGCAAAATCAACCCAAGACGTTGGTGAAATATCCCGAACTGCGTAACTTAAAAACTACGACCAACGCACCGCATAACGAAATTTTATTCCAGCTTGCTCAAGGCGGTATGGTGGGCGTGGGGCTTTTCTTGTTTATGTTTATGGTGCTGTTCTTAGAAGTAAAAGATTTTGCCGCGCACAAAAAAGAAGGCGATAAAAAACAACTGCTGCAAGCGATTTTCTGCGGTATTTTGGGAATGCTCGTAGACAATATGCTCAACATTTCACTCCACGCAGTCGTGCCGGCATTTATTTTTTGGTGGTTAGTCGGTGCCGAAGTGAGCGGCGTGGGAAAAGAAGAAAGCAAGGTTTCTATTGCCGCGAACCCGGCCACCAAAGCCGTGGCACTGACCCTCTTGGCGTGTTGCGTGGCGGTGTTGGTGTGGCAAGGCGTGTGGTTTGCCAGCGAGTATGAAAGCTTTGTGGGACAGAAAAAAATTGCCGCTAAAAATTACGACGGTGCCGTGCGCAATCTGTCGGCCGCGCTGACGCTTTACCCCGCCAATACCGAGGCGGGTTTTCGTCTGGGACAGGTGCTTTTAATCCAGCAAGATTACAAAAAAGCACTCGCGGTATTTGAAAAAACATTGGCGGCGGCTTCGTATTACGAAGAAGTTTACTATCAAGCTGCGTTAGCTGCCTTGGGCACCGGTGAGACGAAAAAAGCCGTGCATTACTTGATGGATAATTTGCGTTTGCATCCGTACCATTTGCAGGCGTACGAATTGTTAGCCACGCTGCTTTACCAAAACACGATTTACGCCGGGGAAGAAGAGCTGGCTATGTTGGAAAAGGGACTTACGCTTTTTCCGTACGAAAGTGTTTTGTGGAAACAGCTGGGCGAAATTTATCAAAAACAAGGCGAAAATGAACGCGCGCAAAATGTGTATTTGCGCGGATTGGAAACGGATACTCTAAGCAAAGAGTTACTCACACGCCTGGAGAAAATGTACCCGTCTACCGCCGAGCGGCCGCCTCTGTTGGCCCAAGCGCGCACGTTGCAAAGCTACCAAGACAAAGCCGCCAAGTTTGACAAGATGTCCACTTTGTATCAGCACAAACTGCGCGAAGATATCGAAAAATACGTGATGCAATATCCGCAAGATATGAACGGACATATTTTGCTCGCACGTGTGCTTTCGTTGAGCGGAAACGATTTGAAATCGGAAGAGCAATTGCGGCAAGTGCTGCGCCAACGCCCCGATAATTTGTGGGCCAATTTAGCCTTGTCGAGTTTGTATTACCAGGCAGAAGATTTGGACGGTGCGCGCCGTGCGTTGGAAAATGCGTTGTTTTACTATCCGGACAATGCCACCGCGCTTGCCCGTCTGGAAAAATTAAATAAAATTCGTGAAAAATAACTGAAATTTTGATACAATTTTTAGGTAGTAAAAGGGAAAAGCAAAAAGGACAAATTGTAAACAAAAAAAAATGTCTTTACAAATCGCTCGAAATTGCTATAATAGCAATATCGGCGTGCGATTGTAGAAACAATCTAGCGCAAGGAATGAGTGTCTGATGAGAGAAATGAAAAGACCGTTATTGTATGTACTCGTACTCGTGGGCGGATTGATGTGTGTAGGAGATATCGCCCGTGCCGCCACCTCGGCAGAGAAATCGTTGGAGAAAGGGATTGAAGCCTTTCGCAAAAACGATACCGACAAAGCCATGGATTACTTTGTGGATGTGTTGATGAACGGGACTGCTGCACAACAAGCCCGTGCCAATAACTACATCGATGCCATTCACAACAAAATCGGTGGTATTGAAACTCCGGTCGAAGTGGACTTGAAATTCCCGGAACAACCCACACAAACGGTGGTAGATCCTGCCAACAATTTAGCGAACTTCGGTACGGAACGTTTGAATACGCTGGCTACCCAAGCCGATGTCGCTACGCAGGAAGTTATCGATGCGTTTGGAGAAGCTCCGCGAACTTTAACCGAACAAATTGAAGCGCGCCAATTAGACGGCTACGTAATTGACGAAGAACCGCAAAAAACCGTTCCCGCGACTACGGTAGAACCTGTCAATATGCTCGAGCCGATTCAACCGCAACCGATCCAAATGGTGCAACCCGTTCAAACCGTGCAACCTGTTGCGCAGACGCCCGTGGTGACTCCTGTTGCCGCGCCCGCTGATTTGATTCCTACCCAGCAAGAAATAGACGCGTTGGAAGCGCCCACAACGACGATAGGCGTACCAGCTCCGCGTGAACGCAGCATGAGTAACGAGCTCGTCACCCCGCTTACTACCACGACTCAACCCACTGCTTATGTGATTCCTACTACGACGACAGAGCAACCCGTTGCGTACGTCCCCGTGACGTACACAGAGCCGGTTGCGTATGCCGCGGCCCCGGTCGATACGACCGAACCTACCACCACATACGCCGTGCCCACCACGTACACGGTGCCTACTACGCAAGCGCAGCTGACTTCTTCCACGTTTGCCGATTTAACCAGCCCCGAGGCAATCCAAGCGCGCAACTTGTACACGGCGCAAAAAATACAAAGCATGACGCAAGAAGCGGAAACTGCTTTGCGCAACACGCCCGGTGTGCATTTGTATTTGCGTGAAGATGGCCGCCCGGATGCCATTGACGTAGATGATGATGTTTTGTTTAAAGGAAATTATTTTCGTTCGGATTCGTTGGACACACTCAATTACATTTATGAACTCTTAGCCCTCACGCAAGGGGCCAGTTACACGATTTTGCCTTCCGGCTCTTACACAGATGATGTGACGTTAGCCAAAATTCGCCAAGCGATGGCGTTAAAATCTTATTTAGTAAAACGCGGTATTTCAGAAGGGAAACTTTCCTATAACATGGGGTTAGCAAATGAAGAAATCCCCGCCAAATTTTCTAATTTAAAAGGTCTTTCCGTTGTCTTTGATTACGATGCTAAATTACCTACGCGCTTATTAGATAATGAAGAAAAACAAACGACTCCGCTTTTGAGCATGGCGATTGTTCCGCCTTGCCGCGCGATTGACCGTTCGTTAGGGGAAGCGTATGCAATCGATTTTTCTGTGCTCGAAACGGAAACCCCGTTAGATAACTGGGTGTTGCAAGTGATTTGGCACGGCCGCGACGGTAAATTTTATGTCGTGCGTCAGCTGGAAGGTTTCTCGCCGGTATATCACCAAATCTTGTGGAACGGCCGCAAAGGGATTATTGGGCCGGAACTTCCGTGCGGTAAATATACCCTCGTACTTACAGGAATCGATTTGAAAGGACAGAAACAAGTGTTGCGCTACCGCGTCATTGTAAAATGTGCGCAGGAAGTAGCCACCACAGGCTCTTGCCAAGAAGGCAAGTGCGCGATAACGACTACCGCCACGGCTAAAACAGTAGCTGCTAAATCGGCGGTGTTAGATTATAAATCGGCACGTTTGTGGAAAAAACCCGGCCGCATTATGCGCGACGGTAAAATCCAAGAGACGGCCGCAGTAAAAGAAAATGTAGAAGAAACGGTGCAGGTGCAAGCCGATGCGCATAGCGAAGGTAGCGCACAAAGCACCCGGGATGATACGTATACGCATACCAAAACCGTCCGCACGATTGTAACGGATGATACTAGCTCGGCGGGAACGGTAACGTCATCGTCTTCGTCTTCTTCATCGTCTTCTTCATCGTATAGCGACGGCGTAACCGATGTGCAGAATGTAAGCGCCAATCCGTATGAAATGCCGTATGAGGAAGAATATACCTCCTTTTAATATAGAGGATGAGGGGAATTTGGGATTATGAATCTGTCGGAAATTTTAGTCGGAAACAATATGGGTGCCCATCCGGACTGTTTGGGTATCTATATTGGCATAGATGAAATTTATGTAGCACAAAGCTCCAAGCGCGAAGGCGGCATGACGCTTGAGTCGCTTATTCGCGTGCCGGTCAACATTGTAGACAGAAGCCGCCTCAAACCGCTGGACTTGAACGAAAGTTATTTCACGATGGATAACTGGCTGGATGCTTTGGGAAAAGTAACCGCCAAAAAAACGTGGAATACTAATAAGGTAGTAGTCAGCTTATCCCCCGAATTCTGCTTATTGCGTCACTTTGTAATTACTATTCCGCTCAAACGCAGCGAATGGGCGGAAGGGATCCCCAACGAGGCGCGCAAGTATATTCACTTCACGTTTGATAAAGCCGTTTACGCATATCACGTTTACGAATTTGAAACCGCCACGACCAAGCAAAAACGCTTGGGCGTTGTGTTTACTATGACGACCAAAACCGTCATCGAACGCCTTAAAAAGGGGCTTAAATCGTTAGGGCTTGAATTAGTTTCCGTAGAGCCGGATTGTGTTTCCCTGGGCCGCGTGTTTAGTGATAATGATAAGGAAGCCGTCGGCAAAGGCGGGCGGATTTATTCGTTCTTCGGGAAAGACAAAGCCAGCTTTGTATTTTTAAACGGGATGACCCCCATCTTAGGGCGCGAAGTGGAAATTTCCGGTTCGCTCCCGGCCGAAAGAAGGCGTTTTGAAATTACCAACAGTACCGAGTTTATTGCCAAACAACTCGAACGCGACCCCTTTGAAGAAGCCGTCATTATGGGCTATAACATCGACCAATGGCGCAGCGTGTTGGAAACAGATGCCCGTAAACCGGTGCGGCAATGGGACCTCAAAGAAGTAGTGGGGATAGAAACCAAAGCCGTCGGGGAAATGGCAGCCATCGGGGCCAGCGGTAAATTCTTCAACCAAAAAGTGCCGGATATCGACTTTACCCGCGGCAAACGGTTGACCGCCTATGAATTTAATGCCAGTTGGATGGCGTGGAAAATAGCGGGTATCATCCTATTAGTTCTTTTATTATTCTTAGGGAAGAGTTATGTGGGGTTGCTTATGGCGAACTACCAGCTCAAAAAGAAACAGAGCGTTTCTCAAAATCTGCTGGACGATTTCAAAGGTCTCACGGCCACAGAACTCAAAAATAATTTGAGTAATATTAAGACACAAAATGAAACCTTGTCCGAAATTTACTCGAACACCCCGATTGTAACACCGATTTTAGTTGCGGTGGCCAATTCTATGCAGCAAAACATGTGGCTTAACCGCATTTCCTATAATTCTACATTTCCCAACACACGCCGGGGAGAAGGCGCCCTTGAAATTGCAGGGACGATTGCTTCCGGCAAAGAAAGCGGGGAAGACTTGATTATAGGGGGACGTTTTAAAGAAGCCTTAGCGCAGCAACGGGAACTTCTTGATTTGTGCCGTAATGCAAACATCCGTTATACGCAAGGTTCCTCGGATAGCAAACGCAAAGGGTTAGCTGCCGAAACGAAGTTTACCCTTTCGTGTAGCCTTGATTCGAGGAGGGATTACGAATAAAATGGCGTTTGATTTTAATAAATTAAAACAGCGTATCGCCCCTGGCAAAACTAGCACTCCGGTTCCCCAAACGGGAAATACGGTTGTTTCGTCGTCGGATAAACCGGCTGCTTCCAACACTAAAATGACTGCGTGGAAACAGGGAATGGCGGATGTGAAAGCTGTATTTGACGAGGGCAAGTACCAGTTGTTTGTAAAACAATTTGTTGTGGTGCTGCTTGCCTTTTTGGGGGTTCGGTTCTTAGTGGGTAAATTATCCGTTGAGAAAGAACAAATTGTGGACCGCGTGTCTGCTATTTCCATTCAGCAAACCAACCAGGACGACTACCTGGCCAACAAGTCGCGCTTGTTGCGCTTAGAGCCGTTGTTCCCGGATATGGGTAAAAAGAACGAGTGGCTGGTGCAGACGTTAATGAAAGCGTTTGCCGCCCATCAAATCCAGGCAGATATTAACGGTAACGTGGCGGAAAAAGTAAACGAAAATTATACCATGCTGACCCAAGACGTTACGTTTAGGCGCAGCTTTGCCGATGTGGGCAAGTTTTTAGCTGACGTGGAAAGCGGAGATGATTTCTTGCGTATTTCCGGGTTGACAATCACCAAGTTGATGGATGCGGCCTCGTTAGGGGAAAACACGGTCAACGTACGTTTTAATACTGTATTCCCTCGGGAAAAATATGCCAAACGCTTATTTAAAGACTATACGCAACAAATGAAACAGATTGAAGCGGAAATGGCAGCGCAGGATACGGCTGCTGGTAAGGAAGAGCCTAAAACTCCCGCAGAGGAGGAAAAAGCCAATGCGTCTTAATACACGGTTTTATATAACGGTTCTGTTGGCGGGGCTGATAGCCCTTACGGGTACTTCTGCCGGCGCACAACAATCTAACGGGCCCAGGAAGCGCCCCGGCACGCGTCGTGCCAAAAGCAGACGGTCTTCTTCCAGCAATTCCAGCAAGGGATTACAGAAAATAAAGGTAACGTTTAATCCCACCAACAAGCGTGACCCGATGCTTTCTGCGGATGATGTATTGCTATTGGAATACCGGGAAAAACAACGTTTAGCCGCACAAGAGGCCGAACGCAAACGCCGCGAAGCCGAAGAGCGCAAACGCCGTGAAGAAGAAGAACGCAAACGCCAATGGGAATTGTTGCTGATGAAAGATCCGTCCATTGTGGTGCGTGATAAAATTAGAATTAGCGGTATTATTGACAAAGAGGTGCTCATTGGCGGCAAGCTCTATACCATCGGCAATTCTTATTTGGGGGCCAAGATCGTCAGCGTGGGGGCTGATTCGGTTACGTTCTCATATAAAGGACACAAATTTGTAAAGAAGTTGCAATTATAAAAACAATAAAGACTCATTTAGTAGGAAACTCACATAGGAGGAATGATGACAAAACGTATAGCTGTAATATTCGCAAGCGTAATAGCCTTGGGGCTTGCAGGTACGGCGGTAGCACAACAAGAACGCCAGATACTCCCCAGCGACGATACGATTGCGCTAGTAGGTAATGAGGCAAAAACGTCCACCGCTGCAGAGGACTTATATAAAGAGATAGAATTGCAGTCCCCGCTGGACAGAATTGTCTCTATCCGGGTAGCCAATGTGCCGATATCGGCTTTCTTGAACAGTATTACTACCCAAGCCAAAATTAACTTTATTATGAGCGAAGAATTCGCCAATAAAAAAGTAACGGCTTCTTTGACCCGCGTAACCGTGCGTGAAGCACTCGATACCTTGTTGCGGGTACACGGCCTGGCTTATCAACGTATCGGTAAGAGCGATAGCTACGTAGTAACCAAACGCTCCAACGATGCACCCGATACCATTACCAAAATCTATACGCTTAGCTACATTTCTCTGCAAGGGCTTGGCTCTGCCCAAGGGGAACTCAACAGCATTATGCCGCAAGACGTATCCAGCGGAAACATGGGCAGTTACGGACAAAGCGGCAACACCGGGGGCGACTCCTATGCTTCCGGCTCTACCATTACCGGGATTGTGGGCAGCATGCTCTCTCCCGTGGGTAAAATTGCCGTAGACCCGCGCACCAACAAGCTCATCATTACCGACGTGCCGGAAGTTTTCCCGCAAGTGGAAAACATCTTGGCCGAGCTGGATATTAAACCTCCGCAGATTTTAATTGAAGCCCAAATCGTAGAAGTCAGCAAAACCAGCGGTTTGAGCTTGGGCTTTGAATACGGCGGCGGCGACGGAACGATTGTTTCCGTGCAAGCGCCTACCCGCCCGTTGTATTCCGATGTATTCCACGGCCGCGGTGTGGACGGAAACAAATTGCACGGCTGGGATTGGATTTTCCCTAGCAAATCAGAGGTGGACGCGGATAAAGACAGCAACTCTACCACCACCACGACGGATTATGGCGAAACTACGTCTAATAGCTCTTCCGGTAACATAGAAGCCGGCGTGCTCAACTTCTCTGCCTTTAACATTGTGCTCAAAGCACTTTTGACCCGCGGTGAAGCCAAATACTTAGGTAAACCCAAAGTGGTTACCTTGAACAACAAAACCGCTACGATTACCACCTCCACGGACGCCACGGTAGGCCGCACGGTAACCGATACCGGCAGCACAACTGCCACGGCTACCACCACGACTTCCGCCGAACGTAAACGTGTGGGTTTAACGTTACAAGTCACCCCGCAGGTAAACCGCGAAGGGTACGTCACGTTGTTTGTACAACCTACTTACTCCGACGTGATCAGCTCCGGGTTTGACTTTGCCCTCGATACCACCACCCGTGCCGCTTCTACCTTGGTACGTGTGAAAAACGGACAAACGGTTGTGATTGGCGGTTTGTTGACCTCCCGCGAAACCGACCAAACCCGCAAAGTACCGCTCTTGGGTGATATCCCGATACTGGGGTGGTTGTTTACCAGCCGCGCTAAATCAAAGAGCACGACTGACTTAGTCATCTTTATTACGCCGACCATTTTGGCCGAGTAAGTGTGAGTTTGTATACCTGCCCTCACCCGAGGGCAGGTATACGTATCGTTTGTAAGGGGAGTATGAAATGGCAAAACAGTTAGACGAAATTTTAATGGATCAAGGGGTTATTACTCCGGAGCAAAGCAAACAAGTACACTTGTATGCCAAGCAAAACAATACCCCGATAGCAGAGGCCATTATGCAATCCGGTTTTGCAACCGAGGAGCAAGTGACCATCGCCCTGTCTAAGCATTTTTCCATTCCATACGCTTCGAAAGAAAACGGCATTTTAGTGCCGGAAAAAGAACAAAATCTACAAGAAATTATCCCTGAAAAATTTGCCCGCGAGAATATGATCGTCCCCTTGTTTGTGGAAGATGACTCGTTGGCAGTGGCGCTCTTGGATCCGACAAACTTGTTCGTCATTGAGAACATCAAAATGATGTCCGGCAAACAAGTTCAGCCGTTTATCACGTCTAAGTCACAGTTGCTGGCGGTGATGGATGCTTTCTATACCAACAAGAATTTGTTGGAAGAAGTACTCAACGAAACTGTGCACTCCGGCCCGACGGATGTAAACGCAGCAGACGAGGAAGAAGTAGAAGTGACCGGCGTGTTGGACCTGGACCGCATGGCCCCTACGGCCTCGCAGTATGTAAAACAGGTAAACGCTATTTTGCGTCAAGCTATTTCCGAGCGTACCAGTGATATTCACTTAGAGATGTTTGATGAACGTGTCAGTTTGCGTTTCCGTATTGACGGTTCGCTTTACGAACGTACGGCCCCTGCCAAAGACGCCGTAAACGCAATTATTTCCCGTATTAAAATTTTGTCTAAACTCGATATCGCCGAAAAGCGTTTGCCGCAGGACGGAAGTTTTACCATCCGTTATCAAAACCGTTCCATTGAAGTCCGTGTGTCTGTGTGTCCGGCCGTATACGGAGAAAAATTAGTGCTTCGTATTTTGGATAAAGGAACGGGGGAAATGAACATTGATAAGTTGGGCTTTGAGCCGGACCAAAAGAAAGCGTTTTTGGAAGCGGCCAATTTACCGCACGGACTTATCTTTTTGACAGGGCCTACAGGGTCCGGTAAATCTACGACGTTGAACGCCGTACTTACCACCATCCGTACCAGCGAACTGAACTTTATGACTTTGGAAGACCCGGTCGAATATAAACTGGCCGGTATCAGTCAGGTACAGGTAAAGCCGGCCATCGGGCTTACGTTTGCGGCCGGGTTACGTTCCTTCTTACGTCAGGACCCGGATGTCATCCTGGTGGGGGAGGTCCGCGATAACGAAACGGCCGAGGCGTGCTTAAAAGCTGCCTTAACCGGTCACTTGGTGCTTTCTACGTTGCACACGAACGATGCGTTGGGGGCGGTTCCCCGTTTAATCGATATGGGGATGGAGCCCTTCCTGTTAGCAAGCTCGCTCGCACTTGTGGCAGCGCAGCGTTTGGTGCGTGTGCTTTGCCCGCATTGTAAAGTGCCTCATATTCCGGATGCAGCTACCATGGAACGCATTATTCGCGAAGGGCATCTCAACCCGCGCGAGCGTAACTCGTGGACGTTCTTTAGAGCGGTGGGTTGCCCGCGTTGTTTCAATACGGGCTATAGCGGCCGCCGTGCTATTTACGAAGTATACCGCATGAATGAAGAAATGCGTAACATTATTTATAAGACGCAAGATTTAATTGCACTACGCAAAGCGGCTAACAATTCCGGTGCGCTTAACTTGCGTGCCAACGGATGGCACAAAGTAATCCGCGGAATTACCACCGTGGACGAGATTTTAAGTATTACAACGGCGGATGAATAACATAATTTCAGAGGGTAAATTATGCCAAAATATACATACAAAGTAAAAGATGAACATGGGAAGATCTTTACGGGTTCTTATACTACCGACAGCAAAGACCGCTTGCGTGCGGCTTTGCAAAACAAGGGCTATTTCGTATTGGATATTTCTGAGGCGACGGGAGGATTGTTCTCGTCTGTTAAGTCGGGTACGCGGCGCAAAGGCGGCAAAGTGCCCGGGCACGTGTTGGCCTTTTTTGCAGAACAGTTGTCCACGTTAATCGCCGGGGGTGTGCCGCTCGTGCGTGCTATCTCTTTGTTAGGGCAATATTCCGCCAACCCCACGATGGGGATGGTGCTTACGCAAATCTCGCACGATATTTCGGGCGGTCAATCGTTACACGAAGCCATGGCCCAGCATCCCAAAACATTTAGCCATGTGTGGATTTCGCTGGTGGAAGCCGGGGAAGTAGGCGGTCAAATCGCCGAGACGTTGATGCAACTGGCCATCTATACCAAAACGCAAGAAGGGATGAAGAGCAAAATTATTACGGCTATCACCTACCCGGCTATTTTGACGTTAGCTTCCGTGGGTGTGCTTATTTACTTCATCGTGGGAATTGTACCTACGTTCGCGCAGATCTTTGCGGACTTTAACTTGTCACTTCCTATGTTGACGGTTGCCGTGCTTAAAGTATCCAGCGTCATTACCAACCATGCCATTGCGCTGATTTTAGTGTTTCTCCTCATTATATTTGGGTTTCGTTTTTATATCCACACGCCCAACGGACGTAAACGCTGGCACTCGTTTGTGCTGACCATGCCTATTTTTGGTCCGTTCATCCGCAATATTTACTTTGACCGTATGCTTTCCACGTTGGCCACCTTGCTGCGTAGCGGTGTAACCATTTTGAACGCTATTGGAGTATTGGAAGAATCGTTCGAAGGGAACATCATCATCCAAAACGCGCTTAAGCAAGTGCGCGCCGAAGTAGCGGCCGGTCAGTCGATTTCCGATTCGTTTGCCGCCACAGGGGTATTCCCCGGGCTGATGACGGAAATGATGAGAATGGGTGAAGAATCCGGTAAATTACCTAGCATTATTCAAACCCTTTCTAAATTCTACGCTGATAACGTGGATCAGTTTATTGCACGTTTCTCGGCGGTAATCGACCCGATCTTAATTGTCAGTGTCGGTGTGCTGATTGGTATTATTGTGGCGTCCATCTTCTTGCCGATCTTCAAACTGTCTCAAATCGGTAGCTAGCAAGCGGACGCAAGCCCTTGACAAATGGGCGTTTATGCACCATACTTAAGAAAGGCACCCTAGGAGGCGTGTTATGTTGCGCAGGAAAGGTTTTACGCTGGTAGAAATTTTATTTGTGCTGGTTATTGTGGCCGGAATTGTGGCGTATGCCATACCGGCCTACAAGCGTTCGCAAGAGCGTTCCCGTTACGAGGCGGCCGTAGGTACGTTAGTCAGCATCGGTAACGCTATTGAATCGCTGCGCAAAGATTTATCCTGGAAGGAAAACTATACGTTTACGTTCCCGACGGGGGCTGGCTCCTTTCAGATGCCTGTTAACGGTACCGTTCAGTTGGGATGTATCGACACGCCCAGCTATTTTATAAGCCATGGGGGAAGTAATACCAATAAACGTTTCGCGGCCACTTTGTTTGCGCTGAATTACTTGGAGCCGCTGGCATCGGACGACGGCTACAACTTCTACGGTATCAACGAAGATGCGGGGAAACCCACCGCTTGCGGCGGTAATTGTCCGAAGCCGGCAGGAAGCACAGTCATCGCGCCGGTGATTGCGTGTATGTGTCAGAAGAGTATCAGTAATGCAACGGGTTGTTTCTACGGTGCACGGATGTATGCAACAGGGCGTATTGAACGTTTTAAAGCAGACAAGTGTGGTAGTTAATTGGCGAGGAATTTTATGAAACGCAGAAACGGTTTTACCTTGTTGGAATTATTAATTGCAGCGGCCATTATTGGCACGTTGGCAATTTTTGCAACGCAATCGTTTCGGGGTACTGCCTCGGATATCCGCGTAGAAGATGCCAAGGCCCGTGCTAAAATTGTGGCGGCCGCCGCGCAGCGTTTTTTGATGGATCATCCCAGCGCTGTGCTTAATACAAATGAAATGGGGCAAATAAACGATCCAAACCGAGAAAGAGCAAGCGGTGTGCCGCATTGCTTCACCAATACGGTTTCTTTGCAGAACTTGGTGGACTGCGGGTACTTGGAATATCGGCAATATGCCGCGGAAGTGCGTGACGGACAAAATTACAAGCGAAATTTTAAAATGTGGTTAGAGCAGTATAAGGAAAGATCTTCGGACGTAAACTGGATCACCGGGGTCTGTATAGAGAAAAATTCGGCAAAAATTACAGATACAGCCATTTATTGCACGAACGGGAACGGGTCGAAATTTTTGGAGAACCCCTTGCGCAATAATTAGAGGATACTATGAATACCAAAGGTTTCACGTTGATGGAAATTTTAGCTGTACTGCTTGTGTTGGCAGTAGTAGTTTCGTTTGCCATGCCCGGGATACGCGCGGTCCGCGATGAAATTACGTACCACCAGGCTAAAACCGCTGCTGTTAAAATGGCGGATGCTGTACGTTTGTACTACAAAGACACAAAAGGCGTTACTTTCGATCCCGAGGGACCTACAATAGCCGGGAAAACGGAGTCCGCAAGTGACGACTCTGTTTCCGCACGGGAGGCTGCACAAGCTGCGTGTAATACACAGCTGCTTTCGGGTATTCCGGGGGCGAATAATAATGTGACGACCACGTTGACGCAGTTGTTCGCGTGCGGTTACTTGTCTGTAAAGGATTTTGAGGGCTTGCCGTATGAGTTTTCGTCTCGTAAAGATTGGCTGCTGGACCAGGACATAAGCTTGCTTGTTAGAGCGGTAGGAACGGAAGCCGCCAGGAGACATGCTGGTGACACCTGGTGCGTGTACCGGGATCATAGCGTTACGGAAGAATGTCCTAAGCTGGATTAGCGGAGAAAATTTATGAAGCAACTATTAAAAAGTAAAGCTGGGGTAACCGTTTTGGAAGGCATTATTGCCTTGGGGTTGTTGGCCCTTGTGGCCGGGGGCGCCTTTGGCGTGTTGCTGGCGGCATCCCGGCAGACCAGCCAGCCGGACGTGCGCGAAGAGATGGTATTTGCCGTAGAAAAAGTAAAAAACTTGCTTCAAATGTACACCGGAGTTGTGGACGAAAATGGGGCAGTATTGACAGACGCCCCTATTCCTGAGGACTTTCAACAGGGCCTGTGTGGGGGAGACCAACAGCCCATGAGTTGGAGTGGACCGCATCACGTTGAATGTATGTTGCCGCCTATTTGTGATCGGAATAGCTCCAGTTTTACGTATGAATTAGATAATAGTTTTTGGGCGCCCTATAGCGGAGGTGTCCGCCCGGACAGAATTAAGTTTAAAGTTACATGTAACGGATACGAATTATGAAGAATAACAAAGGCTTTACGTTAATGGAAGTTTTGCTGGCGGCCCTGATTGTGGGGGTGATTGGCATTGCTTTGGCGGCACTTACCACGGCGGCCGTGCGCGAAGGCGGCGTGGGCCGCACGCGGGTAATGTTGCGTCATCAGTTATCACTAGCCATGCAGCAGTTGCGCCAAGACATTGCCTTTGCGGATCAAGTAGGGGTCTATAAAAATCCCGACGGTACCGTCAAATCGGTAAAGATAAATCACATGCATCCGCAGGGGCAGAAATATATTGGGGTTTTGGGCGACACAACGCCTATGACTGTTGATCACCCCGTACTCATTACCTATGAATTTACTAAGAAAGAGAATAGCAACACCGGCGGGGTAATCAAACGGAGTGTATCACAACAAGGGGTGCCTGTCAATAATGAAATTTGGCTTAGCAACATAAAAACCGTAAAAAACGATCCGTCCGGTTTTATTTCCCCGCGATTTGAGCAAATCACATACCAACAACAAGACCAAGTCGGGTCATTGTTGAAGGTGAGTATTATTGTGGAAGTTGGAACAGACCCGGTTGTCAATGATGTGGTTGAGGAAACGTTTGTCATGCAGCACGGGTTTCCCGTTGTTGAGGAGGAGTGAAGATGCGTAGATTTCAATTCAATAAAAAAGGGGTTGCCTTGCTTCAAGTGCTTATTATTGCCGCGGTATTGGCGGGGTTATCTACTATGATTTTACGTGCCATCATGCCCCGCACCCGCTCCGCGCGGATGCTGCGCCGTACGGTGGAGGCACAGATGCTTATTGAAGCGTGCAGAAAAGAAATTGCTGAGATATGGGCAAGAAAGACCCCACAACAGTTCGCAGACGATTTAGCCAACTGCCGATTTTATAATGCAGAGGAAGGAAGCACCAATCCGCCTCCGGGTACATCGGCAAACGAGGTGAATGAAAACGGGGAAGTTGTGGGGGCAGATCCCAGCGTAAACATCAATAACACGGAAAGAGATTATCACTGTTCAATGGCGTACGGAACGGAAGTGAATCCCAGTACCACATCCGGGCCATACCTTCGTGTCTATGCTCGCATAGGGAGAGATAATCTAATCGACCCCAACCAATGTGTTATCAAGTACGATATTTTGGGCGGGGCTTCACGATTATAATTTGACGGGGGATTATGTATAAGGGTTTGTTGGGAGCGTTATTCATTGTAGGCGCACTTGTACCGAGTGCTTGGGCACAAGGTGCGGGAAATATAGACCCCAATATCAGAGTTGTCGATACAACTACCGAGCCGCCTGCTTCTTCGGTAGATTTGCTCAAACAAGCTGCCAGCCAAAACTCGCCGCTTGCCCCGGCTACTTCCAAGGCAACCCGCGTACCCCGCGTGCCCAAAACGCCTCCCGCCGCTGAGGTCTCTACGACCACTCTTTCAACAACTACGGTTTCTACCACTACGGCTGCCAAGCCGGTTGCCCCCGCGGCGGGTGCCAACACATTGGATATGCCGCTTACCATCGGCGGGACGAATACTTCCGTGCAGACCAAAGTAGCTTCGCCCGCGCCTACCTCGCCGAAAAAAACAAGCGCTTTTACCGCACCGGTAAATACCGTTGTTTCTACCGATACCGCTACAGCTCAACCCGGCGAGAATACCGAAGAGGAAGATGCCGCCGATGCCGAGCTGGAATACGCCATGAAAATGCTTGAAAAATCTAAGGAAGAAGCACAAGGCAGCCGTGTCATTCCGCCTTCCGCTGCCAAAAACCGCCCCGCAAAAGTGCCTGCTGCCAACAAAAAATTTAACCCCAGCGCTTTCCGTCCGGGGGTAGAGTGGATTCCTTCCAAAAGTACCCATTTCGAAATTTACACCCAAAAAGCAGAAGACGGGGCTGCTATCGGCTCGGCCAATATGTCGCTTAACTTTGAGACGGCTTACAATGCCTTGCGGCGCTTGATTCCGTGGATGTTGAGCGGCAAAGTGCGTGCATTTGTGTATCAAGATCATAACTCTTACTTGCGCTATGAGCCAGAAGCCAAAGCGTGGACGCGCGCTATTTCGTATCCAACGCGCGGGGAAATTGTTGTCTATGACGAGCCCGGCCATTCCCGTGAACTGCAAGAAGTGTTCGCGCACGAACTAACGCATATTTTTACCCAGCAATTTTTTGATAAACACAATACCGGGCGCATTATGACGCCCACTTGGTTAGATGAAGGACTGGCCGTGTTTGTGGAAGACCAAATGTTTTCCCGCGGCGGTCCGTGGGACCACGATTACCGCACGTTGCGTTTCGAGCGCGATCCCAGTACCATGGCCAATTCGTTTACGTCCGCTTCTTCGTTTGGTTTTGGCAAACCCAAATCGTTTATGCCGCCCAAATACCGCGATGAAAAACCTACGGGCCCCCGCCGCGGAAAACCGGTGCGGCTGATGCCCTTTGAAGATTTTATGCAGGAAGGTTCCCTGGACTCTGCGGAAGGACGCGGTCAAGCAAATGTGCAAAATTGGTATTTGCAAGCGTACTTGATGGTGCGTTTCTTGCTCAACCCGGGAGGGGGAATTTCTCCTTCTAACCGGATGCAATTTGAGCAGTTTACCCGTTTGATCGCACAAGGGGAAGCCGTGCGCAACCCGTCTACCGGGTTCTTGGTAAAGGATTCCCGCGGCAAGCAAGTGTATGAGCCGTACTCGGTGGAAAAGGCGTTGGCGAAGGTGTACCGCTACAATAACATTGCCGCGTTTGAAGATGCGTTTTGGCGATGGTTACAGAAATAAGTTTTTAACTTGTAAAAAAGCCCTGCTTTGTGCAGGGCTTTTTTTGTGGAGATTATTTCTGATCCGGTACAATGCGATCTTGCACTTGTTCGGTGAAGGTGATGTGATCGCGGTGGATAAACCCGGCATGCGTGAGCACTTCTTTGCGGATAAAGTGTGTGGGTACCCATTTCCATTTTCCGTCTACTTTCTGTAACAAATGTACGGTTTTAATGGGGTAAAAGTCCGGGGTGAACAGCGCCAAGTACGCCGCTAAACCGCCCCCTTTCATATACGGAACTTTATGCGCATACGATACGCGCGATTGCGGATAAATTGTAGCGCGCAGGTGGGGAATATCGTGCAGGGCTTTTTCGGCGCGTTCTACCGTTAAAGCATCGCGCGAAATATCTAACCCGTCGCCCACCATTGAGCTGGCACGCACCCGGTCAATATCCGGCTTTTTCAAATCTTTCACGTAGGATACTTTATCCAAAGTAACTACGCGCGGCTGCAACGTACTCATATCAAAAGTGACCACACGCACGTTTTCAAATACAACCGGTTCAAACCGGGCTACCGTGGAAGTTCCGTCGTAACCGGCACGCACCGGCCCCATGTAACCGCCATCCCCAAAAGAAGCTTGGCACACACCTCCCAGTTTATCGAAATTATTTACCTTAATGGTGGTGCTGGAGGGGGTTTGTGCCTTCAGGCCAAGCAAGGGATCGTTCTGCATGGAAACGGCGCCCTCGTTGATAATTTGCGTACGTGCTTTACCGTATGTTTGCTGATATAACGAGGTCATCAATGCCCCGAATTGTTCCAGGGTAAGGTATTTATCCGCATTGCCTAAAATAAGACGTTGCTGCAGTAAGTTAAAAACGTGAGCATCCGACGCAGCAAAGGGATATTCCTTGGCAATTAAGTTGCGCCGCTCGTTTTCAAGCGCTACCCATTTGGGGCTGTTTAAATAAAACTCCGGAACGGCTTTGTCAAAAAAAGCCGTTTTGCGGGTTTGTAAGAAGTATGTATGTAAACTCACAGATTTGCCCCCGGGCAGTGCTACTTGCTTATACCACGCCCGCGTAATCAGTTCGCGATTGATGCTTGTGATGTTGGATCTGCGAACTTCTTCTACAATTATTTCCCAATTCCTTCGAAGTCCGTTAGTTAATTCGGAAGAATTTTCAAACGTAAATCCTTGTTTGAACGTGTAGTCTTTCATGGTGCTGATCAATTCTTTTAATTGGTCATTGCGGGTAAAGACAGAGCCCTCTTCCTGCGCTAATTGCAAGAGTTGAGAGATATTTTCATTAAATTTATTTTTATAGTAGCCCGTAGGCAAACGCCGGGTGCCGGGGATGAGTTTATTGGAATACATAAAGTCCGGCAGGCGGCCCGTTTCGCGTAGAGGGTTTAAGATGATTTCTTGCGCTTCTTCCAGGGGCATATAGTACAAGTATTCGATGATATTATTCATCTGCTTGGGCGACATTCCTTCAATGGCTTCTACCTGGTCGCGCGGGCGGAAGTGGCCGTTTTTAAAAAATTCCATCCAATCGCGGATGAGCTGTTCTTCTTCTAACAATCCGGAGGGATAACGGCCGTGAAACGGGTTTCGTAACGGTGCGCGGGCAAGAGTAGTAGAAGCCGGTTGGGAATTTGTTTTCGGTTTAAGAGCGGCAGCGTATTTTTTTTCAGTTTTGGCAATGGCTCGCTCTGCGCGGGAAATGGTAGCAGTAGCGTCGCGCGCAATCGTAGGCTCCTTGGAGCGGGAACGGGCACTTGCTTTCGTCGAGCGGAGATGTGAATTTCGTTTTATCAAGCGCGAAAAACTCGTTCTTGTTTTTTTCGCAAAACCTTTCAATCCGCCGGCCGATAAGGGAAGCACGGAAAATATAAGACAAAAAATAACAATACGTTTGATCATACTATTATTATGCCTGTTTATGTACAAGGGGCACAAGGGTCATTGGACCTAGAAAAGAGCCTGGGTCTTGGAGCAAGGGAGAAAATTATATCGTTAAAAAAAGTATAATGTACAAGATAGACGTGGAAATTATGTAAAGGAGAAAATATGACATACGCAAGTTTTTGGAAACGTACCGCAGCTTATCTGCTGGACTATTTTATCAGTTACTTTATCTCGTTAATAATCGGGTTTATATTCGGCTTTGTGCTGGCGCGGATGGGAGCCAATCAGGCGGCCATCCAAGTAGTCGGGATTTTGCTGGGGCTGGGTGTTTTTATTGGTTATTTTGTATGCCCGGAGTGTTCCTCGTGGCAAGCCACTATCGGCAAACGGATATTCGGCCTTAAAGTAACCGATGAAAACGGACAACGTATTTCTTTTTGGCGTTCATTAGGGCGTTACTTGGGTTGTATTGTTTCCGGACTTACTTTATGTATTGGCTATTTGATGTGTTTGTGGACAGAGCGGAAACAATGCTTGCATGATAAAATGGCCGGGTGTTTGGTGATAGATGAAACCCCCAACGAAAAGCAAGGTTGTATGATCGCGATGATTATTGGCTTTTTTGTGTTGCTGCTTGTTGTGTTTGTGGGGGGAATTTTGGCAGCTATTGCTCTACCGCAATATGCCCGCGCTTTGGAACAAGCCCGCGCGGGGGTAGCCGCCGATGCCTTGGAACAAGCCCGTTCTGCGCAACATGCTTATTATAATAATCACGGCAGCTATGCTACCCGGTGGAGCGAGTTAAATTTTACCCCGTGCTTGAGTGAAAAAAGTAGCCGTTGTGCTCTGTCAAACGATTTTTCCTTGGAATTGGAGCCTCAAGGTGTAGCCGCCCAACGGCAAAATCAAATGGCCCCTTACCGGTTATTCCGTGCGTACGATCTAGGGGATACCCAGCGTAATTTAGTGTGTATTTCCCAGCAGGAACATGTCAAAGCGTTTTGCCAACATTTTATGGAAAGACAAAGTGCGTCGCGTTCCCAAGCTCGGTACTAAATTTAGTACAATAGAAAAAGGTACCCGCGCCCGCCACTCGGCAACGGTATAATTGGAGAGGTGTGTGAGTGGTTGAAACAGCAGGTCTCGAAAACCTGTAAACCGCAAGGTTTCGAGGGTTCAAATCCCTCCCTCTCCGCCAGTTAAAAAGCACCCGTTTGGGTGCTTTTTTAATTGGCAGAGAGTGGAGTGGCCTGAACTGCTTCAGGCCACGTCGGGATTTGAAAGCCGCAGACTTATGCGAGTTTGCGCAGCAAGGCGAGCATGGCGAGGCGGGGTCGCGAGCGGCGAGGGTCAACGAGCCGACTTGTGACCAAATCCGTGAAGAGCCACGTCGGGATTTGAAAGCCGCAGACTTATGCGAGTTTGCGCAGCAAAGCGAGCCCCGCTTCATCAAGGCCTAGGGAAAATTAGGCCTTTTTGCCCTGGTTTTTTAGAGGGTTATTATATATACTTACAGTATGAAAAAACTATTTTTAGCGTTATCTTTGTGTGTGTTTGCCGGGACTTTTTCGTCTGCGCGTGAGGTCTTTGCGGACGATTATATGTTCCAGAAACAATTGATCGCCCAGGGTAAAAATTACCAAGAACAATGCCAAACTTTTCGTATTCACCAAAATTGGTTTATTACGGCGGCCCATTGTGTAGACAGATGCAAGAAGGATGCCACCTGCCAAGTTAAAATTTTGTTGGCGCACGGACCGGTAAATGCCTGGGTGCCGATAGATAGACGAGAGATTTTTGTTCCCAAACAATACCGCCCGGTGGAAGCAACTCCTTCTCAAACGATTCCCAAAAGTTGGGACGTAGCTCTCATTCACCACCAGCCGGGAGAGGAGGAAACCCCCGAGCAGACCATCCCGGTGCTATACGTACACGGTGGGTATGGATTGATGGATTTAAATTTGGAAGGAAATGATGTAGAGGTGCCCTGGTGGGAAAACGGGAAAATGCAACTATTTACCGGCTCGAAGAAAGTGCTTTATTTCGGAGGTAAACAATCTATGTGGTCTTCGTGCGGATTTGGGTTAAACCCGGGCAATTCGGGCGGAGCTGTTACGTTGAAAAATGGAGGCATAATAGGCGTGGTAACGGCTACGGTGCCGGCGGGGTTGGCGGCAAAAGAACTCAAGGAGTTCCCCTGTTACAGGACGGAAGAATCGTTCCTTTTTAACGGGTTTGCACCTAAAACCACGTTGAAATTTATCGAAAAAACGATGGGCCGGTATGGAGACGGGCCGACGGTTGAGCGGTTTGGAATGTAGCTTGTGCTATACTCAAAACTTACGCATTTTTGCTTGCGCTAGCCAATACGGCCGGCGCGATTTTTTTGATATCAAAGTCTTGTGCGTGTGTGAAAGATAAGCGCTGCGCTTGTGTGTAGCGGTTAAACCACGTGCGTTGGCGTTTGGCATATTGGCGGGTTTTGAGGATGACTTCCTCCATGGATTTGGTGCGTGTGAGCGCGCCGTTTAAATACGCAATCGCTTGCGGATAACCCAGCGTTTTTAACGCGGGAATATCCGGCGAGAATCCCTGCTTTAATAGCTTGTTGGCTTCCGCACACATCCCGTCAAAAATTTGCTCAGTACGTTGCGCGATGCGCTCGTTGAGGCAGTCTTTTTCCCAATCCAAATAGACCCAATGTGATTTCTTAGGGTCGGGCAACTTAAAAAAGTGGCCGCTTTTTAAGGTGCTGGCGGGTTTCCCGGTCAGTAGGCAAAGCTCTAACGCGCGCATGGTGCGTTGCACATTTCCGACGGGAATTTGCTGGGCGGAAACAGGATCTTTTTGCGCGAGCGCTTGGTGCAAGCCCTCTTTGCCGTGCTTTTCCAGCAAGGAGGTCAGTTGCGCGCGCGTTTGCGGCGCGGCAGGGGGGAGCTCGTCCATCCCCACAAAATACGCCTGTAAGTACATCCCGGTGCCGCCGGCAAAAATGAGTTGTTTGCCCGCAAACCGCGCGGCCAGTTCGGCGGCCAATTTGCAGAAGTTCCCCGCGTTAAAGCGCTCGGTCATGTCCACAAAATCAACCAGCAAATAGGGCACGCCGTCCACGGTGTAGAGCTCGTTTTGATAAACCCCTTGCGGTTTGGCGGTGCCGATGGTGAGCTGCTTGTACACTTGGCGTGAATCGGCCGAGATAATTACTCCGCCTGTTTGCCGGGCGATTTCCAAAGCCAGGTCTGTTTTGCCTGAGGCGGTCGGGCCGCAAATCACAATGGGTTTCATAGGTATATTGTAGAAAATAATGGGTTGAAAAAGTAATCTTAACTAAAACCCCCGGCGTAGGCCGGGGGATGTTAGTTTGCGAAGAATTGTTGGGTTTATTTCTCAAATAAGCTTTCGTCTTTTTGAATTTTGTTGCAGATGCGGTGGCATTTGCATTTTTCGGTGCACACGTCGGGCAACTTTAAGAGAATGCGCGTATCGCAATCGTTGAAGTCGTCGGCCATTTCGCTAATGAGTTTAGCGTGTTTTTCAGCCATGTGTAAAAATTCAATACCGATGGTGTAAACGTTCTCGCGCTGTTTGACCCAGGCAAGTTTGGCATCTACTTCGATTTTATCGGTGCCGGGTAGTTGTAAACTAATGGAAAATTTATCGGCTAGCGGGGCTCCTAAAAAGCTGATCATGCGCATCCCGGAGGCAGACAAATCCGCCAAGATAGCTACTAACGAAGTTTCCTTGCCGTCGTCTGTTTTGTAGTGCAGATTGACGGGTTCAATTAAGTTGCTGATCACCGGCATGCGCGGGTGACGGCGTTTTTCAGAATATTTTTTAGTCATGTTCATTCCTCGCAAATAAGAGTGTTCCTTCTGCCTTCTCTATCTTACAACTTACTAAACTACCGACCGGAAAATCAAGCCCTGTTTGTACCCAAAAGTTCGTAGAGCTTTTGCCTTTGCGCGGCTCTTCCATGAGCACTTGTTGCAGAGTGCCTACTTGGCGTTGATAAGCCGTTTCGGAAAGGTCTTTTACTTTGCCGAGTAAAATATCTAGGCGGCTTTCCAGGGTTTGCTCGTCGTGTAGCTTCATTTGGGCGGCCGGAGTTCCCTGGCGGGGGGAATATTTAAAACAGTACGCGGCTATAAATTGGGCCTGATCCACTAGCGAGAGGGTCTGTTCAAAATCTTCCTGCGTTTCGGTAGGGAAACCCACAATGATATCGGTGGAAATAGTAAACCCGCACTCCTGCAGGGCGCGCACTTTTTCCAAGAAAATTTCGCGCGTGTAGCCGCGTTTCATTTCTTGCAAAACTTTAGTAGATCCGCTTTGTACCGGCATGTGCACGTGGTGCGCAATTTTGGGGTTATCTTTAACGGCTTGCAGAAATTGCGGCGTAAAATAAATCGGATGCGGGCTGGTGAAACGCACGCGCGCTACGCCGGGAATTTCGCTTACGCGGTTTAACAAATCGGCAAACGAGGTATTGCCGTCCTGATACGCATTGACGGTTTGCCCCAAGAGCATAATTTCTTTAGCGCCCGCCTGTGCTTTGCGTGTAATGTCGGCTAAAATGTCTTGCGCGGGCAAACATTTCACGGGGCCGCGCACGCTGGGCACAATGCAGTACGTGCACTTGAAATTACA